>NZ_JAVJSQ010000004.1:0-370653 GCF_040219335.1 Gimesia sp. | reverse complement strand
ACCGGGGCACACCTGAGTGCGTATTACTCTGCGTTGAAATCGACCGAAGCCGTCAAGTCCGTCTATTTGGCGGACCCGAGTGGAAAACAGGTTGATCTGGCGCGAAAGGAACTGGGGGCCAAGTTAAGTGAAGTCTATGCTCAGGCAGAAGTACTTTTTCAGAATCATAAACCAGAACTGGCTTTGGTCACCATGGAGGCCCGACAGGCGCCTGCTGCGATTGACCTGGCGCTGGAACAGGGATCTCATGTGCTTTCAGAGAAACCCGCATGTCTGAATGTGTCTCAGTTCGAGCCACTGGTTCAGAAGGCGGAAAGTAAGCATC
This sequence comes from Gimesia sp., assembly GCF_040219335.1. Taxonomy (NCBI): domain Bacteria; kingdom Pseudomonadati; phylum Planctomycetota; class Planctomycetia; order Planctomycetales; family Planctomycetaceae; genus Gimesia; species Gimesia sp. The sequence goes on along the minus strand of NZ_JAVJSQ010000004.1, from coordinate 370,328 downwards.
TGAACTTATCACTGGCCCTGGCCAATCGGACGAACCCGGAGATCCAGTATGCACGCACACTGATCCAGGAGGGCACGCTGGGAAAGATCTACGGTGTAGAACTGCAACTGCTGGCGGATCAGACCCGCTTAACCAGACCCGCCTATCATGGAAGCTGGTACGCGCACAAGGATCAGGCCGGTGGGGGCTTTCTGTCCTGGCTTGCCATTCACTGGCTGGACCTTTCGATGTATCTGACAGGTGCGTCGATTAACGAGGTGAGCGGGTTTACGGCGAATGCCGGTGGTCAACCGCTTGATGTTGAAGACTCGGCAGCATTCGCCTTGCGTTATGATGCGGGATTTCTCGGGACGTTGACCGCGGGCTTCTATCTGAAGCAGGGATATCAGTCCATGATCAAAATCTGGGGAAGCAAAGGCTGGCTGGAGATGCTCCCCTTTGCCGATCGCCCGTTAGATTGGAGTGTCAATCATAACGGGAAGCGTTATCGTTTTGAGAAGTCATTGGATCCGCGCGGCTATACACCCGCAGTGCGTAAGGCTGTCCTGGCAGCGGCAGGTGAATCAGAACCGCTGCTCACCAGCCGCGAGAGCTTGCGAATTATTCAGACGATCTACGCATGTTACGAGGCAGCCAGTACTGGTAAGAGGCAAAGCATACCCGGTTTGTAAGTCAGATGCTGCCTGTATCAGAGCAGGTATTCGTCATCATCTTTGAGGTCTTTTTCGGTGATGATGCGATGCCCCTGTTCTGTCAGTGTTCTGATTCCCAGATCGATATCATCAACGCACAGAGCGATCGCCCCTCTACCATGTCTGCGATAGAGCAGCGGATAAGTGTAGTCGATGTTGACTTCTGCCTGGAGCAATGAGATACAGATTCGCATGTAAGGCTGTGTGTCATCCGGCAATTCGACACCGATGAGATCTTTTTCAAAGAAGGTATAACCGGAGAGCTCGAAGATTTCCCTGGCGTGCTCGTAGTTATCGAGAACGATACGACTCATCGCGACGTCTACCGAATCGACGGTGCTCAAAGCTATGATTCTCAGATCAAATTTTTCCAGAAGCTTCAGCAACTGATGGAGATACCCCACTCGGTTTTCCATAAACACACAGAATTGACGCAGGCAGGGCCACTCTTTGCCTGGTTCCCCCGAAGGGTAAGAGGATTGATTTTCATAATCCATCTGATTTTCTCCACGTATTGCAAAGCCAGTTCGAATGCCGGCATAGAAACAGCGTTCGAACCAGAGTTTGTGTACAGACAGGAACCAGGTCGTGTTACGTTCTCATCAAGTTCTTATCTTCAGGCAATTTAAGCAAATTATGCGATGTCGTCAATAAGAGGTGCCCGCTTCAGTGCCAGGAAAGCAGATCGACCAGCACAGAGGTGAAAAAGCAGCTGATTTGCGTCTTGTACATCTGGGGCTGAGATCATACAACTGCCACGTTTAACTGAATTCTGACCAGAAATCCGGAGTCAAAACGTGATTCGTACCTTTCTGTTTGATATGGGAAATGTTCTCGCCTTTTTTTCACATGATCGAATGTGTGAACAGATGGGGGCGCTTTGTGGGCGTACCCGCGAGGAGATTCAAGCTCTGCTGATCGATTCGGGAAAACAGTGGGAGTTTGAACGGGGGCAGTTGTCGGCAGAGGAATTTCATCAGTGGTTTGAAGAGGCCGCAGGCCAATCCGTCTCCTATCTCGATCTGGTCCGGGCTGCATCAGATATTTTTGAGCTGAATGCGTCCATCGTTCCCGTCCTGGATACTCTGAAAGACCGCGGGCATCGGCTGGTACTTCTGTCGAATACCTGTATTTCTCATTTTGAATTCATCTGGAATGAATACGAGGTCCTGCAACGTTTTGATGATTTCGCAACGTCCTACAAGGCGGGCGCCATCAAGCCGGAACGGCCGATTTTTGATTTAGCACTCTCAAAGATCCAGTGTGCTCCTGAAGAAGCCTTTTATACTGATGACATCGCAGATTATGTCAATGTAGCACGGGAGTTGGGGATCCAGGCGGAGGTATTTACAGACACACCGACTCTGATCCAGCATCTCGTGGCCCGGGATATCCAAGTCTGAAAGACTGCCTGGGAGTGAGAGACTTCTCGCGTATCTGATCTCATACAGCGGCTTTACAGATTGTTCATCAATTTGACGTGAACAGACAGCCTGGCTACGCGCGATCCACTTCTCTTAACTGCTTTGGAACATTGTTTGCGTAATAAACCTGGTTTCTGCGGAACTGTACTCTGAAGTTCCGGTAATTGAACGATCAATTCAGCAGTTGAGTTTGTTTAAATCAGTGGACGCAAATATGTCGATCGACTCTCCCCCTGGCACTCTGGAGCCTGAAACGGCACTCGATAAAGGTCAGTTCTATCGAGAAACTTTTTCCATGGGCTGGTCGCATCTGATTACCTGCCTCTGGTTTGCATGGTTATTCTTCTATTTCGGTAACGTACACATCTTTTACTCAGATATCTGGGGACATGTTTCGTACGGTGACTGGATCCTGTCCCATCGAGGTCTGCCTCAATATGATCCCTTCCTGTCGCTGGCAGAGGGCGTGAAAAGTATTGACGCGGCATGGTTATCTCAGGTTCTGTTTGCGAAAGTCTACGAATTCTGGGGGGTACGGGGGCTTTCACATGTCTTTGCTTTGACAGTGTTTGCGACACACGTGTTGTTCTGGTGTGCATTCTATATCAAAACGGGACGCGTCGGGGTGAGCACGCTCGGATCATTCCTGCTGATCCTGATTTCCTCCAGTCGGATTGCCATCATCCGACCAGAAATTTTCGGAACATTCTGCGTGGCGTTGCTGCTGGTGGTCATGGCCTGGGCTGAGAAATATGACCGCTGGCTTCCTTCCCCTGACGGTGACGAGGACGTCTCTGCAAGAAAAACTCCCACTCCCCTGCTTTGCAGTCTCTATCTGGGGATTCCTCTGATTTTCCTGGGCTGGGCAAATTTGCATGGTTCCTTTGTCGTAGGTCTGGCCATACTGGCGCTACAGTTCCTGGGACGGGCACTGGAAGTACTTTGGAGGACGAAGAGTCTGATTCAGGTCTGCACGGATCCGTGGGTTCGTCGCTGGCTGATTGTGACTGAGCTTTCAGTCTGTACTGCCTTACTCAATCCTTACCATATGGATCTGTTTCTCAATTCCCTGCTCTTTCCGCGGAATCCCAACCTCAAAGATGTACTGGAATGGGAGCCACTGGAGTTTCGGGATGCAGAGGGAATCTGGTTCTGTATGGCCTGGGTGCTCATGCTGGGGCTCTACCGCCATAGTCGGGAACGGGTCAGGACGGCAGATGTGCTGAGGATTGGTCTGCTCTCACTGTCTGTGATTATGGGCGTGCGGATGATTGGCTGGTTTTCGGTCATTTTTGTCTACGCCATGGTGAATCATCTGGCAACCGTGATTCCCCGGACGACTCCAGTGTATTTGAAGTCCGGTTCCAAAGAGAAAAAAACAGGTTCCTTCTGGGCACGCAGATCACTGGTTATGACCTCGGTGTGTGTCTTGATCCTCTGGTTTGGCTTCGCTTTTTCAAATATAGCGACTCCCCTGTTTGGTGGAAAACCACGCGATATCAACAAGGTCTACAGTGAAGGTACGCCGCGCAAACTGACGGAGTTTCTCAGGGCTCATCCACCTCAGGAACAGGTCTGGAACCCCCAGTGGTGGGGGGACTGGCTGGTTTGGGATGGCCCCAGAGATCTCAAGGTCTTCATGACAACCAACGCTGTGCATCTGGCTCCGCCACGCGTCTGGCGAGATTATCTGGGAATAGCGCGTGCGAATCGAGGTTGGCAATCAGTTGCAGAGAGATACAACGTATCAACCTTTATCGTGCACAAAGAAAAGCAGGTTGCATTGGAAAAACAGGTGCGGCGTCTGGACGGTTTTCGTCCTGTCTATGAGGATGATCTGGCATTAGTCATGTCGCGTGAACCGGCTCTGATTGAGGCAGCAAAAACATCAGAACCTATAGATAAAGAGAATGAATCTGAGCAGAAATCCGCTGCGAAAGAAGAGGATCAGCCATGAGTTCACAGCGAGCAACAATAAATAAAAAACTGAAAGTCGCAGCATTTTTATGTCTGCATATCCTGATCGTGGGAGCCGTGATTGGCTGGGCAGCCGTACGCTATCAGGACTGGGAGCGGGCCAAGGAGCTGCCGGCATTAAGACTTAATCCTTTGACGGTCAAACCGGAATATGATCGTCCCGAAATCGTTTCAGATGAAGACCTCGGGAAGGTCCTTTCCCGTCTGCGGCCTCAGTTTCGCGGTAAACAGCCCCGCATTAACTATGTGGATCATGCGCTGCGATTCTGGGGACTGGAAGCGGTGTTTGATGATCCCAAATCCCTGTCAGGAATTGAGATGCGCGATATCCTCCTGGATCATCGACAGTTTGGTCAGGTTTGGGGGGGCAAAACCAGGCCTCTACTGGTCCGAAACGAGAATGGTTTGCGGGCGCGCGTCCAGGAAGGGTTGGAAACCTCAAGCCATGAGGACCATACGCTGGCCACGCTGGCTGAAGTGGGGACCCCCGTCGATTATCCAATTGTCCTCGCCCAGGGAGAGACAACGCTGGCAGAAATGATTCAGGAATCTCTGAAGTCCTTCAGTCTGAATCAGGTGGAATACGAGTGGTCGGCACTGGTGTTTGCTCTATTTCTGGATCACCCTCAAAGCTGGGTGACCAGCGAAGGTCAGCGGATCAATTTCGACGTAATCAGCGACCGAATCATGCGGCAAAAGCCGACTCAGGGAGTCTGCTATGGAAATCATAGACTACATGCACTGGTTATGATTTTGCGCGTGGATGAGCAGACTCCGATTCTGTCAGACGCAGGACGAATGAAGATCATAGATTATCTGAAGAGTATCACGGATCGATTGGTGAAATCGCAGTCACCAGAAGGCTTCTGGGATAAAAACTGGGATGGAACCAAGCTGGATCTCTCGACGGAGCAGAAATTCACACCACGAGCGCGGCGGGTGCTGGCGACTGGTCATGCCATGGAATGGTGGGCACTGGCTCCTGCCGAGGTGCTTCCTCCTGCTGAAACGCTGGAAAAGGCAGGAAAATGGCTGGTAGAAACCATCGAAAAGATGCCGGAAACCGAGATTAAGAACAGCTTCACCTTCCTGTCCCATGCTGGTAGAGCGCTGGCTTTGTGGAGAGGTAAATTCCCGGCTCAGGTCGCACTGCCTCCGCTAACCAAAGATTGACGAATCTTGTCGCTTTGGTAGGCCATCCAAATCTCTGTATTGCATTCTGCGCTGTTCTTTCCCACAGGCTCTAGCCCAATCTTCGCTAGAAACATGGTTAACACGTGCTGTGCACCTCTGGTTACATCGCTGTTTAAAGTGTTAACCAGCGGAAACACTTTCATTTGCTGTATCACCTGCCAAGTGACGTTTGCCTGTAAATATCAGGAAAACTAACAGAAAAGAGAATTGTGCTGAAACTAACGGATTGCGCAGGAGTGATTCAAAAACCGGTCATTGGAAAAATGCACGGATTACGACCTGGTGTGAAAATAAGAAAAATATGCATGTGTGGTAAAAGTGGCACATGGTCTGCTGTATCTTCGCAACGTCTGCGCCGGGCGTATGCAGACAAGTTAATTTACTGGATTGTTTACAGTCACATGATCTTGTGACGCATTCAGTATGCATTAACCATCTGATTAATGTGAGGAGTACGAATGAAGATGTTTCAGCAGTTTTGGAATGATGAAGCTGGTTTCGTCGTTTCAACAGAACTTGTGCTGATCGCTACCGTGTTGGTTCTCGGCATGATTGTCGGTTTGACCACGCTGCGTGATCAGGTAATCGCAGAACTCGCAGACGTTGCCAATGCAATGTCCAACAGCAACCAGAGCTATTCCTACTCTGGTATTACAGGTCACTCTTCCAGCACTTCAGGGTCGCTGTTCGATGACAACACAGATTTCTGTGACCAGGATGACAACGGTGGCGCAGGTACCTTTGCTCACTGCATCACAGTGATTGCAGCTACAACCGGTGAAACACCTTAGTTGTTAATCTGAGCCCATGTGGCTCAGCAGCCAAGGGTTCTCCCGTTGTTTATTTAGGGAGGACTCATGATAATTCTGTTTCAATTTTTTATCACAATGTTCAAAAGAACTGACAATGTCAGTTTAGATGATACTTAAGGAGTTAGAATGAACATGCTTAATAAGTTCTGGAATGATGAGGCAGGTTTTGTTGTCTCATCTGAACTCGTGTTGATCGGTACGATCCTGGTATTAGGGGTTGTTGTTGGATTGGCCACCGTTCGTGATCAGGTCGTACAGGAACTGGGTGACCTCGCTTTAGCTATCTCAAACATTAATCAAAGTTACAGTTTTTCTGGTGTAACGGGACACACTTCCAGCGTATCTGGATCTCAGTTCGTTGACCAGACTGACTTCTGTGATACCAACGTCGATACGGCAGGCTTAGAACCTGCTTGTATCAACGTCGCAATCGCTGCTCCCGTTGGTGAGTAGTACTGATACAGTTTGAGTTTTCAGGCTGGTTCCCGAGGACGCCCACTCGGGAACACCCTGATAAACAGTATTTGAGAAGTTGGTACTGGATTGGCATATAAGATGCACATATATGTGCAGTGTTTGTAAAACACGAGTCAGCATTCTCTCAAAGTCAGGATAGCAGCAGGAATGAAACTGTTAAGTCAATTTTGGTCGGATGAAGGAGGTAATGTCTCCGCATTCACAACAGTTCTGATGTTGACGATTCTCATCATCGGCATCATTCCCGGAGTTGCCACATTACGCGATCATATCGTCCAGAAGTTTGGTGATACAGCGGTGGCTCTGGAGAGCATCGATCAGTCTTACAGTTATACGGTCAACGGTGTAACAAGTCAGTATCACGACTCGGATACGGGGACGTTAACGGATCCCCTGAACGGTGCTCCTGCCGATCTGGATCTGACAATTGCTCCTGCCGGAGAATAAAATAGAAACTGATCTGGAACGATCAGTAAATTAATCGAAACAATGTGTCATCTGCTGTGAGATAACAGCTTCAGCGGATGAAGTGAAATTTTTTTAAATCGAAGATTTCAGGGAAGTTAACGTGGCAAAAATTAGTCCAGGAACAATGACGGCAGCGATTTTCGCAATTCTTTTAGGCTTAGGCGCAGCTTATACAGTGAGGCAGTTCCTGCATAAGCAACCGGGCCCTGTCGTGTTAGCAGAAGATCCACCAGCGAAACCACGGCAGGTCTTCATTCCCATCGCTTCACGAGACCTCGTGCCAGGGCAGACATTGTCTCTGGATGATATCTCCATTTTGAAGATGCTTCCCGATCAGGTTGATAAGCGATTCAAACCAAATGGGCTGCAACGGATCATGGCGACTGAATTTATTCAGGGCCGGGTGCTGAAATCGGAAATCAAAGCCGGAGAGCCGTTCCATACAGTTGATCTGTATGCAACAGGAATGGGCCCGGGACTGTCCGATACTCTTGAGCCTGGTAATCGCGCTGTCACTGTTTCCATCCACAAAATTGGGAATGTGGCCGGTTTCTCACGTCCTGGAGCAATTGTTGATGTTCTGTTCCGCTCACACGAAACAGATGGGATTCCCGAGACTACCATTACCCTGCTCGAAAAAGTACGCGTTCTGGCTGTAGATCAGACCTCTGTTCCCGGACATAAAGTTGGCATGGGAAGTAAAGAATCTGCAGATTACCCTGTGACACTTGAGGTTTCACCGGAACAGGGCAAAGTCCTCAAAGTCGTTGAGGATCATGGCGTCCTGAGCCTGGCGCTGCGGAACCCCAATGAAAACACTGAAGTGGTTTCTGCTGGACGTTCGAGCGATCGCCTGACATTGTCAAACATTCTGGGATTCATCCCCAATCAGCGAGTTTCCAGTATGGATATCTATCGGGGGGGCTCATTGAATACAGTGCACTTTAAAGGCAACCGTGCCTACAAGAGCCAGAACTGGATCGACGCAATCGAAACTCCTGTTGCTTCAGAAGTGATTCCCTCAAGCAAAGCAACAACAACGATGAAGCAGGACGAGAATAAGACTTCGGAGATTTCTGTTCCCGCCAGTGGACTTTAAACCCAGAAAAGAATCAGAGCGTCGACCGATAAGTTGATGATAGTCTGATTTCTCAGAATTCCTGGGTGATTGGCGCAGTTTTGAAGTCTGTTTGTTATTGAAGTCCGTTCAGGAAGGAGTTTCTGCTCCAGACTGATCGTGCTGGGAAACTATATCTGTAGGTTACGACATGGAATCACTTCGCACAAAAAAACTTTTTCTGGAACCCGAAAGCTACCTTCCAGAAAACAGAGAGGCAGAATTGAACTTTCAGAAACAGAAAGTTCTGATTCATCAGGAGCTGGTAGATTCCCTCGATCTGTCAATGCTGGCTCAAATCTCGGAAAAAGAACTTTCCGGGGAAGTGCGAGCCGTTGCCACTGAAATCTGTGATGAGCATGCATCTGTTCTGGAAGGTATCGACCGGGAACGGTTGCTCGACGAACTGTTGAGCGAAGTCTTCGGGCTGGGACCACTTGATCAACTGATGGCAGATACGACCATCAGTGATATTCTGGTGAATCACGCCTACGAAATTCATATCGAACGGAATGGTCAACTCGAAGAATCAGATGTCATCTTTGCTGACAATCAGCATCTGATGCGGATTATCCAGAGAATTGTCTCACGTGTTGGCAGACGTATCGATGAAGTGAATCCCATGGTAGATGCACGTCTGCCTGATGGATCCCGTATCAATGCAATCATTCCTCCGCTGGCACTGAATGGTCCTTCACTGTCCATTCGCCGCTTTGGTACTGTTCCATTGGAAATTGATGACCTGATCGAGAAAAAGTCTCTAACTCCAGAGATTGTAGATTTTCTGGCAGCTGTCGTGGATTCCAGGATCAGCATGCTGATTTCGGGGGGAACGGGTAGTGGTAAAACCACTCTCTTGAATGCGTTATCCAACTTCATTCCTCGGGAAGAACGTTTGGTTACCATCGAGGATTCAGCGGAATTACTGCTGCAGCACAAGCATGTGGTTCGTCTGGAAACCAAAACGGAAAACACCGAAGGTGTCGGTGAAATTTCTCAGCGACAACTTGTCAAAAACAGTCTGCGCATGCGTCCAGACCGGATCATCATCGGTGAGGTTCGTGGCGCGGAAGCCTTGGATATGCTGCAAGCCATGAATACCGGGCACGAAGGCTCGATGACGACCATCCATGCCAATGACACCCGGGATGCCCTGGCTCGTCTGGAAATGATGGTTGCCATGAGTGGTTTCGACTTGCCACTTCCTGTTATCCGCCAGTATATCGCAAATGGTATCGGCATCGTTCTGCATGGGGCCCGCCTGAAAGGGGGGCAACGCAGTATCACCCGTGTTTCTGAGATTATCGCATTGAATGAGCGGGGAGATTACCAGGTCGAGGATATCTTTGGTTTCGAACAAACGGGCCTGGATGATCAGGGGAACGCTATCGGTCATTTTTATTCCACAGGTTACCGACCTGCATGTCTGAAGCGAATGGAAGCATCCGGGATCAGGCTGAGCGATCAGATTTTTGAGCAAAAAACGTTCAAAGCCTGATTGTCCTGGTTTCTGACACAAGAGTTTGAGTTTTACTGGTAGTGGAGAAAGTGGGAAGTGAACAGTTCATCGGTAGCATTATTATGCTTTGTTGCAGTGACAGTAGCTGTTCTGGCTGTCTATCTTATCGTCCGGGATTTATCTGGAGTCAACAAGTCCGGTTCCGGTAGATTTGGGGGACGTCCCCGCCTGCGAAGAATTCCGAACGTTTTTGACCAGGAACCTGCCCGCAGTCTGCTGGGAAAGATCGACCAGAGTTTTGATCGACTCATTCTGGAAAATGGATCTGAGTTTACCCCCTTCTCTGCCTTCCTGATGATTGTCGCCTGTGGACTGGCCATTGGTGGTACGATCTTCGTTTATACCGATCTGCCACTGGCAGGAATTGCCGGGATGTGTGCAGGCATGGTTGCAGTCCTGATTGTTCTGCATCATCGCCGGAAAAAACGGATGCAGAGAATTCAGGAAGAACTACCTGAAATGATCGACCTGCTGGCTCGGTCAACGCACGCTGGTGCCAGTCTGGAGCAGGCGATCGCTATTGTTGGAGAAGAGACCAGGGGTCCTCTCAGCTATGAGTTCAGACGATGTGCCCGTCAACTTGACATGAATATGTCGATTCCTGCAGTCATGAAATCTCTCTCCAGTCGAATTCAACTCATTGATCTGAAAATTCTGACATCCACATTAATGCTTTATCGCAAGACGGGTGGGAATTTACCCGCTAACCTGGAGCGAATGGCCGATGTCATCCGGGATCGTATCAATTACCGCCGTCAGATGCGGGCTTCTACGGGAGCAGGACGTGCTTCGGCCGTTCTAATGACCGTTGTTGCTCCAGTCGCGTTTGTCGTTCTGCTGGTCGCTTTTCCTGAACATGTTTCTAATCTGTATACGGATCCGATCGGTAATATTTTGCTGATGATCGCCTTTGTGCTGGAAGTAATCGGTATTTTCTGGGTCTCCGCCCTGTTGAGAACGGACTATTAAACTACGACTTCAATCTGCTGAAAAGCTGATCCAAATATTAAAGAGCCTCACATGTTTTTAGATCTCATCACAATCGCCACATTTTTGCTGGTCTGCTTTGTATTCTTCCTGGTAGGGGATGCGATTGCAGCCGGAAATCGTGCTGGTAGAAAAAAAGAATTAAATCGTGGAGAAGGTTCTGGAGGTTCGACGTATTCAGCCTCGCATGTTGGTGCGTTTAAACGTGCCATGGCTGGGGTAATTCCTCAGTCGGATCAGGAAATCAAAAAGATTGAACTCGACCTGAAACGGGCCGGTTATTACAGGTCGACCGCCTTGGTTGAATATCTGGCGACCCGAAATATTTTGATCGTAATGGTATTGATCGGCACTGGTATTGGATGTGTACTTGCAGATCCGGGAACTAATTACCCCGAGATTATTCTGGTAGCAGGCTTACTGGTAGCAGGCAGTGGATATGGTTTGCCTCGAATGGTATTGCACAACCAGGCCAGCCGTAGAGTAAACCGGATTCAAAAAGGTCTTCCGGATGCACTTGACCTGGTCATGATGTGTCTGACCGGTGGTGTGCCCTTGCGTACTGCATTGAAACGAGTTACCGAGGAAGTTCGATTTTCACACCCTGATATCGCTGTTGAGTTTGACATCATCCGGCGACACGCTGATGCCAATTCCATGGCCGATGCTTTGAAGCAGTTCGCCCGACGAATCGATGCACCTGATGTCAACACGCTCTCTCTGATGATTTCTCAGACAGAAAGACTGGGGACCAATGTATCTACTGCATTGATTGATTTTGCTGACGGGATTCGCCGAAAGTATCGTCAACGGGCGGAAGAACATTCCAGCAAGACAAGTATCAAGCTGTTGTTTCCGGTTATCTTCTGCATGGCACCACCGATTTATATCCTGTTCTTTGCCCCTGCCGTGCTTGAATTACGAAACTTTCTGATTCGCGAGCATCGTCCTGGCGGGATTCTGGAACCTTCTACCTACGGTGAGACCATCAGTGCTACTTCAGAGAGCGTTCTGGAACAGAATTCAACTGGCGGTAATCAGTAGAGTCGTCTGATTGAGTGAACTGAAATTGCACCAGACTTCTCGCTGTAAAATCTACCCGTGGTGAAGCACGAGAAATCAAGTTACTGATCTAGCTTTCCGTTTGAAGCTTGGTTTTGCCAGAATCAAGCATCCCATATTTACGCATCTTCTTATAAAGCCCGACACGACTGATTCCCAGGGCTTTCGCAGTCGCTGTTTTGCGATATCCGTTCTCAGAAAGCGATTTGAGCAGCAGGTGCTTCTCATTGTGTGCAACCTGATCAGCCAGGGTCTGATTCTCTTCAGCGACTGACTGAATCTGAGGATCGCGCTGGACTTCCTGAAACAGATTTGGTGAAAATTCGTGTGTGGTCAGCTCTTCGTTACTTGAAAACAGGACGGCCCGTTGAATCTGATTTTTGAGCTCTCTTAAGTTGCCGGGCCAACTATATTGCTTGAGAAGGTCCAGGACCTTGCGATGGATTTTCGTGACCGAAATCGCATGTTGCTGACAGCATTCCTTGATAAAGAGCAAAGAGAGGGGAATGATATCATTTGGACGTTCTCTCAGTGCAGGTAAGCGGAATTGAAGAACATTCAAGCGATAGTACAGGTCAGAGCGGAACTTGTTATTTCTGGTCAGTTCATCAAGCTCCACATTCGCGGCGACAATCAATCGCGCTTCAGAAATACGGGACTCGGTTGAACCTACAGGCTCGAACTGGCCGGTTTCTATTACCTTCAATAGCTTAGCCTGGTCCTTGGGAGACAGGATGTCGATTTCATCCAGCAGTAGTGTGCCCTTCCCTGCGGCTTCAAAGCGACCTATTTTTGATCGCTCTGCACCTGTGAATGAACCACGCAAATGACCAAACAGTTCGCTTTCGATCAGATCAGAAGGAAGCGCACCGCAGGCAATGTTCTGAAAGGGCTCATCCTTTCTGGGCGATAGTTCATGGATCATGGAGGCCAGTGTTGTTTTTCCGGTACCGGTCTCGCCAATTAGCAGCAAAGTTACGTTGTGTCTGGCGATCTTCGAAATTTGATCGATGATCGGGATCATTTCCGGGGTATATGTAGTCACCTGCTTCTGATGATCGAAGATTTGGCGTGATTCAGGAAGGCTCTCTGGAATGATTTTAGGCTCAAGCTGTGAGAGCTCTTCTGCCAGCAGATTTAACTCTTCAGGCACTGGAGGAAATTCCAGAAAAGCATCCGTGATGAAATTCGCAGTTTCTACGTATTCGACGGGTAGAAACTGATCAAGAATGGTCACGACCTTGACTGGGAATTCACAGATTTCTCTCAGATACGATAATACGGAACTGCGATCATCGGATTCAGAGGGTAAGTCGTGAGGTCTCAAATCCAGATAAACAGTTGCCGGCGAAGCATTCTGGATTCGCTCCATTAGTTCAGGCAACGACTTCGCCAGACTAACCTGGCTATGGATTTGCTGCAGTAAGCCTGGTTTGAGGATGGCTTCTAATTTGGAGTCGAAAGTATAAATAATCCCCAGAGATGGCATCACAGCTCCTTTGTTCTCTTGGAAATAGACCCAGGCTGTGAGTTTGAGGATGGCCCGGAATCAATTTTTATTTGCAATCAAAAATATGACGAAGCAATTCTATAGTTAAGATGGAATGGCTTGCGGTGTTTGGGTGGAATGTAGTGATTGCGATATTGGGATTACGATAACAAACGTTATCACCAAAATCAAATATGTAATCTTGAGGAAATAGGAGTTATTTCAGGTTGTGGGAGATCGATTAAAAGCCATGTCAGAGTTGTTATACTTCCTGTGGCATAAGGTGTTATTTAGTAGGTGTTTATAGTGTTAAGGGTATGTTGTTTGGAAATGTTGCCTATTCTGCTGTCTGCTAAAAATGATTTGATCAGGTCGGATTCATAAGAAATAATTCAATGTGATGAGACCGTCTTGAGAGCATCACCGGTCCAGTTACTCCAGTCGTACCATTTTGCAGGTAACTGTCAGAAATACATCTCATGCTCATTACAGCACCGGATGAGGAATTCGGAATCTTAAAGGCTGGGTTCGGTCGATAGACAGGATTAAGGAGAAGCTTGTCGGTTACAGCACGGATCGCTCTGAACAAATACAGTAGATCGATTTGATCTGCTTACTTCTTTTCTGGCGATTCTTTTACTGATGAATGATCGAACTCATTTTTTTCTGAGCTGTGGCATCCTGGTTCTGGTCGTCAGTCTGGCGCTTCGTCCCCAGCCTTCAGAATTTCTATCCCCCGTCACGGCACAGAACTCAACCATCCAACAGGAGACATCTCTGGAAAGTATTCATCGCTTTCTGGAGATAGAAGAAGGACTGGCAACAGTATCACTGTCTCCAGCTGAGCTGGATTTGGCAGAAGTGAAAACAGTCAGACTTCCATCTAAGCCGAACCGGCGGGAATTCATTCCCATGAATGTGGTCCCCCTGCAGGAAAAGCAGAATCCTGGTCCCACTCCTACTCCAGCAGCGGTTCCAGCCCAAAAGCCGCAAATCTCCGCTCCTGTCGTTAAACGGATCTCCTCTCAGGAAAATCGACAACTGCGACAGTTCGAGTCCAATGCCAGTGATCTGATTGATCAGAGTTACGATACTTTTTCCCGCGGGTTGATGACACTTTCGGATTATCAACTGGCACTAAATGTGGCCTATCAGACGAGAATTAATGTGGCTGATCTTCGTGACGCTAAGAATGTCAGGGTCAGAATACTCACAGAAAAACAGGCCTTGCTTGAGAAAGCCGTGGAACAACTGAAGATGATGAATCAGCCCGCGGCCCAGGGCTGGTTTGGCGATGTGGTACATGCCCGCTTGATTCTGGCTCAAAATCAATACGAAATTGCAGCCGCGGCTGAAAATAAAGACCAGATGGGTTTTACCTTGCGGGAGATCAATCGTCTTTCTGACCAGTATTATTCAGTGCGAAAACAGGAACTCTTGGTAGGGGCTGCAGACCTTAATGAATACCGCCGTGCGTCCCGGGCCGTTTTTGTTGCGAACCTCGAAACGAACTCATTTGATAATCGTGAGGAAGACAACGTTTCTAATCTGGCAGATTATATTCGTCGTCTGGAGAGAATCCAGGAAAATGTAAATCTCCTTTCAGAACGCGGCGCAGGTCTGGGACGAAAAGACCTTGTTGAACTGTCGCAGGCTCAGCTTGCGTATGTCCAGGGGAATTCCTATCGTCACCAGAAGGATGAGCGGATGAGCCGCATGAAGTTCGAACAGAGTCGGAAGCATGCACAAGAGGCCTGGGAAGTAAGAATGAATGATTACTACCCCCGAGGTACTTCCGATTTGCATGAACTGACATCTGCCTGGATCATGTGGCGCTCTGCAGATGCAGAACTGAAACAGTCTGAGAAATCAAAATCGAGTGAGACTGATCGAGAATTACAGGCTGGACTGGACCAAATGTTGAATCTGACCGGACAGATCCAGGATCGTAGAGGTCGCATGGCCAGCGACATTTCACTGGTCTATTGTCTGAAAGATGCAGAATTACTGGCCCAGCTTAAGCAGAAGTCGGAATAGCTTGAAGCAGAGAAACTGAACTCTTTTAAAACCTGACAGGCCGCCGTCTGTCAGGTTTTTTTGTGTCCGGGATCAAATGGTTCTACGAATCAGCCTTGAGGCATAAAAAAAGAGCCTCTCATTGAGGGAGAGGCTCTTTCAAGAGGCGCCGCCCGGATTCGAACCGGGGAATAACGGATTTGCAATCCGCCGCCTTAGACCACTTGGCTACGGCGCCTTATTTATTGTTCTGTTTCAGACCAATAAGCTCTTGTCAGAAGGGAGCTTACAGAGTCTTAATGATTTAATCAACAGAAGCGATAGAATCATTATTCGACGATTTCTCAGACGAATTTGACCGAATCCTAATAACCAATCGCAGTTAGGTCAAGCATTCGGGGGCTGATCGGAATTTTTTTTATATCTCACCCAGATTAACTTCCTCGATTGCAGGGAGTTGAGATAGCAGCTGATAAACTTTAGGGAATTTCCGCCTGACGATCATTGCTTCTGGAAAACGAAGTGAGTCTGCTTGGTGGTATTCTCAATAGATTCCGTGTAGCATCAGGATTGCGTTTGAACGCTTCATCATTTTGAAACAGTTCAGCCGGAAATGGTTCAGGATCTGATCACTTTTTTCCGGGATGCGAATCATAGTTCTACACAGAAATCAGCGAAGTAAAATGACCGAACATACTGAATCCACCGAAAAACTGACAGAAGAACAACTGATTGACCGTGCTCGTGAGGCATTGAGCGACAGCAGCTGGGTCATTGGCGAATGCGCCGCCCAGTGGACGGAAAAGTATGCCAAAGGCAGAACCGATGCCGATTTTGGAGCAATGGTTGGGCTGAGTGGCGATCAGATCTATCAGCGTCGACGTGTCTGGGAGACCTTCGGCGATGTGAAAGATCAGTATTCGAATCTGAAATGGTCCCATTACTATGTTGCTCTGACTTGGGATGATGCTCCTGAGTGTCTCCAGTGGGCCGAAGAAAACCAGGCGACTGTTGCAGAACTGAAAGCCTGGCGACGGGCAGTGAACGGTGAAGATCTCTCCATTTCAGAGCCGTTCGAAGAGTATCCCTCAGACGCAGAAGTCACCTTCGTTTCAGATGAGCCAATTTCTGTCAGAGATCCCTCCGAATACGAGCAGATGGAGCGGGCCGGGATGGAACCGGGATCGCGCGAACCATCCGATGCAGCAGCGACAGTCGCAGGGCATGCCAGAGATGTTTCAGGCTCCGGCGGTGAATACAGCCCCTTCCGTTCAGGGGCGGCCTCCCCTGCTCCCAAGGGATCTGGATCAGAGACTGCAGTTGTTGCCAAACCGGAAATTACTCCGGAACAAGCCGTAAAACGCATCTGTTCTGCGGTGGAACGTTGTCATAAAATGCTGACTCCGGAAGTACAATCCTCGTTTGCAGAGTTGTCTCCCAAGTTGAAGAAGCGTTTTATTAAAGCGATCAGTGAACTCAATTCGGCCGCTGCCCGACTCCAGTAACGAAAACCGGGAACAGAATTCACTGTAAGGTTTTATCCGGATATAGATATAATGTGTTATCTGTACCTGGAATCCTGCTGCTAATTTTCATTTGAAAAAACAGGTCATGCCTTCAGAACATCCGTCTGCCTACTCGGGGTCTTCCGGTAAATCTTCGCTGATTCAGAAATGGTTGATCCTGATCCTCACCATTTTGATTGTCTTTATGACCTTCAAATTGCTGAAGCGGTATTATGGTCAGCCGGATTTTCGAGTCCGGGAACGGACAGATCTGACGCAGTCTGAGTTGAGAACGATCGAACTGTTTAAGGAGTCATCTCCTTCAGTAGTGCATATTCGCACTGTCGGTCTTGCATCGCCGATGGACCAGTTCAGTATGAATCCTCAAACCCCGTCGCAGGGGTCGGGGAGCGGGTTCATCTGGGATCGTAAGGGACATGTCGTCACGAACTTTCATGTGATTCAGAAGGCAGATGAGTACTCGGTCACACTGGCAGATAATACAACCTGGAATGCGAAACTTGTCGGCATCGCCCCATCCAAAGATCTGGCTGTTCTGAAAATCGACGCGCCACGCGATCAGCTCAAACCGATTAAAATAGGCTATTCCGGCGATTTGCAGGTTGGACAGACAGTGCTTGCCATCGGGAATCCTTTTGGTCTGGATCAGACTCTGACGACGGGAATAATCAGTGGCCTGGGCCGAGAGATCATCTCAGTGACAGGCAGATCGATCCGCAATGTGATCCAGACAGACGCAGCCATTAATCCTGGTAATTCAGGAGGTCCTCTGCTGGACAGTTCAGGACGGCTGATTGGCGTTAATACCGCGATCTACAGCTCGTCTCATGTCTATGCGGGCATTGGATATGCTGTCCCCGTCGATCTGATCAGTCGCTTTGTCCCCCAATTGATCCGCTTTGGCTTCATTCAGACTCCCAGTTTAAATTTCCTAGGGGTTGATGACTTCGTGATTCGTAAACTCAAAATCAATCAGATTCTGCCCAAAGATGTCTCGGGTGTTATGGTTCAGAGTATTATGGAGGGGGGCGCTGCAGACTTAGCTGGTCTTAAAGAAATCAGGATCGATGATTCAGGTAATCTGCATCTGGGCGACCTGATCATGCAACTGGATGAAATTCCGATTACGGATGCCAATTCCCTGCTGGATGCCCTGGAGATGCATAAAGTCGGAGACGAGGTTGAATTAGTGGTCTTGCGAAACAATAAAAAAATCAAACTGAAGGCTCGGCTTCAGGAATGGAAAAATGATCAATAACGGTCGCGAGGACTCCGTCGATTCCCTTCTATGAGACTGGGAGAGCTGCGATGGTCGAGGAGTGTTGGTAAATATTCACTCGGAATGGACTTGCGTCAATAGTTCTTACTCCCGGAATCGGATTTCTTGGTTGACACGTTACTGATTTGGATTACTATGTGTAGGTTACTTTGATGCTCGATTGGTTTCTCAATCCGGGCTTTCTCCAACGATGATCTTGTTGACAGCTGAATTATGCCTGCAGATTACCCACCGGAAATAGTCAAAGAAGGTCAGGTCACAGTTGTGGCTTTGGGTCCAGAGTACGAAAATCTGGATGAGCCAAGACTGGATGCCTTAACCGATGTGTTATTGCAGGTTGCTGAAACAGCGTCCCCTCCAGTGGTTGTTCTCGACCTCTCTCATACGTCCTTCTTCGGTTCCGCTTTCATTGAAGTCATCTTCCGGATGTGGAATCGTCTCAATCATCGAGAGGGCGGCAAATTCTGTATCTGCGGTCTGAGTGAATACTGTACAGAGGTTCTGGAAGTCACTCATCTGGATCAGCTCTGGGAAACATTCCCTGATCGTGCTTCCGCTCTCAGTGCCTTAAATTCCTGAGTCAGTGCTCGCCGCGCCTGCTTTACACCAGGCTTCTATACGCCTCTTTGGTTGCTCACCGGCACTTTTTGTATCTGAACGTTAACATTTCTGGTTTGCATTGCTAATCATTGTTAATGCGATTCAACGCTCTGATGGGAAAACCGCTTTGAACTCACAGATTCAAACACCTGAAATTGTTTGATTTAGGGCCATTTAAGGCGTTTTCAAGTGTGATCCGGGTAAGGTGTAAAAATTAGGATATTTGGTACAAAGTATGCTCTTGTACGGGTAGAGGAATTTCTATCTGAACTTCATGAAAGGGCATCCTGTGTTAAAAATAATCCGGACACAAACAAAGCGATGGAAACGTAAAGTCCGTGGTTCTATCTTCATTGAATACCTGTTGCTCCTCACGATCATCGGGATCGGGGCAATTGCTGGCCTGACAACTTTACGAAGTGCCCTGATCAATGAGCTGATGGATCTGGCAAATGCGATCAATGCGATTAACTCCTGATCCAGTCGATCTTTGAGATATCAGTAAGCCTGTGTTTCCGACACAGGCTTTTTTTACGTCATGTTTTTCAATTGATTTGCTTTAATTGGTAAAAAGATTGAAATAAAGTGAATAGTTTGAATATAATAAATTTGATGAATAAACAGCCTGTGGCTGTTTTGTGACTTTAACCAGAGATGAGGCAGACCGATGAAACGACTTGCAATACTGACTGTTGTGATGGGCTTGTTTTATGTCACGATGGTGGGATTCAGCTCTGCAGAACAAAAGCCTAAAGTTGATGTACAAAACAGGAATGCTCAGTTAAATCCGCCTGATTCAAAGGGTACCGATTACTCAGACCTGGATCGGGACGATCTGAAAGAAGGACTCACGCGTGCATTTTACGATGCATTAATGAGCGCCAAAAACGATATCGATAACTCGGACAATGCAGAGCTCCGCGATCAGGAGGCGCTGTTCGGTAAAGACGGCGACAGACGAGCCGTATTCCAGGAAGCCCGCAGAACGATTTTTGAAGCAGATCAAATCCTGTCTCGAGTCAAAGCGGAGAACAGAGTGGCGCTGGAAAAACTACGACATCCGCCACAGAGAGTTCTGCCCAGGCAACAACGCCCCTTGCCGAAGGAGAACAGTGTTCGTAATGACGCCAACATCAAGCAGCGGGTGGAAGCTCAGAAAAAACGAGTAGCTCAGGAGCAGTTAAAACTGCAGCAGCTGCAAAAATCTCTGGAGACACAGACTGCTGAAAAGTAAGTTAAATTTACCGCGTGACATTACATTGCCGTGAAGGATGCCTGATTCCTCGCGGCTATTTTTCTTTCAGATCCAGGCATAGAATTCGTTTTTCATCACGCAGATAGAGTCTGTGATTTGCGAGTGCCGGATGAGCCCAGGCTTTGAATTCCAGTAAGCCGGTCAATTTCCCTTTTTCCCGATATTCGGTGGGATTCGCTTCGATCAGCACCAGGGTTCCCTGCTCTGTCAGACAGATTAAATGACCCTGAGCTGCGATCTGGGTGCATTTTCCCACTCGCCGTGATTTCCACTGCACCTCCCCTCGCTGCAGATCCAGGCAGCGATACGTGACTGTCGCCAGATCTCCGTGGGGACCATAGATATACCCATCTTTGATAATGCTGGTGGCAAACTGATTCTGCATGGACAGGTTCTTCCACCGCGAGATGGGGCGGAGTTCCTCGTTCTGTAGAATCAGAGCAAACCGCATACTGCCTGTCCCATACGCGGAAGAGATAAACAGGGAATCTTCATTCCAGACGGGAGTGGCACAGTTGCAGTTGTATTTGTTTCCCCAAACAACCCGCCACAGCAGGCTACCTTCTTTCGGATTTAGGGAGAGAATGGATTGTCCAGTGGGAACGATAATCTGTCGCTGGTTTTCGGCTTCAATCACGATGGGGGAAGCATAGCCCGGCGGGTCAGTTCCAGCAGACCAGACCAGCTTGCCTGTGTCCTTGTGGACGGCGATCACCGAATTATTGGCAGATCCGCCCGGCTGAAGGATGACCAGATCCCCCTCTATCAGAGGTGAAGCAGACATCCCCCAGTAATAGATGGTTTTCTGCTCCTGTCGCGGCGCACCACTGATATCAAATATATTGATTTTCCAGAGAATGCGCCCTGTGTCTGCGGTCAGGCAGAGAAGATCACCGGCAGGCAGCAGGCAGTAGAGTTTTCCTGCATGCCAGGTAGGTGTAGACCGCGGTCCTCGGGCCTGACGCTGATGATCCAGGTAGGTGGGGGCACCTCGAGTTGACCAGAGCTTCTTACCAGACAGGGCATCGAGACAAATGATGTAATCATGATTGAGGTGGGTCGCCATCGTCCAGAGTTTCCCGTCGGCGATCACTATGGATGAGTATCCACCTCCCAGCGGTTCCCGCCACAGGACAGACGGTTTGTGCGCATTCCAGTTCACATTCAGTCCGGTTTCGTCGGATATCCCATTTCGCTGATTTCCCAGAAACGAGGTCCAACTCCCCTGCTCTGTAGTTGCAGAATCGCGGCTGTCTGGCTCCTCTCGAGACTGACTATCCTGTTTTTTGGCTGTGCCTGGCGAGATTTTGGGTAACTGTGCAGACAAGGGCCCCGGCAAAGATAGTGTCCAGAGCAGCAGCAACCCTCCCCACTTCAGGAACCAGTAAGTGGGAACAGACTTTCGGAAAGAAAAATCGATATCAGTTCGTGGCATTGTGCTCACTCCATTTAGCAATCGCACTGAACTTCATTCGGGCAGGCGGTCAAAAGATTGAGGGGATTATTCGATTTCAACCCAGAGCGCCAGTTGCACCGCAGCTTCCAGGGGCATCTCCGCAATCCCCAGAGCGACACGTGTGTGCTTGCCTTGATCACCGAAAATATCGGTCAGAAGCTGAGAGGCGGCATTCAAAACATAAGGCTGACGATCAAAACCCGGTGCAGAATGGACATAGCCTTCCAGGCGAATGATTCGTTTGACTCGGGAGAGTTCTCCCGCCACGGCTTTAACCTGCGCCAGGGCGTTCATCAGGCACAGGCAGGCAGCATTGGCCCCGTCATCTTCATGTAGATGGTCCCCACCGATTTTCCCTTTGAACATCAGATCTGAACCAATAAAAGGAAGCTGACCGCTGGTGACAATCACATTTCCAAACTGGGTGGCGGGAATGTATGATCCTACAGCCTTTGGCGGAGTTGGCAGAGTCTGGCCCAGTTCCTGAATTCGCTCTTCGGGGGTTTGGCTCATCTTGTAATAATCCCTCTGGTACAAAAAGGTCGAAGTTGACACGTTACATGATGTCATCTGTTGCGTGATAATAACATATTTCCAGGGAATTCATCCAGAATCAGAATTACAGAATCAGTTGAATTTGTTTTCCGATCTATTGGTGTTGTCAGGAATAACAGGTAAACATGAACTCAGAAAAGCTCGTTGAGCAAGATGGTGAAGGTCAGTCAGAGCCTGGGAGACCAGCCCGCAGGGGAATATGGCTGATGAAACCTCTGGCTGTTGTCATGTCAGTCTGTTGGGTTTTAGCCTTGATCGTACGCCTGACAGTCCGGGACTCGGGGGGGACGATTTCTACTCTGATTTTCTATATCTCTCCCCTGATTCTGATAAGCACAGGGGCGGTCTTTCTTTCTCTACTGACTCTCTGGATTCGTTGGTACCGTCTGGCTCTGATCTGGCTCTTGATGGGTGCACTAACCGGCGCGTGGTGCTATCAGAAACAGTTTCAGAAGCATCACACTCCGAAGCATGTGCTGGAAGCGGATTCAATGCCTTTGCGTGTACTGTTCTGGAATGTTGGAGATCAGCTCTGGAGCATTGAAAATATGGTTCAGGAGATCAAACGGATTGATGCAGATCTGGTGGCATTAGTGGAAGCAGAATCTTATTCATCCACGGATCAGGAGTTCTGGAAAAACACATTTCCGGGGTACCGTTTTCAAGCTGGAAAAAATGGTTTTATGCTCTTGTCTCGCCTCCCCACGACCGCGAGCGAATCCGGGAACTTCGGCTGGATGGGGCGTTATCTCAAAATTAATCTTAAGGCTGATGTGTCGCAGTCTGGGGCTTCCCCGGTTTCAGAAGCTTTTGTGGTTTACTTGGTGGATATCAACAGCGATATTCTCAGATCCCGCAAAGAGGCACTGCAGAAGCTCGCAGAGGAAGTTGCCCAGCAGAAAGAAAATCCTGTTTTAATACTGGGAGATTTCAATACTCCCGCAGACTCCGTCCATTTCAATCCACTGCGGAAACTCTGTCGAAACTCATTCGAAGATGCCGGTGAGGGTTATAATGCGACCTGGCCTCTGCCCTTGCCTGTACTGGATCTGGATGGGATCTGGGTCAATTCGTTTTTCCAGGTAAGTTCTTCTGAAAATCGCTGGACCTGGTACTCGGATCATCGCCCTGTTGTTGCTGATCTTTTACTGCAGATAGCGCCTGCTTCGGGTAAACCTGCTGACTGAAAGGGACCATTTGTTCTGTGCCCTACAGGGCCGTCAGAAAAGGCTGCCATTCATGGACAAATCTGCTTTCCTGCTTCATACCGAGAATTAATTTCAGTACAATCGATACAAGATCCTGCCTGCTGGTCAGCAGTGCAAACGGAAGTCAGACGCTTTCTCCCGATTCAAAGAGGTTTCTCATGCGATCGATCTGTCTGTTTAGTCTGGTGTGTTGTCTGTTCAATTTGATGTTGCTGGAATCTCGGGTTGCTGCAGCGATTTTCAGTGGGGAAATCCAGTCGATCTCTGCTGATCAACAACAGGTGGTAATCAAAACTTCGGGTGGAAAAGAAAAAAGTTTTACCGTCCCTGCTTCGATTCCGATTACTTTCAACGGGAAAAATGCCGCCTTTGATCAGTTCAAAACAGGACAGCGAGCCACCGTTTTTACTGACAGTTCTGGCAAGATTACTCGTTTTTCAGTTCGAGAGTCTCTGGAACCCAAAACAAAACCCCCGGTGGAACGTCCCCGTAAAGAAATGAAAACCAGTCAGAAGGCAGCTGCTTCTGACGCCAGTCCTGCAGGAAATCAGGGATGGACGCAGTTTCGAGGTCCGAACCGAGCTAATATTTCCACAGAGACTGGGCTGATGAAGGATTGGAGCCAAAACCCACCCAAACTTCTATGGACTGCTCGCGGGCTGGGCGAAGGATATTCTTCCGTCTCACTCAGTGGCAATCTGGTTTTTACCATGGGAACCAAAGCCAACGAAGAGACAGTGTTTGCTATCGATCTGAATACGGGGGAAATTGTCTGGTCGCAGCCCAATGGACCGATCTTTCAGAATAATCAGGGGAATGGACCACGCTCCACTCCGACTATTGATGGCAACCTGGTTTACGCCCTGGGAGCGAATGGGAATCTTGCCTGCCTCTCCGTACGGGATGGAAACCTCGAGTGGTCAAAGAATATTCTGCAGGAGTTTTCAGCCAGAAATATCGTCTGGGGGATCAGTGAATCCCCTCTCATCGATGGCGATAAGCTGATCTGCACACCGGGAGGACAGGGCGCGACCATGGTTGCACTGAAGAAGCAGGATGGCAGTTTGATCTGGAAATCGGCAGTGCCCTCCAATCCACAGGCTGGATACGCTTCACCGATCAAAATTGATGTCGGAGGAGTCGCACAATACGTGAATTTCACCCACTCAGGAGTCATGGGAATTGCAGCCGAAAACGGAACGCCTCTCTGGGGCAATGATCGGGCGGCGAATAAGACTGCGAATTGTTCTGCACCTGTGTTTTATCCTGAGATGAGTTCTGTGTTCTATGCTTCAGGCTATGGAACTGGAGGGGCTCTGCTGAAGTTATCTGCTGCCCAGAATCGGGTCACTGCGCAGTTGGGTTTCTTTACACCCGACATGAAAAATCATCATGGTGGAATGGTCCAGATCGACGGTTATCTATATGGTTCGAGCGATCCAGGCGTTCTTACATGTATTAATCTCAGGAATGGTGAAACCGTCTGGCAGGACCGTTCAGTAGGAAAAGGGGCTCTGACCTGTGCCGACGGCCATATTTACATGCGTAGTGAGAAAGGTCCCATCGCCCTTATCGAGGTGAACCCCAAAGCATATGTGGAAAAAGGCCGCTTTGATCAGCCGCAACGGACTGGAAAGCCTGCCTGGCCGCATCCAGTCGTCGCTGACGGTAAGCTTTTTCTGCGCGATCAGGATCTACTGCTCTGCTACGATGTACGTGGTCAGTAGTCGGCAGTCTTTATCGTGATATCTTACTTAACTCAGTAAGAAAAGAATTCACAGGCTCTCTGAAGGTGGGGAGTCTGTTTTATCGGTTTAGAATTGAAAGTGAGATCAATGCAGCTTAGAAGTGCTCAGCAAATGATAATCAATGCGTTGGTGCTGGCTCTGGTTTTGGGGTCCGTCACCACGTTATCTGCAGCGGATTCTAACACAGTCCGCCCCAACGTATTGTGGATTACCAGTGAAGACAATGGTCCCCACCTCGGCTGTTATGGGGATGAATACGCGGAAACTCCCCATATCGATAAACTCGCTTCGCGGGGAACGATCTATCTCAATTGCTGGTCGAATGCCCCGGTCTGCGCTCCAGCCCGGACCACGCTGATAACCGGGATGTATCCGACTTGCCTGGGGGCAGAACATATGCGAAGTATGGTCAAGCTTCCGAAACAGTTTCTGATGTATCCACAGTACCTGCGTAAAGCCGGTTATTACTGCACCAATAACAGCAAGGAAGATTATAACGTCGAATCTGTGGGAAAGATCTGGGACGAATCCAGCCGGAAGGCACACTGGAAAAATCGTAAGCCCGGACAACCTTTCTTTGCCGTCTTTAATCACACCATCAGTCATGAGAGTAAAATCCGAAACCGGCCCCATACGCTGGTTCACGATCCCGCGAAAGCACGAGTCCCTGCCTATCATCCGGATACGCCGGAAGTGCGTCACGACTGGGCGCAATACTACGATCGTATAACGGAAATGGACGCGCTGGTGGGGAAAAATCTCAAGGAACTGGCAGAAGCCGGTCTGACCGATGATACAATTATCTTTTATTACGGCGACCATGGTTCCGGAATGCCCCGCAGCAAACGCTGGCCCTATAATTCGGGGCTGCAGGTGCCACTGGTGATCTACATTCCTCCTAAGTTCCGCAGTCTGGCTTCTTCCGATTATCGGACTGATGGAGAGTCAGATCGGCTGGTCAGCTTTGTTGATTTTGCACCCACCTTGTTAAGCCTGGCTGGAATTGAGCCCCCCGAACATATGCAGGGATTTGCTTTCCTGGGACAACATCAAACCAAGCCACAGGATTACCTGTTCGGGTTTCGGGGCAGAATGGATGAACGCTACGATCTTGTACGTTCTGTGCGTAACAAGCGTTATGTTTACATCCGCAACTATATGCCACACAAGGAATATGGCCAGTACCTGAATTATATGTTCCAGACTCCGACCACTCAGGTCTGGAAACGCATGTATGATGCGGGCGAACTTGTGCCACCTCAAACATATTTCTGGGAAACGAAGCCATCTGAAGAGCTTTACGATCTGCAGAATGATCAGGATGAAGTCAAAAACCTGGTCGATTCTGACGAGCACCGGGAAGTCTTGAATGAACTCCGCAAAGCACAGCAGCAGAAACTGCTGGCAATCCGTGATCTGGGCTTCATGCCGGAAGCTGAAATTCATCGACTGGCTGATGGGAAGGCACCCTATCTGATCGGACATAATTCCGAGTTTTATCCTCTGCCCGAAGTTCTATCGATGGCGGATCTGGCCTCATCGCAAAAAATGAATGCGCAGGCAGAGTTGCTGGCTGGCCTCAAAGATGAGAATGATGTCGTTCGATACTGGGCCGCCATGGGCTTTCTGATTCGAGGCAGACAGGCAGTACAACAGGCCGCACCGCAGTTACGAGCCGCATTGCAGGATTCATCGAAGTCTGTTCGGTGTATCGCCGCAGAGGCTCTGGGACGTTATGGTAATCAGCAGGATGTCAACGCCGGCGTCGATAAACTGATTTCCCTCGCGAATCAGAAGAAAGATGGACTCTATGTCGCGATGCTGGCGCTGAATGGACTGGATAAGCTGGGACCCAAAAAGGTCGCTGCTGTGAAGGACCAGATCGATAAGCTGCCTGTGAAGAATGATCAGGTTAATCGTCGTCTGCAAAGCTATGTGGGACGACTGGTCGAACGGCTTCAGGAACAACAGGAACAGAACAAGTAAATAAGTCGAAAAAGGAGTGTCAACGTGAAATGGGTTTCTCGTTGACACTCCTTTTATTTTGCTGACTTATACTTTCTGAATTGTAATCAGGGCCTTCGCATTTCCGATGGTGACTTCTTTGCCATCCGTCAGGCTCTGTGACTGATCCATCTGATCTCCAAGGGTTTCTCCCAGGATGTAATCAGTCCAGTTGGAAACAGCCTGTTCGATCTCTGCTGCCCCCTGCGAATCATATGTGACAATGATCCGATCTTCGATTTCCAGATCGGCCTCTTTGCGAAGCTGTTGAATCTGGCGAACGAAGTCACGGGCCATCCCTTCCTGCTCCAGTTCCGGTGTGAGTTTTGTCGAGATCGCAATCTGAATCCCCTGCTCATCGGCACTAGCCCAGTCAGCAGCCTGTTCTGTTCCCACCAGAACATCGTCTGGTTCCAGATCGATCTGGTTGTCCGCCAGTTCCAGTGAAACCGATTCACCGCGTCTCAGAGGTCCCAGAACCTCATCGCCCAGTTCGGGAAGTTCCTTACGCAACACCCCGAGCAGTTTTCCGTATTTGGGACCCAGTGTTTTCAGGTTCGGTTTATAAGTGTAGCTGACCAGTTCATCCAGGTTTTCACAACGGGTAACCTGCTTAATATTCAGTTCCTCTTCCACAGTACTGGCGAGGCTTTCAATCGCTTCAGCCTGTTCTGGGGTTTGACAGGCATAGCGCAATTCGGCCAGCGGCTGACGGACTCGCTGATTCGATTCATCCCGCAGCTTGTGTCCCAGCTTGACCATAATCTGAGCCTGAGCTGAGCGGAAATTGAGTTTCTCATCCAGCAGTGTAGTGTCACAGGTGGGGAAATCACAAAGGTGCACGCTGGTGGGGGCACTCTTATCCCAGCTGGTTACCAGGTTCTGGTAAATGCGTTCGGTCAGGAACGGGATGACCGGAGCCAGTGCCTGCGAAAGCGTGACCAGAACTTCATAAAGAGTCTGGTAGGCAGCCAGTTTGTCTGTGTCATTAGCATCCTGTGAACGCCAGAACCGACGACGGTTCCGACGGATATACCAGTTGGAGAGATCGTCAATAAACGTTGTCGCATTCTTGAGGAAGCCAGCATAATTGTAGGCTTCGATCTCGGTCTTGGCAGAGACCAGCAGAGCCTGGAGATTGGACAGAATCCAGCGGTCAATTTCAGGACGATCTGCAACAGGAACGGCAGCCTGTGAAGGATCAAATTCATCCAGCCGTGCGTAGTTCACAAAGAATGCGTAGGAGTTCCAGAGAGGAATCAAAACCTGGCGGCGGATTTCGTCGGCGGGTTTACTCTCAACCAGACAGGTCGGTGCTCCTTCGCGAGTCTCTGAGATCGGGCCTTCTGGAGTCTCCAGCGTGACCTGCTCGTCCGGGTTCCGCATGCCAAAACGCAGATCGCTGGCGGGATTATGTGCAAGATACATCCAGCGCATTGTGTCGACGCCCAACTGCTCGGCTGCTTCTTCAAACCAGATGGCGGTCCCATCTGATTTGTGCATAGGTTTGCCTTCCTCATTCAACACCAGACGATATCCCAGCAGTGTTTTGAATGGAGGAGTCCCATCCATCATGGTGGCCATCGACAACAGGGCATAGAACCAGTTACGGAACTGACCAGGGAAACATTCGGTGACCAGATCAGCCGGATACCATTTCTCCCATTCTTCCTGGTTCGTGTTGTAATGCATTGTAGAGAATGGCACGATGCCTGCATCCAGCCAGGGATTTCCTACATCCGGAATACGGGTCATCAGGTTGCCGGTCTTGGGGTTTTTCAGTTTCACCTGATCGATCCAGGGACGATGTGGCGTGTGTCCCTCGAGTGCTTCCCAGCCTTCTACAGCACGTTCCTTGAGTTCATCAAGGGATCCAATGACTTCGAAATCACCGGTTTCCTCGTCCACCCAGATCGGCAGCGCCAGACCCCAGAAACGCTTTTTGGAGACCATCCAGTCTCGCATGTTGGTCAGCCATTCGAGTTCGTGCTGCTCCCCGTCGATACTGGAAGGGACCCAGTCGATTTGGCGGGTGATATCTTTGATCTCTTCGCGCCAGTCCATATTGATGAACCATTCATCGACCAGGCGGAAAATCAGTTCATCACCTGTCCGCCAGCAATGAGGATAGATGTGGGGATATTGTTCGACTGAGACCAGCAGTTCTTTTTCTTTCAGCTTTTCGAAGACCAGTTCCGGGGTCGCGGGATCGATGGCTTCCATTCCAGTGAATTCACCAAAGCCCTCCTCGAACCGACCATCCTCGCCCAGCGGTGCAATCGCGACCAGCCCGAGTTGTTTGCCAAGCTGGTGGTCGACATCACCACAGCCGGGGGCCGTATGTACGATCCCGGTTCCCTCACCGGCGACCACATGCGGGTTCCCTTTGAAATCGCGTCCACCGTCGACAACCTTGTGGCAGGAAATACCACTCTGGTCCAGGAGGTTGTCGTCACTGGGATATCCGCCTGGAGTCTGCTGTGCAGGCAGATTATCGAAAGGACCAGTGTATTCCCAGCCTACCATCTCAGCACCCTTGATGGTGTCAACGATCTCATATCCCCCCTGCTCTTTGAAGATCTGAGCCAGGGTTTTCAGTTTGGGAACATCCTTGGGCCAGGACCACTCGGGACGTCCAAAGCCCTCTTTGTATTCACGACTCAGTCGCTGGTACTCGAGGTTGTCCTTGGCGAAGTAGTAAATCGCATCGTCTTTTTTCGCCTTGAGTTTGACGTATTCCAGGTCGGGGTTGATCGCGGCAGCGACGTTACTGGTCAAAGTCCAGGGAGTGGTGGTCCAGATCAGCAGGTATTCGTTTTCCCGGTCTTTGAGCGGGAAGCGGACGAAGATGGATTTGTGGACGGAAAGCTTACGGCCATCGGCTACTTCCATCTGGCTGTAGGCACTGCCCCCGCGTCCCGACCAGGGCATCACGTCATGTCCTCGATAAACCTTCCCCCGTTCATAGCACTTCTTGAGGAAGGTCCAGATCGTTTCATTGTTTTCTGTCGAGAAGGTGAAATAGCTGCCGCCCCATTCCGGATTCCCCAGACGTGAGACCAGCATGTCTGCCCGGTCAGTCACCTGCTTTCCGCTGGGTGTTGTGATGGTGACTTCAGTCTCTTCACCGACGGACTGTGCCAAATCGCGTAACTGATCCGGATTGTCCCAGTCCATCCAGAAGCCCAGTCGTACAGACTGCTCGGTCTGCCGAGCGGCGAACTTCAGTACCCGCTTTTTACATTCGTTAACGAATTTATCGATCCCGTGAGAGACGATTTCCTGCTTGGTACCATATCCCAGCTCTTTTTCGACCTCCACTTCGACCCACAGCCCCTGGCAGTCAAAGCCGTTCTGGTAGCGGAGTTCGTGGCCCGTCATCGCGTAATAGCGTTGATAGGCGTCTTTGTAGGTTCTTCCCCAGGCATGGTGCACGCCCATCGGGTTGTTGGCGGTCATCGGACCGTCTAGAAAACTCCACTTGGGTTTTCCCTGATTCTTCCGGCGGAGCTGGGCAAACGTCTGGTTCTCTTCCCAGAATTTGAGGATTTCGTGTTCACCTTTGATGAAGCTGGCATCGGTAACTTTTTGAAACATCGGAAGATCTTATTGTGTTTTCTGGTCTGAATTCGGTTTGTGGGAATTTGAAAAAAGATCAGCAGCAGGAACTACTGTCAGTACCATTTCAAATAATGATTCATTACGCTGACGCGTATCTGCAATAAGCAGAAGTATAATAACGGGAATGCGTTAAGTATTACATACTCAGTGCTGGCTTGCGAGTGCTGTAAATTCGTATTTGTAACTGTTTTGTCAGTTTTTTACCAGTTCGGGCACCTGAATGTCATCCTCCTCTGAACCCCTGATGCATGTCGTCCTCTATCAGCCGGATATCCCGCAAAATACAGGAAATATCGGTCGCACCTGCGTGGCTGTGGGGGCGAAACTCTGGCTCGTCCGTCCCCTGGGATTCAAGCTGGACGCAAAACATTTGAGGCGAGCCGGGATGGATTACTGGCAACACCTGAACTGGGAAGCCGTTGACAGCCTGCAGGAAGTGCAGGAACGACTCTCAGACAGGACATGGTGGAAGCTGACCAAGTTCGCGACCCGACTGCTCTGGGATGCTGAATTTGAGCCAGGGCAAGTTTTCCTGTTCGGAAGCGAAAGCAATGGTCTGCCTCCCAGCGTCAGGGACGCGTCCCCCGAATGTAATCTGAAACTGCCGATGTATGAAGAGGTCCGCAGTCTCAATCTTGCCAGTACAGCGAATACCGTCATGTACGAAGCAGTCCGTCAGTTCGGGGGACTTCCCTGAATCGATTATTTGCCGCGGCCCGTTACCGGATACTGCGGATCCTGGAAACCTTTTCCGCTGTGTTCTCCCGGGGGAACCAGTGAGTTGATGAATTCCTCATCCTCAGCCGTGATCTCGACATCGAGACATCCCATGTTATCGTCGTACTGTTCCATAGTACGCGGACCAATGATGATCGATGTCAGAATGGGATTCGCCAGACACCAGGCGAGCGCGAAATTCGTCATCGAAACGCCTTTTTTGTCGCAATAGGCTGAGATTTCCTGCGAAAGTTCGATGCTGACATCGCGCAGTTCCGCCTCGTTCATCCGCTTATCATTGCGAGAGGCGCGACTACCTTCCGGGAATGGTTTGCCGGCCTGATACTTACCTGTCAGGATGCCACGTGCCAGCGGACTGTAACTGACAACACCGATCCCCTTCTCCTGACAGAGCGGCAGCAGTTCCACTTCGATGTCTCGGTTCATGATGTTGTAAAGGGGCTGGACACAACTGAAGGAATAGAGATTACGCACATCGCTTGTCCAGAGGGCCTCGGCTAAACGCCAGGCACGGAAGTTCGAGCAGGCGATATAGCGGACCTTACCAGAGCGGACCATGTCATCCAGAGTACGGAGAGTTTCTTCGATCGGAGTCTGATAGTCGGGGGTGTGCACATAATAGATATCAACATAATCGGTCTGCATCCGCTGCAGGCTGCGATCGAGTTCCCGCATCAAGTGAACTCGGCTGGCTCCCGCATCGTTGGGCCCATCTCCCATGGGAGCCCGTCCTTTGGTGGCCAGGACGACTTTATCACGGCGGTCGACCAATGCCTTACCCACTACGGTTTCTGAACCACCTGTACTGTACATGTTTGCGGTGTCGAAGAAGTTGATTCCCCGATCGATGGCTTTATGCATAATGGAGATCGAGTCAGACTCGCTGGTGGGGCCACCGAACATCATCGTGCCCAGACAGACGGGAGAGACACGTACACCAGCTTTTCCTAAGTTACGGTAATCCATATGTGTAGTTCCTGAAGTTTAAATAGAGTTTTTAATGCCAGTCATCTGCTGGTCTATCTTCGAGGTTTACAACAGATTTCTCAAGGCACAGGTGATTTCTTGTTACATGAGTGGTTGAAGATTTGATCGATGCCTGTTAAAATCGTATTTTCCACCTTGGACTTACAACTCAGCCGCTGATCAAAAATCACTTCAAATCAGGAACGATTAGAGTGGATTGCGGCATTCAGAGAGTGAATATCTCAATTTTCTAAGTTTTAGAAGTAGATACGAAAGGCATTGCTTCGAATGGGAACCAAGAAGACCGGTAAAGGACGTCGAAAAATTGGTCGTAAAAAACGACGTGCAAGAGCTAAGATCAGACACCGCAAGGACTAGTCGTCAGGCTGGACCAAGATAGAAGATATTCGCTGCTCTCAAAAATTTGCTTTTACAAAGCACAACTCAAAATTTCAGCGAATCAGCGCCCCCCTGTTTTCTCTCGAAACAGGTGTGCAATGCGCCAAATAAAAAACGGGGCTGAATTGACAGGCCCCGTTTTCGATGCGCTCAGGTGTAATTGACACCATTATTTGCTTACCAATATTTCTCGAAGTGGATATTTCCCGGACTCTTCGGAGTTGAGAGTTTGTATCCCTGCTCGGAAAGCAGTTCAACCATTCCCTTGGATTCAGGGAAAACCAACTCGCCCTGATCGTTTTTCTCGGGTAGACCAATCATGGAAGGGTTGCCACAGAGAAAAACGTGTGTTTTTTCAGGTTCGGGCGACCAACCGAATTGCGCCTCAAATTTCTCCGGTATGATCATATCCTGCAGATACTGTTTCCCTACGTATTGAGGATGATTTGAATCAATATTTTCCGGTTCACGAGTCGTGAATGATCCATAGTGGTAGTTCGGATACTTTTGCTGTAGTTGTTTCTGCTGATCGAGGTAACCCAGGTCACCTCGATAGCGAACACAGGTCATTGATACGATTTGCCCGGTATGTCCACGTTTGAGTAATTCAATCGTCATGGAGTTATGCGGGGCCTCGCCAGTTCCGGTTCCGGCAAAGATGACGTTATCTTCAGGTTCGACTGGTTTAAGTGTGTATGTGCCGACCGGTTTTTTACCAAGATGCAGTCGATCGCCTTCTTTCAGATTGAACAGGCGGGGAGTCAGCGGTGGATCATCAGTGTCGGGCCGCAGAACCAGAGTGATATAAAATTCCAGGTAATCAATCTCGTCATTGGCCAGGAGATCTCCCTGGACGTCAAGCATAGGGCAAGAAATCGAATATGCGCGTCGGATCAGCTTCTGCTTCGGTAATTCTGCGAGAGGTCCGCCATCGACTCGATGTTCCCAGGAACCGAGGCCCAGGGTTGTATATTGGCCCCCAGAGAAGCGGGGAACCTCTGCATCAGGCTTCACACGCATGATCATGAGATGCGCGTGAGGCATGCGCAAATCCTGGACTGTTGCGTTGTAATACTTGTTGCGTAGTTCTTCTATTTCAGCATTCGATTGCCCGGTCGGAGGATTCGATGGATTCATGACTCTCCCTGTGGCGCTTAATTCCAAACCAGTGCAGCTGGTGGGGAATATTGAATTATCTGGATTTTACCTGCTGGGCCTGACTCTGTATCTGCAACTTCAAAGAACGGCATACATTGAGCTGAGCAACAGGATAAAATGATGTTGATAGCAACTAAAGGTTCACTCCTCTATCACTTTTTTGAAACAGAATGTCAAGGCTGATCTACCCTTTCTGCAGGGAGCACGGGAGATCAATTCTGTTTGTTTCAGACTGTCGCAATTGAAGCGAATCGAGTTTGAATACTCCAGTCAGGGAAGGTACGTAGTCTGTACTGATCGGAAAAATCAAGACGGATTGTTGTCTGCCTGATTCTCTCCTGATTTCGTTCCCTGGACATTCACGCCGCTGCCGATCAGTAAATTGTGATCATAGCACCAGCGGTAGAAACTCCCTGTTTTTTCCGGGGGGAGTATTTTGAGCTGTTCAAAACCAGCTTCTTTAAACCAGCTTTGTAATTCGTCTACGGTATGGTGGTACTGGTAAGCAGGCGCGAACCAGTCAAAGGTATCGCAGACCCGGTTTTCCCAGTTGGGGTGGTTACTGAAATTGATGACCTTATTCAAGGTTTTATTGATCACGGGAATCCCACCCAGCCATGCTCCCAGGCGGCACCAGGGCTCCAGTTTTTCCGGGGACATGCGCGTAGTGATTTTTCGCAGCCCGGAATTGATGCCTTCCTGCCACCATTGGTTTTTCCGATAGAGCCAGACTGAATACTTACCACCCGGCTTGACCATCCGGGCTACTTCGTCGAAGACGGCCCGGGTATCTTTGTCGTGGTGCATCACGCCGATTGAAAAAACGAAATCAAATGACTCCGGTTCAAAGGGGAGGTGCTTCAGGTCAGCCTGAACCAGGTGTACTTGATCGAGGTGGCTGCAGAGTTTACTCGCTTTTTCGACCGCAGTTGTGTGGTCTGCGCCAAAGACAATTCCCCCTGCCTCGGCAGCGATTTTGCAGTAACGGCCTCCGCCGCAACCTGCATCCAGGATGCGAAGACCTTTTAAATCGCTGAGTTCCATTCCGGTTTTGGCTGTAAATGTCGCCCGGTCTTCATCATCATGAGCGACTTCATATTTGTTCCACTGCAGACCGAAACTGGAAAGATGCTCCTGCTCTACAAAGCGAGGAATCCCATTTATAACCGGATACGATTTTTCCGAGGTTGGCGAATTGAGGTTAGACTGTGATTCATCCAGAACCAGAGGTGAGCCGTCTGTCGGATCCCGTAAGATTTCGAGGAGCTCCTGAGAAAGAAATGATTGCGGGGATGTTTCTTTCGTCATGGAATTCAGCTGCTTCTTCGTTGGCTGGTTGAAACATGTATGTGTGAGACGTGGCTTAAAACTCGATTTCCATCAGATCTTCACCGAGTATTGTATTCGGAAAGATCTTCTGGGCAACTTCAATTCCTACCGGATCATCGCCTGTCTGCTGAGGATCAATATGTGTCAGGACCAGCTTTCCAACGCCGGCATCTCGCGCCAACTCTGCAACAGGGGTTGTGTGGCTGTGTCCGGTTTTGTCAGCCCATTCAGCCTGCTCGTCTGGAAAATAACATTCATGGATGAGCAGATCGACACCTTTGACAAATTCAAGATGCTGCTTCGGATGAGATGTGTCAGTGACATAGGCCAGAGAATGGCCGGGCCAGTCAATTCGATAGCCGACTGATCCTCCGGGATGTTCCAGGTCGATGTGGCGGAGAGTGCCCTGCTCCGGAACGTAGACCTGTTCAGGTAGGGTGATGAATTCGTAATCGGGAAGCAGCGGGAAAATTTCTTCGCTGAACAGGTGGTTCTGAATGGCATCCAGCTTGGACGCTTCGCCATAGACTTTGACAGAATCGACCTGACCGGTCAGCATCGGAACCAGAAAGAATGAGAGTCCTACAATATGGTCCAGGTGCGCGTGAGTCAGAAAGATCTGCAGGTCGCGGGTTTGCATGTACTGGGGAACGCGAAAGAAACTGGTTCCTGCATCAAAGATGATCCCGGACTCCGGCAGCATCAGACAGGCGGTATGTCGACGATCATTTGGATGGTATCCGCCTGTTCCCAGCAATACGATACGCATTGTCTCACTCCCTCACCACTCATCATGAAAATGCCCGTTAATAAAGTGTTATTATGGCTTTATTAACGGGCAAATGGATATTCTGGCTACAGTGGAACCAGCCAGGTGATTCGAAGAGACCCGCAGAGGGGCTTACGAATCGAGGCGACGCTCACGAATCCAATCGGTGTGAAACGTGCCTTCTTTATCAATCCGCTGATAGGTGTGAGCACCGAAGTAGTCACGTTGAGCCTGCAGCAGGTTGGCAGGCAGTCTTGCCTGGCGATATCCGTCATAGTAGCTGAGAGCTGCTGTGAAGCTGGGAACTGGCAAGCCAAGTTCGACAGCAGTGGCCACAACACGACGCCAGCTGGGCTGGGCTTTTTCGACAGCGTTGCGGAAGAAGTCGTCCAGCAGGAGGTTTTCCAATTCCGGATTTTGGTCGAAGGCGGCTTTAATGTCCTGCAGGAAGGTAGAACGAATGATACAACCACCACGCCAGAGCAGAGCGATGTCGCCGTTGTTGAGTTTCCAGCCGAAGTGTTCTGCGGCGGAGTTCAATTGTACGTAGCCCTGGGCGTAGCTACACAGTTTGGATGCGTAGAGTGCCTGGCGAACGTCTTCGATGAACTGATCCCGGTCGCCTTCGAATTTTTTCTCGGGCCCACTCAGAATTTTGGAAGCCCGGACGCGTGCTTCTTTCTGGGCTGACAGGCAACGGGCGTAAACAGCTTCGGTAATCAGTGTGGTGGGAACGCCCAGATCAAGAGCGTGCTGGCTCATCCACTTACCGGTACCCTTCTGTTTGGCGGTGTCCAGAATCTTATCGACGAGATAGTCGCCGGTTTCTCCATCCAGGACGGTGAAGATGTCGCGGGTGATTTCGATCAGGTAACTTTCAAGTTCGCCACGATTCCATTCATCAAAGACTTTGTAGAGCTCTTCATTTGTGAGGCCCAGGGCATGCTTCAGAATGTAGTATGATTCGCAGATCAGCTGCATATCACCATATTCGATACCGTTGTGAACCATTTTCACGTAGTGGCCGGCACCCGCTTCTCCTACCCATTCACAGCAGGGAATATCGTTGTTTTCACCAACCTTGGCAGAGATATCCTGCAGAATCGATTTGACGTGAGGCCAGCCGTCGGGGGAACCACCGGGCATGATGCTGGGGCCTTTGAGCGCCCCTTCCTCACCACCGGAAACACCGGTTCCAATAAACAGGAGTCCTGCATCTTCGACTTCTTTGGTCCGTCGATTGGTATCATCAAAGTGTGTGTTTCCACCGTCAATGATGATATCGCCAGGGCTGAGCATGCCTTTCAGGTCGTCAATAATGGCATCAACAGCAGGGCCGGCTTTGACCATCAGCATGACTTTACGAGGAGTGGCCAGGTTATCGACCAGCTCTTGCAGGGTGTGGTAACCCGTAATCTGCTGCTCATCTGTTTTCTGGCTGACGAATTCGTCTGTGGTGCTTGTGGTACGGTTGAATACACCAACGGAATAACCGTGATTGGCCATATTCAAGACCAGGTTTTGTCCCATCACTGCCAGGCCGACCAGGCCGATATCGTGTTTTGACATGGAAATTTCTTCTTCGCTTTTAATGTTCTGTGATTAAATGATACTGTGACTCTTATGTCACTCCTGAGCTCAGGATCGTCTCTGGTTTACTTCTTCCAGGGAGGGAGTTCCGGCAGATAACTGTCGAATTCAGCAATCAGTTTCGCCTGATATTCTCCTGCAAATTCACCGTTCAGGAATTTGTCGCAGGCTTCGCCGATGAAACGTTCCCAGCTGGCTTCTTCTGCACCAGGGTTGATCGGGTAGAAAAGTGCTCCTACAGCTTCCGCGGCTTTCATGTCGCCGGGAGCATCGCCGATCATCAGGACTTTGTTTTCTTCGTATCCAAAGTTCTTTGCCTGACCCAGTGTTTCTTTTTTGCTGCCTGCTTCCTGACCGCAAATCGCATCAACGTACTGTGCGATGTCGTGTTCTTCCCACTCTTTATTGAGTGCTTCGTTGGGAGTCGCAGAGCAGACAATCATGTCGGCGACCGGATCCAGCTTGATGAGGCTTTCTCGAACATTTGGATAAGGGGGCACATCGTGCACCATGTCGGCGATCATCTCATTGACTGCAAGTGACCATTTCAGAGCCAGTTCCAGATCAGCATCTTTGGTTTTCTCAACTTCGGCAGCCAGAGTGGGATTACCGAGTTTGGTTTCCCGTTCGATCCAGTCTCTCACACCCTGGAGACGCGGAATCGTGACATTCCGGGAAATGACTTCCGGGCGCTCTTCCAGCAGGTCCAGAGCCAGAGTGTAGGAAATGAAACGGTTGGCCCCACGCCATTTGGAGTAGAGGTTCGTGAACTCAGCCGCTTCACGAGCATACTTGGAAATGGGTTGCAGGCCAAAATAGTTGATAAAGTTGGGAATGAAACACTCTTTGTGTTTAATTTCCATGGAATCGAAGGCACACCCGTCTGAGTCGATGCCGATCAGAAACTCACTCTTCTTCTCAAACTTGGTATCCAGAGGATTATCCGACACAATTGTCTCCCGTATGTATTAAATAGCTTGTGTATGTAGAGGTTTATCTGTCTGCCTGGGGAACGTACTTAGGCAGTTTCTGGTCCGAGAACAGCGGCTGCAGTTGAGCCAGTCTCATCCGCCCATTGATCATGGGGATGCTGGGCCAGTCGTTACCGACCAGAGGCTTACAGTATTTGACGAAATCGTCAGTCACGTCCATCCCGTCGGCTGTAATCCAGTTTTTGGGGAAAGTACGTTCGCTGTTCGCGACTTCGGGCAGTGGTACCTTGTCGTAACGAACATTGTACCCCGGGCCTTCAGCACGGAGAATGGTTGACATGTAACCTGATTCTCCAGCGGCAGCCAGCAGGGCTGCTTTCTGACCTGCACCGTATGCTTCATCTAGGTCAACGGTAGAAGCGTATGCGATGTTATGACGCTGGTCAGTTCCCGGAACGTTGGCCCGGGCGGCGCCTTTTACAGCCAGTCCCCGCTCATTTAATTCATTGACCAGCAACTGGGCTACCGTCAGCTGGCTGGAGCTGAACTGGGTGTGTCCGAAGGAGTCTTTTGTTTCCCCGATATCACCCAGGGAGAGCCCTTCGCTGACAACTACGATCAGACGGCCGTCCTTGCGCAGCTGGTCGTTGACCTGTGCATGGATCTGTTCGATGCTGATCGGATTTTCTGCAAGATAAATCTGCATCGGGATCTTGCGCTGAGGGTCTGCCAGTCGGGCAGCAGCCGGGATGAAGCCGATTTTACGTCCCATGGCCTGGAGTACCAGCACAGGGTCGGCGGGACAGCTCCCCCGGTTTTCTTCATTGGCCATCTGGACCATACTCATCCAGTAGCGGGCGGTACTACCGTACCCGGGAGTGTGGTCGATCAGTTTGAATTCACTATCTCCCACATCGTTATCGATGGTTTTGGGAACTCCGATGCCAACCACGTCCACGCCCCGCTCTGTTGCCATCTGAGCGACTTTATTAGCGGTATCCATGGAGTCATTTCCGCCGATGTAGCAGAAATAGCCGATGTTGTGTGCCTTGAAAACTTCAACGATCCGATCGAAGTCTTCATTCTGGTGATCTTTCAGTTTGTAACGGCAGGTTCCCACAGAACCGGCGGCAGGTGTGACCCGCAGCAGAGCGATTTCTTCAGGAGACTGGCTGCTCAGATTCAGCAGTTCTTCTTTGAGCACACCTTCAATGCCATGCCAGCCAGCGTAGATTGTGCCGATTTCGGGAAGATCTCTCGCAGTTTCGACTAAACCTCTCAGGCTGTTGTTGATGACCGGTGAAGGTCCACCAGACTGGGCCACGATCATATTCTTGGGACTTGCCACGTTTTCTCCTCACTCTGCTGTAGTCTATTCATTGAAATACCCCTTCCTCACCGGAACTGGGGTATCTCTGACGGATACTTTAAACACGCATGAATTGATCATTCTGATAGCTGTGGTCGGAAACAGACCGGCAGTGTCGTGTTGAATTTCAGGATAATTCCGCGAGTGTCAGAATGATCGATTCCTTACAAATCAATTAAGGCGTTTACGAACGCTTCCCACAGTTATTCAGGCGAATTTCAGAAGGCTTGTGTGGTAAAGTGTTAATCTGAAAAGGGTTGCGATTAACAATTCCGTTTCCTGAGCGGGCGGAAGATAGCCTCTGTACAGTGTGGGTGATCTCGTTAAAAGACTCACAAAGACTTGTTTTCACTCACTAATTCGGGATGTTACCCGATTTGAGGCGTTAATTCAAAGTATCACCCTAGCGCCAATGGAGAAAGTTCCGGGAAAGTTGGGAATGTCAAATGTCCTTAGAGGAAGGCTGCTCTTAAGTTAATGTCTCTAATTATCGGGTGTCAAAGACACCTTGATCCCCTCAATTTGATAAGACAGATTGAGAGGGCCGAACAGGACATCAAAAAACTCATTCGCATCCGCGTTCTGGACCGAAATATCGATTCTCTGAGTGAGATCGACGCCAGCTTGTTTTAACTGCTGAGGCTGATACTCAAATTCAATTCCGGACTGCTCCAGTTTCTGCATGACGGCCAGTACCGGGACTTTCTGAGCCCGAAGCGTGAACTTACGGCGTTGAATGGGAAGTACGTCAATTTGAGGAGTTCCCATCTTACGAACAGGGCGCTTTGAGGGATTCAGTTCTGCTTCAACTTTTTCCTGAAGGTCAGCAGAAGCATCAACCAGCAGCATCCTGCCTTCCCTGGTGATCATCGCTGCAGGGAACAATTCTTTGAGATGTTCAATCGTTTCATTCAGTGAACGTCCTCGGGATGAGTATGTTTTTTGAACAGTCACATGATCCGGAACCGGCAAAAGCCGAATCGCGGTTCCCTGCTTTTCCCAGAGGAAGGTCAGATTCAGTTGATTTAACACCAGGAGCAGTGCTTCATTGGCATTCACTGCCATCAGGGCGCCATGTGACCACAAATCATGGGGAATTCGCTCTGGATTACTGATGGTAATCTGATAGGAGTCTGCTATCTGATTGAGTAATTGAACCGGCGTATCGAGGTCCTGATAGTAAAACGACTTATTTCTGGAAAGCTGAGTTGCTCGCGTTTTCATATCAGGTTGATTGTCTGACAGAGCGAGCAATTCCTGCTGCTTTTGTGCCAGCAGGGTTTTGAATGTCCCCATGGCCTGATCAGGTCCCAGGTAGACGTTACTTCCGACAACGATGGCTCTGGCGTGGAGCGCCGAGGCAATCTCATCCAACCCTGCTTCCAGGCTCTGGTTCTGAAGATCAATTTTGAGAGTCGTGGATGGATCGATGCGGCGGTCGAGGATCAGGGAAATCTGTTGTGTTTTCTCAATCCTTTCCAGAACCGTTCGAATTCCCACGTTTGACCAGGAGGCAGAGATTGGCTGAGTCAGGGCATGCCTGAAATTGCGTTCTACCAGGTAAAGTGGTTGATCCCGGTTGAGAATAACGGGGGATTCTGTTGTCAGTTGGGCAAGCAGTTCCGATTGCGTAATAAACATTGTCAGGCACATTGAAAACAGGCTGGCAATGATGAACGGGAGATTCCGGGGGGCGGACTGACGCACTTTTCAGAACTTTCTATCGGACTGTCTTCCAATGCAGGAAAACGGAAATCAGGTGCTGGAGTGTGACTTGTTTCCATGATACCATATCAAAGGAGTCTATGCCTGCCCATTTGTGCGGGAGATATGCGAAAATACTTATCTGAAGAGAGTTAAGGCGCTATGCAGAAGTTACAGGCTGTCGGCATTGATTTAGGAACTACCTATTCTTGCATCGCTCATCTGAATGAACATGGAGAGCCGGTCACCATTCCCAATCTGGAAGGTGAACTATCTACTCCCTCCGTGGCTATGTTTGACGGCGCTGAAGTGATTGTTGGCACCGAAGCGCTCAGGCACGCCATCGTTAATCCGCAGAATGTGGTTCAGCATGCAAAACGCTTTCTAGGTAAGCAGGATTTTCGATGGGAAATTGACGGGCGCTACTTTTCTCCCCGGGATATCTCTGCATTCATCCTGAAGAAGCTTTTAGCTTCCGCAGAGGAACGTATCGGTCGGATTGATTCGGCCGTCATCACAGTTCCGGCTCAGTTCAGCGATTTGCAGAGACAGGAAACAATCGCGGCTGGTAAGCAGGCAGGACTGACACAGGTCGATCTGATCAATGAACCGGTGGCTGCTGCCCTGTGTTACGTGCTGGGGTCCGAGGGGATGTGGTTTGCCGAACTTGCGGAAGAGCAGCGCATTCTGGTTTACGACCTGGGGGGCGGTACGTTCGACCTGTCACTGGTTAAGTACCAGAAAGATGAAGTAGAAGTGATTGCCAGTGGTGGTGATCTCAAGCTGGGGGGGATTGACTGGAACAGTACACTGCAGGCATCAGTGGCTGAGCAGTTTTACAATGAGTTCGGCATCAATCCCTGCAACGATCCAGAAAGCCTGCAGTATCTCGCGA
The DNA here is from genome assembly GCF_040219335.1 of Gimesia sp. Lineage (NCBI taxonomy): Bacteria > Pseudomonadati > Planctomycetota > Planctomycetia > Planctomycetales > Planctomycetaceae > Gimesia > Gimesia sp. Next base: position 327,993 of record NZ_JAVJSQ010000004.1, on the reverse strand, counting down.
ACGAAGTCGAGCAGGCGAAACGCAGCCTGACTGTCAGACCGAAAACCACCCTGGCTTGCCAGGTTGGCTCACAGCGTAAAACCTATCAGATTACACAGTCTCAGTTTGAGCAACTGAGTAAAGGGCTGGTCGATCGTACAACTGAAATCACCCGGGCACTGTTGAAGGACAACAATATGGGCTGGGCGCATGTGGATGTTGTGCTGACCACGGGGGGCTCCTCCCGCATGCCCATGATTCGTGATGCTCTGAAACAGGCCAGCGGTACAACACAGAATCTGTCATTACCCCCGGATCAGTCGATTGCCCATGGTGCAGCTTATTATGCGGGAATGTTGCTCAGTAACCGGGAATACGCGGAATCGATTCTGACGAAGGATGCCGCCAGTCGACTGTCCAAAATGAAGCAGCACAGCGTCAACGCGCGGTCACTGGGCTTTCTGGTGCGTGACCAGACGGGACAACAGCGGATCCCGCATTATCTCCTGCCAGCCAACACAAAGTTGCCGGCAGCGGTCAAACATACCTACGGAACTGTCTCCCCTGATCAACGCCGGGTGCATCTAAAGCTGATCGAAAGTGGCGCTTCTCAGGATGAACCATTTGTCATTCTGGGGAACTGCAAAATTGAAGGACTGCCTCCGAATCTACCGGTCGATTCCAAGATCGAAGTACAGATGGAATATGATGCGGAGGCACGTGTGCATGTTTCTGCGAAAGACGTGACAAGCGGAAAAGAGGCACGGATTGAAATTTCTCGGGAGCAGAACCTGATATCCACAGTTCCTGCAACTGCAGAGGCCACTCCGTCGGACAGGACACAGAAAGATTCTCAGTCTGATCCGCTGATGCTTCAGGAAATACTTGATCAGGCAGAATCCATCAAAGCGGAGCGAAAGGAGCAGAAATCCGCGCCCCGGGAATCTTTTACTACCAAACCGAATCCTGTGGCACGTGGACTGGACAGTTCAGAGCGGCCAGTGGCATTATGTAACCAGTGTGGTGACCCCCTGCAGGGGGCACCAGCGTCTGACTGTCCAACCCCGGAACAGCATTCGAAAGGAACAGCATCCAGCCGGTCGAATAAGGGACGTCGTAAGGGCGTCGGAAAACAAACGCCGAAATCGCCTGATGCTCCACCGAAAACCCGTAAAAAACAGGCCGTCTCTCAGAGAAAAAATAAGGGTTCTGCTTTACAGGCACAAAAGAAGCCGCGGCCGCAATCCAGCAAACCGACCAAACTGGATGCTGCTGAGAGCGAATTCTGGGATCTACTGGAAGATGCCTGATCTGCTTTCGGCAAAATTTAATAAAATTTAAAACCACAGGATAACTGATCTCTGATGAAAATAGACCGGATTGAACTTTACCATGTGGCGATGCCACTGATTTATCCCTGGCGTACCGCTTACGGCGAAGACGCAGCCATTCATTCCGTGTTATGCCGGATGACCAGTGGTTCTGTTGATGGCTGGGGGGAAAGCACACCTCTGGCTGCCCCCTGCTACAGTCCGGAATGGGCGGGGGGAGTATTTCATACTGTTTCAGAATGGCTGGCACCAGCAGTCGTTGGACAAAGCTTTGACAGCGGTTCCGCGCTACAGGATGCCCTCTCGTTGTATAAGGGGAATTCATTTGCCAAGGCAGCTCTGGATAATGCCTGGTGGAGTCTGCACAGTCGCATCAGCGGGTCGCCCCTGCATATTGCCTTGGGAGCAACACGCGATGAAGTACCCGTGGGAGCAGACTTCGGAGTGATGGATCATCTGGATGATCTGATTGAGGCAGTTGGAGGAGCCGTTTCGGAAAAGTTCCCGCGGATCAAACTGAAGTTCCGTCCAGGCTGGGATATCCCCATGCTTCAGGCAATTCGGACGGCTTTTCCAGATGATGTATTTCATATTGACTGTAACAGCGGTTACCGCCTGAGCGATCTCCCACTGTTTCAGGCGATCGAAGAATTTGATCTGGCAATGATTGAGCAACCTCTGCAACACGATGACCTGACGGACCATGTTCGACTGCAGGAACAAATTAAAACGCCGGTTTGTCTGGATGAGAGTATTACGCACCCCTATCGTGCACAGCAGGCAGTCAATTTGAAGAGTTGTCAATATGTCAACGTCAAGCCGGGCCGCGTGGGTGGCCTGACAAACGCCGTCAAGATTCATGATCTCTGTCAGGCTGCGGGAATTCCCTGCTGGGTCGGGGGGATGCTGGAGAGCGCAACAGGAGCCTCGCATTGTACTGCCCTGGCGATGCTGGATAACTTCACCTATCCCGCTGATATTTTCCCCAGCGAGAAATATTATCGAGAAGATATGGCCCAAGAGCCTCTGAGACTCGTCAATCTTGAGGGAGGAATCCCGGGGGTGAAAGCGTTTGACGAATTGCCAGATCCAGATATGAATCGCCTGCAGGCACTCACACTCCAACACAAAGTAATTGAAGCTTGAGTTTCTGTAAGATTCAGTTTACTCTGGGTTCGTATGTTCACATCTGGCTGCTGTAGCAAACCGGAGTGGGAAAAAACGAGAAACTTCTAAGAAATTCACCTTCCTGGGGAATAACCAGATGTCTTTCTGCCTCTGTTTAGTTAGAGAATCAGGTTATGTCACGGACCAGTCGTAACAATTCGGAAGAACTGACACGATTAGTTGATGAGTATTATCAACTGCTGTATCGCTATGCTTTTCGCCTTTCGGGGGACAGAGCTGATGCAGAAGATCTGACTCAGCAAACTTATCTAATCGCCCAGAAAAAACTGTCCCAGTTACGCGATGCAAGGTCTGCCCGTTCCTGGTTGTGTACGATTTTGCGAAATTTGTTTCTAAAAAAAGTCACGCGGAAAGCAGAGCCTGTTTCACTGGGATCCAGTCCTGATGTTGCCTCTGATCCTGCAGAGATACCGGAACTGACCTCAGAAGAACTTCAGACTGCACTGGACGAATTGCCCGAGGATTTTCGACTTCCCTTATTAATGTTTTATTTTGAAGAACAATCCTACAAAGAAATTTCGAATGAGTTGTCTATCCCGCTGGGAACCGTGATGAGTCGACTGGCACGTGCTAGGGCTTTTCTGCAGGAACGGTTTGCTTCGCTCCGGGAAGATATAAGTCCGATTCATTCATAAAAATGATTGCCCTTTACGGTATTACCATGAACGCTTCCGAATCATCCAGATCACCTGAATATTCTGAGCCAGATCATTCTGCCTCAGATTCATTCGCTGATGGTCCCGTCTTTCATTCGGAGCTCAAGCGTGTTTTATTTGAGGTAGATGTACCCGAAAATGGAAAGCAGGGAGTACTGGATGCTCTGGCCCAAAGTGACTCCGACGCCACCATCTCTATAGATCACCCCCCTGTTTCCCGTAGAGCTTTTCTCAAAAACCCGGGAACCTTGGTGGGGCTTTCGACTTGCCTGCTGTTTGCCGCAGTTCTGGCGTTTTTCTGGGTAACCCGACAACCGGTAATTCCTCTGGCGAAGCTCAGTCCAGAACTGAATCTGGACAGTCGCTTCATGTCGGAATTCGATGGAAATTTCGCGACCTCATTTCCGGCACAAGGTGGCTGGCATCAAAAGGGTCTGTTGAACTTTATTGGTCAGACCTACGGACTTTCCATCAGCGAGTCAGTCGTGCACGACGCTGCGGTTCGTTTTTTCAGACTTTCATCAGGAAAAACTCGCACAGTCTATGGTGCTCTGCTGCAGATTCCTGCCAGTAGAGTCAGTCCCCTGCCCACCTTAACCTCTTTTGATCCAGGCAAGGTCGAGTATACTCAACTGGGTAAGGGGAATTACGCGACCGTGAAATGGGTCGAAGCAGATCAGGTTTATGTCTGCATTGTCTTTGGTGGTGCCCGGGAGTTGGAAGCTCTGGGACGTGCTTTACAATCGACTGCCGCTTGAAATCTCTCTACTAACCGGCTCTACTGGTATCTGCAGTTGTTTGACGCTGCGCAAGTGAATGGAGTCTGACTATTTCCCTATCAACTTCTGAATTTCCAGGGTAGCCGCCATGTTCTCACTGCTTCGATTTTACCTGTTTCTTTCCGGAGTCTGTCTTGTGTCTGTTCTTCCCTCTCAAGCAGCCAGCTATGTTTACATTTCTCTGGGCGGCGAGAAGAAGATTGCCATCTATCAGCAGAATGAGGCGGATGGAAAACTGACACATCTTACCGACGTTAAAGTCCCAGGCGCGCCAGGCTGTCTGGAAGTCGATCCAGAGAAGAAATATCTGTTTGCATCCATCCGCTCTGCCAAAGAGTTCATGAGCTTCAGTATCAATCCTGAAAACGGCGAACTCACGCTCATCTCTGCAGTACCAGCGGGGGGAAATGCAGCTTACATCGCCACAGACCGTAAGGGACGCTACCTGCTTTCAGCTTATTATGGTGAGGGGAAAGTAGCCGTGCATCGGCTCAAGAAAGATGGCACAATCCTGCCCGAAATTCTCCAGACAATTCCGACAGACAAAAATGCACATGCCATTCTGGCCGATCAGTCAAATCGGTACGTGTTTGTACCCCATACGGGGCCCAATGCGGTCTATCAGTTTTTATGGAATGAAGCTGACGGAAAATTAAAAGCGAATGAACCGGCCATTTTCGAAGCGGCCCCCGAGATGGAGCCCCGCCACCTGGCAGTTTCAAAAGACAATCGTTTTATCTATTTCGATAACGAAAAAGGGAGTTCTGTCACTGCCTGTGAGCTTGATTCCGAATCTGGAACCTTGAAGGCGTTTCAAACCATTTCCACTTTGCCGGCTGATTTCGAAGGGAGGAATACCTGTGCCGATATTGAACTCTCTCCCTCAGGAAAAAACCTGTATGCTTCCAATCGGGGACATGACAGCATTGCCTGTTTTGCCGTTGATCCTCAGACCGGAAAACTGAAATCACTGGGACAGGCAGCGACCGAGAAAACGCCGCGATCCTTCAACATCGACCCGGAAGGACACTTCCTGTACGCCGCGGGACAAAATAACGGGAAACTAGCTGCCTATCGTATTGATTCCCAGACCGGCAAGTTGACGCGGATTGACACCTACGAGGTGGGGAAATCTCCGTCCTGGGTTGAGGTCGTAAAGGTTCCCTAAATTGCCTGATTCAATCTGAAATAATTTCCAGTTCGAGTTTTGGATGAATTGCTTCAGATCATCGGTGGTGAAAGTCGATGAGTCTCCATAAGTGATCCTGTGATGACAGGACGCACGTATGCGCACACTGATAGCGCAGAACGGACTTTGACTATTCATTTTCTACTGAAGAGAGAGGCTGGGTATGCGCTCTTCTGCCGTTGCTGTAATTCTGATCTCGCAGTGTCTGATGTCACCGGCGTTCAGCCAGGAGCAGGTTCCTCTTCAGATCAGCTCAGATAACAAAAGTTCTGATGAGAGCCAGGGGAAAGTGAATATCACCAGAGGGCCTTCCAAACAGACTGGACCTGCTTACCAGCGAATGTCTGTCAGCCAGCGCCTGATTCAACAGCGTGCATTCTTGCAGGCCAAACAGCGCATGGAGCGGATCGCCGCACGTAAAGCGATGGGGATCACTCCTGGCCGGCCTACAGTCAATATCAATGTGAGCCCGATTCCGACCTATGCACAGATTATGCAGGAGTCTTCCGGATTCTATTTTGATCCCTACCACTATTATGGTTACTGGTATGGTGCCCCGGGCTATGTGTTCCCTTGAATCCGTTAAGTGCTGGATTGCCTTGAACCAGTATCGGAGTTAATCCGCAGTTACGTTTTGTCAGGCAGCGTCCGTACAAATTTGACGGCCTGATTGACCCACTCTTTCAGATCAATGTCCTCCTGAGTTCCCTCAGCTTTGACATAGATCATGCTTTTCATCACTTTGCCTGTGAAATCCATCTCGTGTGTAAATGGTTCCTGCAGTGCCTGTGCAGCTTTCTTTTCTCCCAGCCGTAACATGAGATTAGTCCCCGTGACTCCACAGCACATGTTCCCATTGAGCAGAAAACAGATTCCCCCAAACATTTTTCGCTGAGAATACCCTGCCCGGCGACACAACAGTTGATGTATTCTGTCGGCGAGAGCCTCGTCGTATGCCATGTCAGCTTCCTCTAAGCGTGTCTGATATTGAAGATTGCTTTCTCAAAACAAAATATTTCTTTACGCCTTTTTTGTCTAGATAACTGAACAAAAAAGGCTTGTCTGCTATTCTAAATAGGTGACGGGCAATCTTTTGAAATGTGAAGACGAAACAGGTACGACAGGACATGGCATATTTCCGCAGCATTACTCTTTTCAGTATGCTTCTTCTGGTTAATAACAGTGGTTCTTTATCAGGTCAGCAGACGGATACAGCGCCCGCTCAAAAGCCCGTTGGTGTAAAGTCGATGAGTCTGCCAGGTCTGGATAATGTCTTTCAGGTCGATGAGGCAGTTTACTCTGGTAGTGGGCCGGCAGATCAGCGGAGTTTTGACGCCCTGCAAAAACTCGGAGTCAAAACCATCGTCAGTGTCGATGGAACTGAACCACATTTGGAGATGGCCCGGCGTGCGGGAATGCGTTATGTACATATTCCAATCGGCTATGATGGCGTATCAAACGATGCGGGACTGGCTTTTGCACGCGTCGCAAAGGAGATTAAAGGCCCGGTTTATATCCATTGTCATCATGGCAAACACCGTGGACCCACTGCGACTGCGGTCGTCGGATTGTGTCGAGGTACTTTTAATCAGCAACAGGCACTCGACTTTTTAAAGCTGGCAGGTACCAGTAAGGACTATGCGGGATTATGGAGAGACATCCGGAACTTTAAAGTTCCTTCCGCTGATACTCCGCGCCCGGAACTGGTGGAGTCCACACCAGTTTCCCCTTTGGTCAAAGCCATGTCGCAGATCAGCCATCATTTCGAATCGCTGGATCAAATGCAGACGCAAAATCAACATCCCCTGGTCAGGAAAAAGAATCACGAGACCCTGGTACTTCTGAAAGAGGAGTTTCGTGAGGCGGCACGTAAGTATGCTGACGACTATGATGAGATGTTTCAAAAATGGATGAGAGAATCTGAGAAACGGGTCGATACGCTGCAAACAGCATTTCAGAAGGATGACCAGAAGCAGATGGCCCGGGAGTTAAAAGCATTCAAAATGCAATGCAAGCGATGTCACGTCGCTTATCGGGATTGATCAGCACTGAAATCAATGCCAATCAAGACCAGACACTGAACCCATACACAGAAGGCAGACGGGGAACAGCCGTTGAGTGGATCTATACCTTTGAAAAACAGAAGAAATTTAAATTCAAGAGTTGTGATTCCCTTTCTTGATTGATGATAATGCATGCTCCTATCCAGTTTCGATAAGGGTATATTCATGCGATCATCTTTATTGTGTTTCCTCTCTTGTCTGGGAGTGATTTTGGGATACAGCCTCACCGCGTACTCGGAAGAAGCCGGTTCCAGGCAACGGTCAGAGCCCGAAAAAATTGAGTCATCCTGGGATGACCTGCTTTATGGTATTGAATCACCTGAGGAGTGGGCAGAGCATAAACAGGAACTGAGAAAACGCTATCTGGAGTTGCTCCGAGATCAGTACAAACCGGAAAAGCCCGATCTGCAAATCCAGTTTCATGATACAGTCATTGTAGACGGTATCTATCGCCGACAGTTGATCAGCTACCAGGTAGAAAAAGATGAACGGGCGCATGCCTACCTGGGAGTCCCCCTCAATTTAAGAGGACCTGCCCCCGCGGTTGTTGCCTTGCACGGCACTTATAAATACGGCAAACAGCGTGCAGCAGGTTTGATCGATAACCCCGACAAGGCTTACCTTGATCATCTCTGTCGACGTGGTTATGTAGTAATTGCTCCCGATCATTTTGTTGCAGGACACCGGATCCCGGAAGCGGGGCCATATGACACCAAAGCGTTTCATGAGAAACATCCACATTGGACCTCGGTTGGAAAGTTTACCTACGAACATTCCATCGCCATTGATGTGCTACAGACTTTGCGGGAGGTTAATCCCGACAAGATCGGCGTGCTGGGGCACTCGCTGGGAGGCCATGGATCAATGTTTCTGGCTGCCTATGATGAGCGAGTACAGGCGGCAGCTGGGAATTGCAGTGCCTCATTTTTCCGACAGAATGCGCGTGTAGAAGCCTGGGCGAGAGATCGCTGGTACGTATATTTTAATCATATCCGCCCGGATCTTCTGGAAGGCAAATTGCCTCCGATTGATTTTCATGAAATTATGTCACTGATCGCACCGCGGGCATTTCTGGATCTCTCGGGACTCAATGACGGTGACCCTTTGACGCAGCGACAAAGAGTGCTGATGTTGTTGAAGGTGATGGACGTTTACGAACTGGAGAAAGCACCTCAGAATTTTGCTTTTTTTGTTCATGGAAAAGGACATTCAGTTGCCCATGAATCACGGGCTCTCATGTATTCCTGGATGGATACGCATCTCAAACCCGAATCTGAAACGAAGACGAAACTGGTCAAACCCTGACTTCTGCCGACGCAGAACTTCATCACAGCTTTGAGCATTCAACTAAGGTAGGAATAATTTAGATGGAACTGTTGATCATCAGGCACGGAAAAGCTGAGCAGGCAGGCGTAGTACCTGGAGGAGATGCAGCCCGACCCCTGACAGAACATGGCACTCACCAGTTTCGAAAGGTCGCTAAATGGATTGCCAAACATGATGCAGGTCCCGAGCTGATTTTACATAGTCCGCTTGTAAGGACAACTCAGACCGCTCAGATCCTGCAGGATGTTACTGAGCTTAGTGATGAAACCTGCTATGCCCAACCCTGGTTGGGATTCGGGCTGAGCCTGGATTCTTTGATCTCTTTTGTCAGATCGACAGCCTTTGAACGAATAGCGATTGTAGCCCACATGCCCGACGTGGCCCGTTGCACTTCCGACCTGATTGGAGGGGGGGCAATCACCTTCAAGCCAGGAAATGCGGCCTGTATTCAATTCGACTCCCTGATTGGCATTGGTCAGGGGAGCCTTAAATGGCACCTCAGTGCGCCTTTGTTCTGATTTATTATTTCAAAACATCATTCAGCAGGTGGGAAACTTTAATTCCGATTTTCTGCCAGGAGTGAGAGAATTCGCTCATCCGTCAACCGCTCAGCGATAAACTTTGCTGAACTGAAATCTCCGTAATTGCTGAACTCATGCGGAATTGAAACCACATAGGCTCCAGCTGCCACGCCAGAGCGGGTGCCGGTTTCACTGTCTTCCAGAACCAGCATATTTTCCGGACTGACTCCCATTTTTTCAGCAGCGGTCAGATAAATTTCCGGATGTGGTTTGCCGTGAGTAACATCCTCAGCAGTCAGGCTGATCGGGAAACGATGAATAATGTCAAACCGGGACAGCAGGGATTCCAGGTAAGGACGAGGTGAAGATGTTGCAACTCCCTTGGGGATGTCCAGTTCTTCCAGGAAATCCAGCAGTTCAAACAAACCCTCCATGGGTTTCAGATGCTGATCCAGCAGGGAACGGAAAATCTCCTGGCTTTCCTCCCAGAGTTCCAGAGGGTCTTCCGGCTTATCCAGGAACTGAGTGAGGTGTTCAAACCCCTCATGAGCACGTCGGCCCATCATCCCTCTCAGAATATCGGGGGTCATTTTTTTTCCGCGTCGCTGCAACAGGGCATCACCGGAGAGGAAAAACACGTGTTCTGTATTAAACATGATGCCATCCAGGTCGAAGGCAACAGCCTGAATGGGGGGGAGTTGAGACATAAAATCACTCTTTGGTTATTTACTGAAAACAAGCTATCCGTTGAGCCTAGGATAGCTTGTTCAAACTCAGTGGATCAACTTGGCCGGCTAAAATACCGGTTTTTGCTTTCGATAACTCAGATCGAGCAGTTCCATGGGGTGTAAGACATGCAGAGGCTTTCTTGCCTGACGTATCTGCGAATCAATCTGGAGCGTGCAGCCGACGTTCCCACTGATGACCACTTCTGCCCCCGTTTCCACAATATTATTCAGTTTTCGTTTGCCTAACTGATCTGCCATCTCAGGCTGTGTCAGATTATAGCTGCCTGCTGCTCCACAGCAGATGGTGGATTCATTCAAGGGGATCAAGGTCAGTCCGGGGATCAGTTCCAGCAGTTTGCGTGGCTGATTCTGGACTTTCTGTGCATGCACCAGGTGGCAGGCGTCGTGATAGGTTGCCTTGAGGGTGATCTCTCCCTCGGGGGCGATCGGTCCCAGTTCAAACAGGAATTCAGAAACATCTTGAAACTTGCCTGCGAACTGTTTCAGTCGTGCTGTCTGTTCCGCAGTGGGCCCCGAAATTTCCTCCGCGATATGTCCATAATCTTTGAGCATGGCTCCACAGCCTGCGACATTGACAATAATGGCATCCAGGTCTTCTTGATCGAAGGCTGCCAGATTCTGGAGAGCAAATTTCAGAGCCTCGTCGTCTGAACCGCTGTGATAATGAATGGCGCCGCAGCAGACCTGGCTGCGGGGGATGACAACCTCGCAACCGTTGGCTTGCAGTACCCGCGCTGTGGCACGGTTGACGTGGCTGTACATCGCTTCTGAAACACAGCCCGTAAACAGGGCCACGCGAGCTCTTTGGGTTCCCTGTGCCGGCAAGACTTCCGGTAGATCTGGTTCTACTGGCTTGAGACGTGGTAACAGGTTGTGCATCCGTTTCAGTTTCTGTGGCAGAAGCTGTGGAAGGCCGAGGATGTCAACCAGCTTGTCAAGTTTAAGGAACTGCATCACTCGGGCTGGCATCAGCGAGAGGCGAATCCGGTTGGGATAGGGGAATAACCGGTACAGGATCCAGCGATGAAACCAGTCATTCTTCGCTCCCCTGCCCTCTTTGGCGTCCAGATGCTGCATGTCTACCCGGAACGGTTCAATTAATCTACCGTATTGAACTCCGGAAGGACACGCCGTTTCACAACTACGACAATCCAGGCAGAGATCCAGGTGGCCTCGAACAGATTCCGAGAGTTCAACGCGTTGATCAACGACCGCACGCATCAGATAAATTCGCCCTCGGGGGCTGTCATTTTCATTCCCTGTTTCCAGATAGGTCGGGCAGGCAGCCGTGCATAAGCCGCAATGAATGCAGTCCAGAAACTTCTCATAGGGAATCTCAGATCCCGGTATTTCTGCAGGATCTTTGGCTGCCGTGGTTGTTTGAGAAAAGGCACTTCCGGGTTTCATGGGATAACTCTTCTGGGGTGAAGCTTACTGATTATGATTGTTTCAGAACTTGTGAATCAGGATTTCACCAGCTCTGTAAATCGTCGTGAGTTCAATAACTGCAGAGGATCTAACGCCTGTTTCAACTGCTGCATTAGTTCCCAGCCGGCGGGAAGCGAACAGAACAGTGGCAGAGATTCAGCCCAGTCAGATTCACACTGGTAGATCGTCAGGTAGCCGGTTCCTGGATCAATTACAGATTGCAGTTGTTCGAGAATTTGATTCACGTTTTCCAGTGAACTGGCAGAATCGGGTAAATGTCCGAATACGATTCCATCTGCTGCATGTGCCTGGACTGCGATATTCAGACTGGTGGCAGTTTCAATGAATGACATCATTTGTGATGGTAAGACAACGGCCTTCAGCGTCACCGGATCATCTGATGACGTTTGATACTCAGTCAAAGCGTTATATAACTGAGAGGCCTGCGCTCCTTCAATAATCTGAGCATCGAGAGAGGAAAAGGCACGCCATTCATTAATAATCTGCTGCGCCTGCCACTTTACAACATTTTCCGGACCTTCATAGCAGATACAAACGGCATGATTTTCATTGGGAAGTTCAATCCGTGATTCGGCAGTGATTTGCCGAGCCGCTTTACTGTTGCAGTATTCAACAGCGGTTGGCCGGGTTCCCGATGTCACAATCGCTTCCAGTGCCTGATCAACACTCTGGCAGGAATCGAAGTCAAACCAGACCAGTTGCATGCACTCTGGTCTGGGGCGCAAATTCAGAGAGACCTGGCTGATAACTGACAATGTTCCCAGAGAGCCGATGAGCATTTTACCAAGGTCATAACCGGCGACATTTTTGACAACTCGACCGCCGGATTTGAACAGATTCCCTACTCCATCGACTGCTGATACACCAATCACGTAATCACGAATCGTACCATAGGAAAAGCGCCGTGGTCCTGAAGTATTGGTGGCGATCACTCCTCCGATGGTAGCCCGGTTAGACTGAGGTACGTCGATTGGCAGACGCTGTCCTTCGGCTGAGATAATTTCATTTAACTGGTTCAGTCTCATTCCGGCTTCGACGGTGATAGTCATGTCGCGGACCGGATAATCAACGACGCGATTCAATTGAGAGGTACAGATCAAAGGACCTGAATGACTGTCCGGGCAGCAGACAGCCAGAGACGTGCGGCCTCCCACTGGGAAAGTCTGTTTGCGGGCAGATGTTGCATTGTCACTCAGGAATCGACTCAATTCAGACTGGGATGTCGGAACAAAATCTTCCGGAGTACCGGAATGTGTGAGTGTCATAAATAGTCTTTCAATCGGTTGTGAGCATAACAGCAGCATGTCCTGCTGGGACATCAGCAGTAGTTGTAGATCAGTGTGGAGCCCGTCGGCCAGGGTGTGATAAAGTGACTGCTGACTGCGATTCTTCTCCATGGGGAGGAAGCACCTTGTCGCGACTGCAGATCTGACGTGGATTGAAAATATTACGAACCTTCTCCATCTGGGAGAGATCCGTTTCATTGAAGATCCGACTCATAAAATTGATTTTCTCCACACCAATTCCATGCTCGCCGGTCACACTGCCTCCCAATTCCAGACACTTGGAGAGAATCTCTTCACTGGCTTCCATTACCTGTTGTATCTGATCCTGATCGCGTTCATCAAACAGCAGAATCGGGTGCACGTTCCCGTCACCAGCATGAAAGACATTCACAATTCTCATGCCATATTTCTGACTGGTGGCTTCAATAAATTCCAGGATTTCCGGTAAGCGGGTTCGGGGGACGACACCATCCTGAGTGCAGTAACTGGGACTGAGTCGACCAATGGCTCCAAATGCCTGCTTGCGGCTTTTCCAGATCAAAAGCCGTTCCTCAGGAGTGTCTGCCCGCTGAATTTCCCGTACGTTATGTGCATTACAGATCTCGACAATCCGTCGTGCTTCCTCATCTAAGGCGATTTCCAGTCCGTCGACTTCGATCAGCAGAACTGCGCCCGCATCGAGGGGGAAACCAAAGTGAAAGGCTTCTTCAATCGCTTGTATGATGCCTTGATCCATCATTTCCAAAGCAGAGGGAATGATACCCGCTGCAATGATTTCTGAGATCGCCCGCGTCGCATCAGAGATGGTCTGAAACACCGCCAGCATTGTACGGTGTGCCTCTGGATCACGCGTCAGGCGTACAATCGCTTTCGTACAGATCCCGAAAGTTCCTTCGTTCCCAACATAGACTCCATGCAGATCGTAGCCTGGTGTTTCTGCTGTCGGCCCCCCCAGATTGATTACCGAGCCATTTGGGAGAACTGCCTCAAGTCCGAGTACGTGGTTTGTAGTGACTCCATATTTGAGTGTATGTGGACCGCCAGAATTAGTGGCGATGTTTCCGCCGATAGTGCACGATCCCTGGCTGGATGGGTCCGGTGCATAGTGGTAACCGGTGCCTTTCAGGGCATTGGTCAGATGCAGGTTCACCATCCCTGGTTCAACGATTGCGTAACGATCGCGTAGATTGATTTCAAGAATCTGTTTCATACGCGTCAGGACAATCATGACTCCCCCGCCGATAGGCAGGCAGCCCCCTGAGAGGCTGGTTCCCGCTCCTCGAGCCAGAAAGGGAACATTAAACTGATTGCAGATTTTGACGATCGACGAGACCTGTTCTGTAGACGTTGGGAAAACGACGATGTCGGGGGCCGATTTGTCAACGATATAGCCGTCACATTCATAGACGAGCAGTTCATCTGCGTCGTAGAGCAGACTGTTTTTCCCTACGATTTGTGTCAGCTGTTGAATCAGTGAGGAAAACGGGCCGCTACCACGCTCCAGTTGTTCCAATACGGGAGCTGCAAGATGCGAGGTCTGGTTGTCTGGGTCAACCATTGTGGGGCTGCTTTCAATGAATGATGAAAGGAAAATGCAAAATTCTATAACTGGTTATTGTAAAACAAAATAAGGTTAAGATTCAATTCCGGGAAACCTGCCAATTGGTCCCCAATATTTGGAAAGAAGTGTATTCTTCTAGCTGGGCAAATTACCAAGAGAGTGACTCATTGAGGTTATTTTGAATTTACCCAGATTGGGCTCGACCATGCCATTTCCCCGTTGGATTGAATAACGCGTACATAGTACCAGTCAGCCTGGTTTCCGTCACCCTCGTCCGTGAATTCAAAGTCTGTTTCCCATTGATTCTGAAAAACGACCCGGTGCAGCATCGCTGATTCCCAGGGGAATGGACGTGTAAACAACATTTCATTACTGACGGCTAACTCACCCAGAGTCTGGGTAAGCTGGCAATCACTGGGGTGGGTGCATTTAATGCTGACTTGAGTCTGTTCATTTCCTTGAATTCGCAGCACAATCGCTTTCTGAGACCAGTCGTCAACCTGTTGTTTCAGTGCTGTAAACGACTGGACGATCAGTCGATCCGATGAAACATCCAGGATTTGATCTCGACGGAATTCATCGAAGGGCCCCGGTGTGAAACAGGGTTGAAACTGCTGAATCTCGCCCCCCTCCACATGTATGGCAAAATTCCAGTCTGCAGTCCCTCCCCAACCCAGAGCGGGCCATGGTCCCCAGCCATATTCGAAACGGAGTACAACCGGATCATTCCAGGACTGGTTATCCGGAATGTTGTCGACGGGAAAGTCGCGATGAATCACACGGCCGTTTTTCAGTACTTCGACCCGGTCGATTACATCCCAGCCCCGTACGTGGACTTTGATACGGCGATCGGGGGTGAATGAGAGTTCCTGTCCCATCATCTGGTCATTCAGGAAAAGGTCGAGTTCAATGCGGTCACCTGTTACCGCATACGTGCGACGATTGCGGATCGCATCGAACAAGGCTTCTCGAGACAGATCGGTGGCTTTGATGGCGGCCAGGCCTTCGCGATATCCACCGGGATGTCCGAGGTGATCGTCGGTACTGGCAATGACCCCCAGTCGGTATCCCTGATTGAGATAGTACTGCAGCGTGTGCTTTGTCCAGCGTCCCCCCTCTGTATGTCTTTTATACGGAAAAGGAGCCCGATCATGTTCTGCGCAACCCCATTCAGAATGAATTTCCAGGACGGGCGACACTTCCGGTGCCTGCTTCGTTACGTCAAAACCGCGGTGTCCCAGTCGATTGGCAGGGTGATGCGGAATCAGCAGGCACCCTCGGTTTCGTGCAAATTCCTGTAGTTCGGCCAGATCTTCGATCAGTTCGTAATCTCCTTTGAGATCTGGATAGAG
Source organism: Gimesia sp. (assembly GCF_040219335.1). Taxonomy (NCBI): domain Bacteria; kingdom Pseudomonadati; phylum Planctomycetota; class Planctomycetia; order Planctomycetales; family Planctomycetaceae; genus Gimesia; species Gimesia sp. The sequence continues at coordinate 312,564 of NZ_JAVJSQ010000004.1, read as the reverse complement.
AATATGATAGTCCCCCTCCTGAGTGCCATGTCGCTCATAGCCTAGAATCGTGACAAACTCTCCTGGCCTGTCGAATTCTCTGGCAAGCTCAACTACTTCTGGCCAGCGGGAGCGGGCTATATGAAATCCATTCTTCCATTTGTGGGATATTTTGCCATCGTATTCCACAATATCAGGCCAGTAGGAATGGGGAGTGAAAGCGTAGAAATCGAGATGGTTCCGGGCGATTTCAAAGGAGCGGTCCAGAGAACCCTGGGCGTAGCCCACATGGTTGTGGTTATGCAGGTCTCCGAAATAAGTCTGGAATTCTGTGGTCATGGATTTGGCGCTTGTGCATTGCTTTGTTTGAAGAAATCAGAATCACTCATTTCAGAGTATCTTGCAGCGGAGCGTTCTACAAATGGCATTTCCTGATTCTAATCTAAATACAGACTTAATCGTGAAAAACAGAGCTTTAACGTGTCCATTTCAGCCATTTCATTAAAAGGGACTTTAGAAATGGGGTAAGACGAGTGCGATTAAACTGATCCCCGATTTTACGAATCGCTTCCGCCTGAGTTGGATAAGGGTGAATCACGCTGGCTAACTTTTTAAGACCAGTCCCACTCTGCATGGCCAGGGTGATTTCAGAAATCAAATCACCCGCATGTGCTGCGACGATCGTAGCACCTAGAATCTGATCTGTCCCCCGTTTGACATGGACCTTCACAAAACCGGCGGTTTCATTATCCAGGATCGCTCTATCGACGCTGTCCAACTTCTGGATAAAGGTGTTGACGGGAATACCTTTTTCTCTGGCTTGATGCTCATAGAGTCCCACATGTGCTATTTCTGGATCGGTATAAGTGCACCATGGGACGATCAAGCGACTGGCTTTGCTTCTGCCAGGAAATAACGCATTGCCAATCACCAACCGAGCCTGGAAATCAGCGTTGTGGGTAAACTTTAAGTGAGAGCAGATATCCCCTGCACCATAAATATCCGGATTTGTGGTCTGCAGGTAGTCATTGACGATCACACCGGTTAGTGAATTGTATTCAACTCCGGCTCGTTCCAGTTCAAGGCCTTTAACATTAGGAGTTCTTCCGGCTGCAATCAGGATTTCATCGACTTCCAGCTTGATTGTCTGCCCTGACGTTTCAATCGTCAGGAGTTTTTCCTGTTCGTTCTCAGAGACCAGAGAGGTGTTGGCATTGAAGACGAGTTTAACACCATCTCGTTCCAGTTGCTCCTGAATTATTTGGGCAGCGTCTTTATCTTCCTTGGATAGAATCTGACCATGAGATTCGATGAGTGTGACCTGCGAACCAAAGCGGGCAAAGGTCTGTGCGAGTTCACAGCCGATCGGTCCGCCTCCGATGACTGCCAGTCTGGATGGAAGCTCTGTCAGGGAGAAAATATTCTCATTCGTCAGGTAATCGATTTCTTTGATTCCGGGAATGTCTGGGACCGTGGGGTGGCCTCCCGTTGCGATCACGGCCTTTTTGAAGTTTAGAGTCTGTTTACCAACTTCGATTGTTTTGCGGTCAAGAAAACGGCCTTCACCCAGAAAAACATCGACACCCAGTTCCTGAAAACGACGGGCTGAGTCGTGATGGCTGATCTCGGCTCTTAATTTCCGCATACGCCGCATCACATCCTGAAAATTAACAGAGGCGGCTTCGGGGGCCAATTCGATCCCCAACTGTTTTGAATTTAGAACTTTGTGTATAGCTCTGGCAGAAGAGATGATCGCTTTCGAGGGGACACAACCAGTATTCAGACAGTCTCCCCCCATGAGAGTTCGCTCAATTAACGCGACTTTCGCTCCCAGCCCCGCTGCCCCCGCCGCTGTTACCAGACCAGCGGTCCCGGCTCCGATGATCACCAGATTGTAGCGTCCGCTGGGGGTAGGATTGTTCCAGTCGGCGGGATGAACCTCTTTGGTCAGATTCTGATTGAATTCATCATCGGGAAGTAGCTGAATACGATCGGTCATACTCGTTTTCTCTGTCCTGAGTCAGAATGTTTTATTTGCGTTGTTGAAGGCGTTGAGCGATGAGTTTTACCAGAAACGGAAAGGTGCCCAGTAAAATGAATGCGAATATGAGTTGAGGCGTCAGGATGCCTTTCGCGCCGTGTTCAGACAATTCCTGCAGAGTAGGAAAGCTGGTACCAGCATAAACGAAGACGGCGGTCCCGGGAAGCATGCCTGTCTGGCTCACCCACCAGAAGGTCGAGATCCGGATTGTCGTCAGGCCCATAACGACATTAATCAGGAAGAAAGGAAACGCGACTACGAGTCGCATGAAAAAGAGGTAGAAAGCACCCTCTTTTTCAAACTGCTGATTGATCTGCTGGAATTTATTCTGGTAACGGGATTGAATCGAAGCTCGGAATAAATAGCGGCTGGTCAAGAATGCCAGGGTGGCACCTGTTGTGGAAGCAAAACTGACCAGAACCAGTCCTTTCCAAAGTCCAAAGAACCAGCCATAGGTCAGCGTCAGTGGCACTGCCCCAGGTAAAGAAAGCCCCGTAATCCCCGCATAGATCAAATAGGCGATCAGGTAAATGGAAACCGGATGCTGATCTGCAAACTGTTTCCAGTAACTTTCCTGGGAAGCGAAGTATTCCAGTGTCAGCCCGTCCCGGAAAAAATAATATCCCAGCCCGATGATGCAAGCGAGAATCAGAAATACCAACAGTCGAATATAACCAATTACAGGCTGATGCTGCTTAGATTGATGATCAGGCTGTTCTGGTTCAGGACCCGCAGCGTTCACCTGGAAGATTCCCTCTGATCTAAAGAGGTTGGCTTGACGACTCTGACCCCGATCGCAATGCCTATATATCGAACTGCACTGACTTTTAAAGTCCGTCAATGCCGGTCAACTAGAGAATCGCCCGGATCTTTTCCAGAAACTCTTTATTGGTTGGGAACTTCTTGAGCGTGCTACTCAATTGCTCCATGGCTTCAACTGGATTTAAAGAGATCAGACTTCTACGAAGCATGGTGACCCCTTCGAGTACTTCCGGTTCGAGAATTTTTTCTTCGCGTCGCGTCCCGGACAGTGTGATATCAATTGCTGGGAAGATACGTCGGTCGGAAAGTTCCCGGCTGAGGACCATTTCCATATTACCGGTTCCCTTAAATTCCTGGAAAATCACTTCATCCATCCGGCTGCCGGTATCAATCAGGGCTGTGCCCAGAACTGTCAGCGAACCACCTTCATCAAAGCGGCGGGCGGTTCCAAACATTTTCTTGGGAATGTCCATTGCTTTCACATCCAGACCACCACTCATGGTTCGGCCCGTATTCCCAACCCATTTGTTGAAGGCACGAGCGGTTCGGGTGATACTGTCCAGCAGAATGAAGGCATCTTCACCGGCTTCCGCCAGACGCTTGCCTCGCTCGAAGATGAGCTGGCTGGTGCGGACATGGCTTTCAACATCCCGGTCCATTGAAGAGGAAATAACCTCGCCTTTAATGGAGCGTTCCATTTCGGTTACTTCTTCAGGCCGCTCGTCAATCAGCAGGACCATCAGGCGGATTTCAGGATGATTCTTACTGACGGCTTCAGCAATATCCTGGAGCAACATTGTTTTACCGGTTCGAGGAGGTGCAACAACGAGAGCACGTTGTCCCTTTCCGATAGGAGTCAGGAGATCCATCACCCGCATCGTGATCGGCGTGGGGCCCGTTTCGAGTGTGATCTGCTCGAACGGGTTAATCGGCGTGAGCTCATCGAAAGATTTGATTTCCATGTACTCTTCGATAGTGCGCCCATCGATGGTTTCGATGCTCTTCAGTCGGGGGCCCTGTCCTCTGGTACCGGGACCAACTTCGCCCCGAATCAGAATACCTTCACGCAGATTGTGTTTTTCAATCAATGAACTGGAGACAAAAGCATCAGAATCCTGAGCTTTGTAATTCACCTTGGGATCCCGGATAAATCCATATGCTTTAGGGTGCAGTTCCAGAACACCTTCAATGACACCTGTGACATTTTCATTGGCGGCAGGTGATGTAGAGCGGGATCGGCGTTGCTGGGGTTTGGCACCGGTACGCGACCGACCTCCCCGGTTGTTACCTGAGCGACCACGATTGTTCGCTCCCTGCCCCTGGTGTCCCTGAGCATTGGGGGTATCTGATTTTCTTCTCCGTCTCCGGCGGCGACGATTGCCTCCTGATTTATCGCCTGAGCGATCATTATCTGTCTGGTTGGCGCTGGGCTCGTCGTCTATGGAATCAGCAGGAAAATCAGACATGTTTTCATCTTCTCTTTCAGTGTCTGCTTTAGTAGAAGAGTGAGGGTTTTCGAAAAGCTCGAGGTTATCTTCTGCCTTACGATGATATTCATCTTGCAGAGATTCAGTTTTGCTTTGTTCAACCGTTTCCTCGGCAGGTTTTTCCGCTTTTTTGCGTGTCCTGGTAGTTTTTCGACGGGTGGTTTTTGGTTTATCTGAAGTTTCAGAACTCTTTGCAGCCATACAGAAACACCAAATGATTATAAAGAAGTAACGAAGTAATTAGAGACACAACTACGGCACTCACATGACACGACCAGCTCGATACATGGTTTCAAATCAGACCACTGACAGCGCGAAGCTCACAGGGAGACTGAAAAGTAGCTGGCATTCTTTTGAATGTGCCGATCCTTTTTTCAGCGGAAACCGACTCGAGTCAATTCTTACTAATATGACCTGGTCTTGATCTCATGAAGAAAGATTCACACTGGGAAATCGTTCGCCCGCTTGAGGACTCGGCCGTCTTGGCCTGTTATTTTCCCATATTAGGAGGGTCATCGCTTTGGATCTTATAAAGAGATGAGGCCCTGGCGTTGAGAACAGCGAACTTGCAATGTCTGTTGACTCAAGCCTCTGTTAGGTGATGGTCTTGCCGATATCCTTTCAGGCAAAAATTATGGTCAAAACTGATACTAGAAATTCAATCGTTTCTTATGAACTCCGTCAACCGATAAATGGTTGCTAATACGGAACTTTTAAATGTTTTACTTGTGAGACAATCTCACTTTATTTCGTCAGAGGACTCCAGTGAATTGGGAGAATAAAATAGATCCAATCCTTGAGCCAGCTTGCTGTTTCGAAAATAAATCAACCCCCCAGGGTTGAATCATTGGTCGCATCTCAGACCTACAGAAAGCAAGGCTGTTCTGCCTCAGGGCAGATACGCAAAGTCTCTTAAAGTGCATCCAGAAAGAGAAAAACTTTCAAGAAGAAGCATCCCCGAGCAAATCGGGAATAGTGCTGTTGAGGAACTGACGACCCGCTGGTAACGACTCAACTCACTTAAAAGCCAAATTGGTAACCAGTGAAATTAAATACTCACCGGGTGCTGGAAATTTGATCTCAAAAAGCGGGAGAGATCCTCAGTGAAAATAACGGCTTACCAGAGATTGCTTGGTTAGTAGTGTTTATCAAAACCTACATGTATCGTCAATACTAATCGGTTTGGAAGCCAAGTCTGTTAACATCATAACTTATCGTCAATTAAAGTCAATTGACTATTCTGTTTCTGACGAATGTTTTGTTCAGTCAGGTTGGAATGCAGTAATTATTCATTGGTGAGCCCATTTGTTCCTTTTGAAATAGACTCCTTATTTAAGGTTCCAGATCGTCAGGCAATCCTTGGGGATAAGTGCGTTGGATATAATCACGAATACGCTGGATTCGATTCCCCGGGTCGGGATGCGTACTTAAAATTTCCGGTTGCCTCCCTCCCCCTGCAGAGCGTTTCAGAATCTCCATGACCCCGGTCATGGCATATGGGTCGTAGCCTGCCATGACCATGAGTTTGATCCCCCAGCGGTCTGATTCCAGTTCGTCGCTGCGACTGTATTTCATATTTACCATGGAGCCGATCATTTGTGCCATCTGGGCACTGCTGACGTCCCCGCCCGCCACGCCTGCGGCTCCCACCAGCCCCTGCGTGAATTCCTGTTGGGCCATGTGCTGTGCTCCATGCCGCGACAAAACATGCCCCATTTCATGTCCCAAAACTCCTGCCAGTTGTCCTTCGGTTTCAAGTTGTCGAAACAAGCCGGCGGTAATAAATATCTGCCCCCCAGGTAAGGCGAAAGCATTGATTACCTGGTTGTTATTGAGCAGGTGGAAGTCAAATCGGTAGGGGTTGCTGCGCCCCTGTTTCCTCAATGACGCATTCAGACTCGCCAATAGTTTTTCACCCACTCGATCAACGTATGCCTGTGCTTCCTGATCCGGATGCTCGCCATGATGCTGATCCAGAATCGCGGGGAGAGCCTGCAATCCAAGTGCAATTTCCTGTTGCTCTGTTAGGGCGACCCGCTGGCTTTCACCAGTGATCTCATTGACATCGGATTTCATCAAAAACGAAATCAATGAGAACAGCGCGATCCCGGCAGCGACAACCAGTCGCAGTTTCAGAGAAGAATCATGCGATCCATGTCCCGTACGTATATACCGCGGCATCGAAGGTAGTTCCTGAATACATACATTAAAATAAAGTTGGAAGTGAGAAGAATTTTAACATGCAGTTAAAAAAAGACATCTGAGATTAATAAAATATTTCAGTCGGAGCGCGGGGCTATCGAATAGCTCTGTGAAGGCTCTTCCAGGCTATGGATATAGTGCCAGATGGCCTCAAACTGTCGTCGGGCATCACCGTTCAGAATTGTGGAAATCTTTGTAGTTGCTCCGTCTGCGGAAAGCTTTGGCATTTTGGTTGAGATGTCAAATCGAGGAGGATCAAGGACGAATCGATGATAATATTCCGGAGTCAGGCGTTCGCGAATATGTACAAAATTGATTCCGGGAGCGATTCTGGTTTTCTCATCTCCCGAAGGTTGCAAGTCCCCTATGCCATGGCACTGACGACAGTCCAGTGCCTGCCTGGTGGTAAGCTGCTTACCCGTATCAATCAGAGTCTCATGCTTTGCCTCTAGTCTGGAGGCAAGGTGGGAGTTAGTTTTTGAAGGGATGCCATGTTCCTCTCGGAGTCCCGTAGCCAGGAGATGAGCCTGTGCTGGGAATTGAGGCATACGGGATTTCAGCCAGGGACGGGGACGCCATTTGATTTCGCCAGCCAGAAAAGATTCCAGCCATCCCGATTTCAGTTTCTCCCCCGCCCAGGTCAGAGATGGTAAGGGGTCTGGCGGTAAGCCGGACTCTCCCTCATCAACGACAATCATGGCCCGCGGGCTCTGGATTGTATCGCGGTGATGACAGGCGACACAGTTCAATTGTTTTGTCCAGCGATCTGAGATTTCGGAGAAGTTCCTCTGTTGTAAGGATTCAGTTCCAAATTGCAGGAAGGCTTGGATTGACTCTTTTTCAACTGAAGTGAGACTGAATTTGGGGATTCCAGGAGCGATTTCATTCTGTTTTGACAGACAGCCATTCACAGTTGGCTGGCTGGTCAACACAGAGCGTTTGAGGGTGAGTGGCTGATCATCTCCCTGCAGGGAGCCGTGGCAGCGGGCACAGCCCAGCGTCTCATAGTATAGTTTTTGTCCCCGTTGTGCCGATCCAGCCGGAGGGATCATGGCGCTCGGGATTTTGCCTTCCGAACGCTCGATCAGAAAAGCCGATAATTCTGCTGACTCAATTGGTGATAATCTAAAGTCTGGCATCCTGCTCCAGGGGTGGTGGAGATGTGGTAACTCTAAAAAACGAGCCAGCTGTGAGTGACTGAATTTTCGTTTGATTAATGCCAGAGAGTGTCTCTGGTATTCGTCGGCTTGGGGGTTATCTGTATTGAAGTGATGGCAGTTGATACACCCCAGTTCCTCGAAGCGTTTCGCGCCTGATTCTACTAACTGCTCAGGGCCTGAAGCGTCCGAGTTCAGGGGCAACCCGGGTTCGGAACGAACAGGTTTAGTAGCCCGCGACACAAACCAGGCAGTTAGGTCTGCTGCCTGCTGAATCGTCTGTTTTGAATCTTGAGGGCCTAACAGGTGAGGCATGCGGGTATCTGGTTTCAAGCTGTGGGGGTTACGTAGCCAGTGAAATAGCCAGCGTTTACTGATCCGGTTTCCGATATTATCAAGGTCGGGAGGAGACTGGTTAAGTTCAGGCATCCTCGACACAGATTGCACTGACGACAACTGCTCGGAATCAAAGGTAAAGACAGTTGGGTTTTTCTGGTTAACCCCGTGACAGGTATGACATTTGAATTCTGCGAATAACGCCCGCCCTGCCCTGATCTGTCGCATTTTCTGCAGCAGCCGATCATCGCTCAAATGAGTTAGAATCGTGGGAGGCACGGGTTCGGTGGCAAACTGAGAACCCTGCCAGAGAATTCGTAAATGGGCGGTTCCGTCTGACGGACTCTGGTAATCCAGGTGAATCTGGTTATAGCCTTTTTCCAATGTGACTGCAGCGGGTGGGGCTTGTTTAAGGTCAACTCCTTCTGCTTTCAGAACAGGTTTCTGATTGATTACCATGCGACAATTCCCACTGCCTTCCATACTGAAATAGTACTTTCCGGACAGGGGGACCTGCAGCAAACCTTCCGCTGTGGCTGAGAATGTTCCGGGTTTAAGAAAAGGGGTGACCGGTTCGTTCTCATTGACTGATAGGGCCAGCATGCGGGATGAGCGTGCGTCTTCGTTTATCTCTGATGTGGCATTCTCCTGGTGGAATTTCCAGAGAATACCTGGTTTCAACTGCTGGCGCTGCGTGAGTGTCAGCAATCGCATTTTCTTACGACGAGTCAGCTTCTCCGAATCCATTTTCTGTGTGGATACGTTGTTGATTGTATGATAATAAGTTTGTTTCAGGTCTGTGCCTGTCTGTGAAGTAAGATGGTAAGAGATACCCATCTGCATTACTGGTTTGACGGACTGGAGTTCGAGGAAGACAGTCCGCTGATCGGGCAGCAAAGTCGCAGAAAGTACTTCCACTTCATCCCGCCCTTCAACCTGTGGGGCGGAGACTCGGTATTCCGGGGAACCGTAATTTTGAGACCAGAGGTAATTCCACTGCTGAATTGCATAGTTGTCCGGATTCTCTGCTGTATTACGTTCCAGTGCATTTGAAAATGTCAGAGAGATCCCGTTCTGCATCGTTTTGACAGCGACAGGGAGATCGACAGGCTGACCCGTGTAACGCACGCGCTGCAGGCAGCCATCTTGTACCGCATTGGTCACCCAGCCTTTCATTCCGCTGACATAGAGTTGGCCATCCCGGGGGCTGAATCGTCCCCGCATAACGCCTGAATCAAAATTCAAAGGGAGGATTAAAGTGCCCCCCTGGGATTGCCCCTGGATTACCTCTCGAAGTGTCAGCATGAGTTTGCTCTGACCATAAGAAAGGTGCAGCAACTGGTTTTGGAGAGGCCCCCACTCACGACTGGTGACCCAGACCTGGCCGCCGCTCGAATTGTCCTGCAGGCGAGGGATCCAGCATAACGGCTGATCGTAGCCCAGCGGACGTTCTGACGTGATACGTGGGCCGCCATATCCGTAGTATCCCCCTGGACTGATTTCGGTGATGTTTGAGGCGGGAGTCCAGTTACCTTCCTGGTGAGAGGCTGTGATGATATTGCCGGGCCCGATTCCCATCCCGTTAGGATTACGGAAGCCGGAGGCGATACTATTCAACTGGCGGCCATTCGAAGAAACCTGCATCGCTCCCTGTTGGGCATGCATGAAATAAAAATTGCCGAAAGAGTCGGTCTCCAGGCAGGTGACGTAATCATGGCCTCCGGGCGATGTGGAGTACTGATTGTGAAAGCATTCATAGAAGTCTGCCTCGTCATCCAGATTCTGATCGTGCAGGATCGTAATCTGATCCCGTCCCAGCACATGAATTTTATTCTGGACAACTTTGAGCCCCAGGGGCTGAAACAGTCCGGTGGCGAATCGTTTCCACTTCAGGTTTTTCAGGTCGTGGGCGATCCCCTTCACCAGCCAGACATCCCCATGTACGGTGGCAACAGCCAGGTCCCCATTATCCAGGAAGTCGTGACCACTGATGAAAAAGAGTGCCCGATAAGGATTTTCAAAGGGGATGGAAATAGTGTCCACGACATAGGGAGCGTCATCCGTGCTGACCACCCCTTGGGTTCTCAGGAGTTCATTCCATCGGGACGGCCCCGGGATGAGCAGTGGCTGTAAGGAACACGAAGTCAGACTGGGAGTGGGGTACTTCTGCTGAGTATCCTGAGCAGTATTGATTTGATAGAAGATGGTGAAATGCTGTGTAGATTTCCGGGGTGGAATTTCAAAGACCGCAGTTTGCGTTTTTGCATTGTCGATGATTCGGGGCTGGATTTGGTCCCAACCGTCACATCGAATGGTAAAGGGAGACTGAGGATCCTTGGAAATAAACAGCCGGCTGCCGCCAGGTACTGTTTTCACCTGACTGGCGTCCGCAATGTGCAGTTGCAGACTTTGGTTACCCGGCCCGATTTCAAATGACCGGGTAAAACAATGGGTGCCTTGATTCTTCTGCAGCCAGGGGGACTCGTAAACAGTCGTCTCACCGATTTGATATTCGAGCGTGACATGGTCCCGATTGACGTGTGAGCCGAGAAAACGACAGGGGTATTCTGGACTCCAGCCGGGACCCTCCTGCGTCGAAAAGTGAATCGTTCCTTCCGGAGCCGGGGCCCGGATCAGTCCGAAACGCTCCGGATATGGTTTGAGGAAGCCCCCTGTCCAGATACCACGCAGTTTACAATGCCTGGTATCATAACAGGCGGTCCCTGTCTGCTGGTTACCGACCCGGATTGAGAGTCCCTTCTTAACGGGACCTGAAGGGAGAGGGACAATACTGGCCAGCCAGTTACCTATGTCTGTCTGTTGCCAGCGGTTGTCCTCAGTCGCCTGGACTGGCTGTTCAAAGCCGACCGATTCTTTGCCCCAGTGATCACGGGCTTCTTTTTTTTTAACTGGTGCCTTTTGAGAAACCTGAGTTCTGGTTTCCAGAGGAATGAGCTTACCTGAGGCTTTTTCAAGTGTGCTTAAGTCTTTGCCGATCTCATCAAATGAGATCAGAATCAGAGTTTCGGCATCTATTTCGAGAGGTTTGGGGGGCACCTGTGTGAAATCACGCGCCCCTTTGGTAATCCGTAATTCATCCAGCAGGCCGTCACTAAAGATTGACTTCTCCACCAGGCCGCCGATCCGAAGATTCCCCGAGGCGATCTCTGTTTGTTTTGGAGCAGGAAGTGAAGCTTCGAGTTCTCGTTTACCATCGACAAACAGTTGAATCCGGTCAGGTTCCAGGATCATGCCCACGTAATGCCACTTCTGATCACAGATATTAATCCTGGTTTTGTATTCACCTCCCTGCCCCGGGAGATACACGCTAAAGAAACCGCTGCGGGCATAAGAATACATCTCCCAGTGGGCCGGGTTGCTCTTCTTGCTGGAGGCGAGGAAGACATTAAATCCTGATTTCGAATTCAACTTGACCCAACAGTCAGCACTCAGATGTTTCGATTTATGAATTGTTTTAGCGGGAATGGAGATCGAACCTGCATTGGTATTGAGTGCCTTTCCCCACTTACCCTTACCAATCAGTGAGATTGTTTTGGGGCTGGTTGGTTTTTTCGGGGGACGTTCGAGTTCGTGTATGTCTCTCCCCGCTGCCCAGGCTGTCGCCCGTCTCAGGATTTCACAAGCTTCGAAGGTGTCGTACGTTTTTTCACTGTGCCCCAGCAGTGTCTGGAAAATGCGTCCCTTGCCGTAGTGATAGGTCCAGGCCAGCGGCTCACGTTTTCCGGTTACCTTAGATTTGGCCGAAATGATAGGTTCAACGGGCTCCGTGCCAGCCTGTCGAAAATAGAGTTCGTCGGTTACGGGGAATTTCTGCAGATTGTGCGTCAGCGGGTGAGAGTCATCGGTGATCAGCACTTCAAAATTTCCGAACGCATCGTGGCCGCTTTTCTGTTCCCCTTTTCCGTCATGGTTCCAGACCCGCCTGACGATTTTACGATACTCCGGCCAGTCAGATTCTCCCGCTTTGGGCAGTGAGAAATGAAAGGCGCCGTTGGAGAAGTGAATCAGGACCAGCCCCCCTCCTTTCTGGAGGTAATTCATAAAGGCGGTTCGCGACGCCTCACTTAATGGGGTTCCGTCGTGCCAGTTCGTATAGTTTTGAATGATGACCTGGTAGTCTTGCAGAGGCTTTTGTGAGAGATCTTCAATGTCATTTGAGACATCGACCTTGATACGAGGGTCCCGCTCCAGTAGTTGTTTAATCGCAGGAGTTGTTTTTTTCCAGTTATGCCAGGTGTGCGCTTCATTGCCTGCGAACATCAACACGCGAATCGGGCGATCATCCACAAACGCAGGTGTTGTCCCCTCGATTCCTGTGAGGGCCGAGGTGATTTCCGCATGCGTATAATAGCGTGCTTCGACACCCTGTGCCGGGACTGATGCTTGCGCTGTCCAGGCAATCGCGTTGAGAATGAATTTGCGAAACGCAGCGTTCTGCCAGTTATCATAAAAGTGGCCGCAGGTGGTCCCGAAACCACGTCCTCCATTTTCACGTTCTTTTGCCCAGGCGACGACATTCCCCTGCTCTGCTCTGCCTTGCAGGGCCGGAACTTCCATCAGCGGTGTCAGTCGCGGGTCATTCTGCTGAAACCGGAGATTGAAGTAAAACTCCTCGCGCATTTCAAACGGCTTGACTCCACGACAGATTGGATGCTCTGCATGAGAAAGTACGACGGGGGCTTGCAAGGTTTTAATGGCAGAATACCATTTACGGACCCCGTTCTCCTCCCAGTCAAAATAGCCCCCTGACCAGTTTTGGATCTGTTTTGAGTACTGGTCCGGTGCGAATGTCGAGAAATGAAAGGTCAGAAAGCCACAACCTCGGTCGATCTGTCTCTGAATCTGCTGCAGGTGCTCGTGGTTTGCAAAGTGAGGGGCTTCGGTAAATTTCTCACCGTCCCGGCCATCGGAAATGACCATGATGGTGTCTGCGTCATTCAGAGTGGCGGGATTTTCAGGCCAGCCATCAAGATGATACTCAACACGAACCTGATCCTGTATATTGGAATTGTCCAACATGACTTTGAGTAACTTGACCGACCAGGGATAGTCGTGGATTCCATTTCCCACGGGCCCATGGCTTTTGGGGCCGGCGATCAGGACCACTTTCTTCTTGTGAGTTTTTTCCACCAGTGACTCAGTGGCTTCGGCAATGGTCGAACTGGAAAACAGACATACGCAGAAAGTGAGAATGAGTGCTCGATAACAGGTCACGATAACTGTTCCTCTGGTTTTCTAAGCTGGCCCTGGCAATCCCATGCGGGACAAGTGCCAGAAATTATCGGGTGACGTTCATGGAACTATCCCAAATTCTACAGCGAAGTTATGGAAAAGACTTTCGTTACAGGAGAAGATTATTCGTACCTCTCTGGAATTGTTTTCCTGTTTCAGCACTGACATTCCTGAAGTTCGGAATTGCGAGAGGTTTGGGGATCGTACATGATAGCCTTGCAAAGCTACTCTGGGCCAAATTTATCTGAATCCATATTACCATACAGGTTGAGCAGTATGAAATTAAAAAGCATCTCACTCTTAATTCTGGCATTCTCCCTCTTCAGTAATCGGGTTCAGGCCGCAGAAAAACAACAGGACCCAAAACCGAATATTCTCATCATTCTCTGCGATGACCTTGGGTATGGTGATTTGGAGTGCTACGGTCACCCGCACATCAAAACGCCACACTTGAACCAGTTGGCATCACAGGGAATGCGGCTAACGGACTGCTATGCCAGTGCCCCGGTCTGTTCCCCTTCCCGTGCAGGATTACTGACAGGGCGAACCCCGAATCGACTCGGGGTATATGACTGGATTCCAGAGGGGCATCCGATGCATCTTAAACGCGAAGAGACCACTATTGCCCAACTGCTCCAGCAGGCGGGATACGACACGGCACATGTCGGGAAGTGGCACTGTAATGGACTGTTCAATTCCAGCAAACAACCTCAGCCGGGCGATCATGGTTTCAGGCACTGGTTCAGTACCCAGAATAATGCGATACCTACTCACGAAAATCCGGTTAATTTCGTCAGGAATGGGGAGCCTGTCGGAGAAATCGAAGGTTTCTCCTGCCAGATTGTGGCGGACGAGGGTATTCAGTGGTTAACAGAGAAGCGTGACAAAAAGAAACCGTTCTTCCTGCATGTCTGTTTTCATGAGCCGCATGAGCGGGTTGCATCTCCTCCCCAATTGGTCAAACTGTATCTCAATCGAAGCATCTATGAGGATCAGGCTCAGTATTTTGCCAATGTGGCCAATATGGACGCTGCTGTGGGCCGCTTGATGAAAACACTGGACGAACAGCAAATCACGGAGAACACTTTTGTCTTCTTTACGTCTGACAATGGTCCCGAAACTTTAAACCGCTATGGCAAAGGATCACGTCGATCCTGGGGATCGCCGGGCGTTCTTCGGGGGATGAAATTGCACATCTATGAGGGAGGAATCCGGGTCCCTGGCATTCTGCGCTGGCCTGGTCGTATCACACCCGGGCAGGAGAATACGACTCCCATCTGCAGCGTGGATTTGTTACCTACCCTGTGCGCCATGGCTGCCGCTCCAATCCCCGACGAACGGCCACTGGATGGAACGAATCTGCTACCCCTGTTTTCTGGAAAACAGATTCAAAGAACAACGCCTCTCTTCTGGAACTACTATCGTGCGAACAGCACTCCCCGAGTTGCGATGCGTGATGGAGACTGGAAAGTAGTGGCCCATTGGAGTGGACCTGAGGGGATATTGCCTTTGGGGAACAATGTGAACTCAATTTCACAACAGTTCATCAAAAATGCAAAGCTGACCAAATTCGAGATTTATAATCTGAAGCAGGATATCAGCGAGCAGCATAATCTGGCCTGGCAGGAACAGGATCGCTTGAAGGAACTGAAAGAAAAGCTGATTGAAAAGTATGCTGCCGTTCAAAAGGAAGGTCCGGTCTGGGATACTTCAGACTATGAGCAAGTGCGAGAAAAACGACTGTTTCCCCAGAAAATGAAGCCGTGAGTTTCAGTAGTGCCCTGAGCCACGAGTGAATTTACGGGTTTTCCTGCCTGATCAGCAGGGTTTCCCTATTCTCAGCAGCCCACCTGCCTGCTACATTGAAAGCTCTATTAAGAACAGCTCCGCTGTGTGTCTTGCCTGCTTTCACTTTATGGAACCGACATGCAACATTTTAAATACTTCAAACGACTGCTTTTCATCTGCCTGCTGTGTTTAGTTATTCCCGTACAGGCTCAAGTCCAACGGCAACCAGGTTTTCAGCCGCAGGTATTTGCGCTGACGAATGCCACTGTGACGACGCGTCCTGGTACTACAATCAAGAATGCCACGGTACTGGTACGGGATGGATTGATCGAAGCCGTTGGAGCTGATCTAACTGTACCTGGAGACGCAGAGGTCGTAGATTGTCAGGGAATGCAGGTCTATCCCGGATTCATAGATGCTGCATCCGCAGAACTGCTTGATAAAGACATTAAGCTTCCAAAGCCAGAGGAACGCAAAGTCGACTTCGGCCGCTATGCTCTGGCAGCGACCCGTCCGGATAATCGAAATTACCTCAGTCCCGAGTTCCTGGCGAATCGGGCTATCACATCCAGGAAAAATAACTTTTCTGATTATCAGAAGGCTGGTTTCACAGCAGTCCATGTACTTCCAGTGGGTAAGATCGCCAGTGGTCAGGGAACTCTGATCTCCACCAGCGAATTGCCTGTCAGAGAAGCGACCCTGCTGGAAACGACTCTAGGTTCATTTCGTCTCTATGCACCGAATGGAGATGTATACCCAACTACGTTGATGGGGGCGGTCGCACATCTGCGTCAGTCGTTTCTGGATACACGTCACTATGAACAACACTGGGATATTTATCGGGACAAGGAAGCCTTCGTAAAACGTCCACCGACCGATGTTACCTATGTTGCTCTGCTGGAGACACTGCATGGTAAACAGATCCCGGTGTTTGCAGCCGACTCGCGGGATCAGATTTTACGTGCGCTCGATTTTTGCCAGGAACTCAAAATCAAACCGGTGATCCTTGGTGCCGCGGAGGCCCACCTCTGTCTGGATCGTCTCAAAAAAGACTCAGAGGGAGTTATCTGCAAACTCGACTTCGAAGAGAAACCCAAAATCAAAGAAGAGAGTAAATCGGAAAAACTGACAACTGAATTTTCAGAACCACAGCGCGTCCAGCAGGAGAAAATCAGACTCTGGCAGCAAAGAATCCGGGGGCTGACACAACTGGTAGAAAATGGAATTCCCGTTGCATTTACCTCAGAGAAACTGAAACAACACATTTCTGACGTTGTTCCCCAGTTAAGAGTTGCTGTGAAAGCAGGCTTCTCGTCAGACGAAGCATTGCGCAGCCTGACGGTCGGTGCAGCAAAAATTCTGGGAATTGATCAGCGACTGGGGACGATCGAAAAAGGAAAATTGGCACATCTGGTTGTGATGTCGCACCCTTGGGAAGAGGACGATTCGAAAGTACGCTATCTGTTTGTGGATGGTCTCAAGCTTGATTTCACTGAAAAAGAGAAAGAAAAAAAACAGGAGCCGACAAAGACACCCACCGAAATGAAAGAGCAGCCTGTCACAGTTGATCTGGCTGGTGACTGGGGGGTCGAAATCGAGTCCGCTCAAGGCAAAGTAATTGGTGAATTGAAACTGGCTCAGGACCGGTCTGAGTTGCGTGGCTCATTCTCCAGTGAAAAAGGGAATGGTAAAGTCACTGCAGGAAAAATAGAGAAGGACAAGCTGACAATCACCGTTGCCATTGGTGCGGGAGAACACGCAATCGAGCTTCAGTTCAAAGGGGCTTTGGGAGCTGAAAAACAGCCCCAGAAAATTTCAGGAAAGCTAAAATCTGCTTTTGGAACAGAAACCAGTTGGAGTGCCGTTCGAAAAACACCACAGAGTGGATCTACTCCGGATAATCCGATTCAACTTTCCCTTGAAGGAATGGGGGGCGACGAACTGGATTTCTCTCCTGTTGAATCAGAAGTACTTGTTGCTGAAAAGCCGAAACATGCTTCGCCTGAAGGTTTAGAAACCAGTCGGCATCAGTTTCAGACGGAACTGGAGTCAGACCGGATCAGTCGTCATCCATCGACAGGTGGGAATCTGCTGCTCAAAAATGGCACCGTGATCACCGTCACTGGTAAGACATTCTCTAAGGCCTCCGTGCTCGTAAAGAATGGAAAAGTAGCCGCTATCGGTACTGATTTGAAAGTGCCAGAGGGAACGACCGAAATCGACGTCACTGGAATGTACGTGATGCCGGGTATCATCGACACACATAGCCATATTATGATTACCGAAGGGATCAACGAATCTTCCCAATCGATCGTGCCCGAAGTCCGCGTACGAGATGTGGTGAATACCGCTGATCCCTCCGAATATCGGGCTCTGGCCGGAGGAGTGACCACTGCCCGTCTGTTCCACGGTTCTGCCAATGTTATTGGAGGCCAGGATGCCGTCGTCAAGCTGAAGCATGGCAAGACCGCTCATGAACACATCATCCATGATGCACCGCAGGGGGTGAAATTTGCATTGGGAGAAAATGTGAAATTTCGGACTTCACGTTTCCCTAATACGCGGATGGGAGTGGAAGCCACGCTGCAGCGGGCGTTTCTGGAAGCGGTTGACTACCGTCGCCAATGGCAGCAATATGAGCGTGCGAAAAAAGCAGATCCTGATATAAAGCTGGTCCATCCCCGGCGAGATCTGAGACTTGAAGCGTTGGCAGATATCGTCAACCACGAAAAATTCATCCATTCCCATTGCTACCGCGCAGATGAGATTCTGATGCTGCTCCGCGTCGCTTCCAATTTGGGGGTTCGTGTCTGGTCGCTGCAGCATGTGTTGGAAGGGTATAAGATTGCACCGGAAATTCTGGCGCATGGCGCCAGTTGCAGTACGTTTTCTGACTGGTGGGCGTACAAAATTGAAGCCTTTGATGCCGTTCCGCATAACGCTGCTTTGCTCAATGAAGCCGGGATCAATACCGTAATCAAAAGTGATGACTGGGAACTGATTCGGCACCTTTACCTGGAAGCGGCTAAAACAGTGCGCTATGGAAACCTGTCTTTCGGTGATGCCCTGCAGACAATCACTATCAATCCGGCTCGCGAACTCGGGCTCGATCAACAGATTGGTTCAATCGAGATCGGAAAGGATGGGGACTTTGCCATCTTTAATGGACATCCATTGAATGCGTATTCCCGTTGTGAAATGACCATCATTGAAGGTGAAGTATACTTTGATCGCTTAAATCAACCGACGGCGATGTCTGAAGCCGCGGAAAAACGGTCGGCACATTCCCGCACAGTAATTATTGAGCAGGAAGATCTGCCACTTGAGCTACCGGCTGCCAATGTAGATGAATTCGCCATCACAGGAGCAACTCTGCATCCGATTGATCGCGAAGCGATTCCCGGTGGTATACTGATAATTCGCAACCAGAAGATTGAATATGTTGGCCCGGCAAAACCGCTGCCCAAGGGGCTTCCGCAGGTTGATGCGCAGGGGCTGCACGTCTATCCCGGGATGATCGATACTGGAACGACCCTGGGGTTGACTGAGATTGATAAGGTTAAAGAGACGCGGGATTATTCCGAAAGTGGTGACTTACAGCCTGATCTGCGTACGGGAGTCGCCATCAATCCGGATTCCGAGCTGTTTCCCGTCGCTCGTGCGGGGGGGATTACGACTGTGCTGGTCTGTCCCCAGTCAGGTCTGATCGCCGGACAGTCATCTATCATTCAGACAGCCGGCTGGACCGCTCCCGAGATGGTCATGCAACTGGAAGCGGGACTGCAGATCAACTGGTCAACCAAGCAGGAACGACAGGATGAACTCAAAGAATTTTTTAAACAGGCGCGACTCTACCAGAAGCTGAAATCACAAACCAGAACCGATGAAACGCGGCGTCCTGTGACAGATCCGCGGTATGAGGCCTTACTGCCTTATCTTGATGGTAAAAAGCCAGTGTTGATAGAGGCCAATTCCCGAGAGGCAATTGCCGGAGCACTGCTTTTTGCGGAGGAACAGAAACTCAAGATAATTATTGCAGGCGGCGCTGATGCCTGGAAACTGACCAAAGAGCTTAAAGAGAGAAAAGTACCAGTCATTGTCGGGCCGGTCATGCATCGGCCTGAGGAAAGCTACGATCCATTCGATGCTCCGTATACGAATCCGGCTCGCCTTTATGATGCTGGAGTGCCATTCTGTATTCGTTCTAACAGTGCCTGGAACTCGCGGAACACTCCCTTTGAAGCTGCTATGGCTGTTGCTTACGGTCTGCCTGAAGAGGCTGCGATGCGTTCTGTGACCCTGTCTGCGGCTGAGATTCTCGGTATTGAAGAACAGGTTGGTTCACTGACGAAAGGGAAACTGGCCAATCTGATTATCAGTGACGGCTCACCTTTGCAGCAGACTTCACACATTAAAGCTGTCTGTGTGGGAGGCCGAATCATGCCACCAGAAAGCAAGCAGACCCGATTGTATAAACGATACCGGCAGCGTCTGCACGAATTTCAGAAGTCGTCCGGAGACAAAGCGGTTCCCCTGCCCCTCGAAACTCAAAAAACAGATGCTGTTAAAAAGCCTGCTAATACCAACTAAGTGTTTCTTATCGCAGGATGCTGCCGCCCACGTCTTCAATTTTAAGCACATGCATTGTGCGGCTGTAACGGTCTGGATTCTTTTTGAATTCTTCACGTGATTCCAGATCGACAAACAGATACAGGTTGCGGTCATAATAGGCACCGTATTTAGTATCACCTGGAATGGCCCGATCCTGTTTATTCAAGATCACTGGGTCGCAACCCAGTAACTGCGGCGCATAGCGCCCTGGATCGACTTTGAAGATTTCCAATTCTGTACGACTTGCCAGATGATAAGTAATTCCCTGGTAAGGCCACCTGAATTCTTCCTGCCCCTTCTTCCATTCCCGATCCCTGGTCAGGGCGACTGGGCTGTAACCTTCCAGCCCTACACGATCAGGAGTGGAAGCAACATAGGATTTCTGAGTATTTGCAGGTTCCGGTTCTTCCGCTGCCTGCTGTTCCATTTCCTGACGCTTACGTTCCATCAGCTCCTGTTTGCTTTTCTGAGCCAGATATACCCGTCGGTCTTTTTCATAGCGGGAGGCACCACGTCCCAGGAAACTAAGATAGACGTTTTGATTCTGAAATCCATCCGTACGAGTGATGATCGTCCCCGTGGGAGTCAGTAGAATGTCACTGGGTAATGAACGAACGTTGAATCGATCGACGAGATGACGGTTCTGATCACTGTCGATTTTGACACCGATCACTCGTTGACCGAACAGCTTCTTAACGGCAGCGGTTCGCAATACCGTTTGTTCCATCTGATGGCAGGGTCCACACCATGAAGCATGAAAATGCAGCAGGATAGGCAGGTCTTTAGCCTGGGCCTGTTTCTGGGCAGCGTCAAAATCATGCAACCATTCACCAGCTGAGGACTGGCTGATGGAGATCACGAATAGCGAGAACGTGACTGTTAAGATTGATAAACTTTGACGGTTTGGTTTGACGATGGTATATCGCATAAAAGAGCCCCTACAAGACTTCCCGTATTCCTGTGCCTTCAGTGCGCGCAGAGAAGCGGATATCAGGTTCGATTGAGTTCTGATAACTTCATTTTTATCGGTAGATTGAGGGGTGGTTGTTCTGAAGTATTACGCAGTTCTTGAATCAGGAGGGAAGGAACTGAGAAAAACGGGGGATCATGACGGATAAGTTCAACCAGACACAGTCATACTTCAACCAGTTTGACTAACCGGAACGAAAGCAGAGCGCAGGAAGAAATGTGCTTTACTCAGAGAGACAGGGCTGAACAAAAGAGAGAAAGTTTTCCAGCAACTGCAACCCACACTCTGTGAGGATTGATTCCGGGTGGAATTGAACTCCAAAGAGCGACGCGGTCTGATGCTCAATCGCCATTGGTATTCCCTCACTGGTCCGCGCTGTGATTATCAGTTCAGCTGGTAAAGTAGTTTCATCAATGATCAGTGAGTGATAGCGTGTGGCTGGAAACGGATCAGGTAAGCCAGCTAAAAGTCGGGAACTCTGATGGTGTATCAGCGATGTCTGACCATGAATCGGCTCAGGTGCGCGGATGATCTTTCCTCTGAGACTCGCGGCGATAGACTGATGTCCCAGACAGACTCCCAGGATTGGAACCTGATTAATAAAGTGCCTTACCAGGTCCTGGCAGAGACCAGCTTCCTGAGGAGTACAGGGACCAGGAGAGAGAATAATCGCAGCCGGCGCCAGCTGAGTGACTTCTGCAATCGTTATCTGATCATTACGTACGACGTGAGTCTGCTGCCCGAGTTCTTCAAAGTACCGGGCCAGATTAAACACAAAACTGTCGTAGTTATCGATAATCAGAATCATCTGTCTCTTCTCAAGAGAACGATCATGGTTTTAGAGCTGCGAGCATACCAGCTGCTTTGTGCAACGTTTCCTCATACTCCAGTCGTGGTTGACTCTGGGCTATGATGCCTCCCCCGACAGGAAATTGAATCCAGCCTTTTCTGATTGTAAAGGTCCTGATCAGAATATTGCTGTCAAATTCACCATTAAGTCCTGCATAGAAGAGCGAGCCACAATAAGGGCCACGGACCGTAGGTTCCAGTTCGGCGATAATTTCCATGGCACGAACTTTGGGAGCACCGCTGATCGAACCTCCTGGAAATGAGGCTGCCAGCAGATCCCATACACTATGCTCTGGCTTGAGCTTTCCACGGACCTCGGAAACGAGATGCTGGACCGTTTCGTATGTTTCCACTTTACACAAATGGGGGACACGAATTGTACCAGGCTGACAAACACGAGACAGGTCATTCCGCAGCAGGTCGACGATCATGACGTTTTCCGCCTGATCCTTTTTACTTTCCCGCAGTTCATCACGAGTGAGTAAATCGGCTTCGGGGACTGTCTTACGCCTGCGGGTTCCCTTGATGGGGCGGGTCTCAACTTCGTTGTCCGATAGTTGCAGGAAGCGTTCCGGGGAGGCGCTGAGTACCGTCCAGTCATCCCAGGCAAAGTAGCCAGCAAAGGGAGCCGCATTACGTGATCGTAAATTGAGGTAAAGGTCTGCGGCTGGCATCGTGGCCTGACTGAGTAATCGTTGTGAGAAATTCGCCTGGAAAATATCACCTGCGTAGATATATTCAATGATTCGCTCAATACGACGGAGAAACTCATCTTTGCTGAAATTGCTGAAGATACCTGGAAATCCATCGACCGCGTAGCAGGCAGATAGATTCTTTTGTTCTAACCGCATTCCTTGATTCGATTGAGGTGGGACAGGATTGTGTTGCTGAAGTACGACCGCATCAATTCGTCGTTTGATCTCACGGAGTCGCCGGGCAGCCTGATCGGTACATTGTGAGTCCAGTGTGTCATCAAATCCGTGGACGATCAGCCAGGCACGATGTTGTTGATGATCCCAGGCGATGACCCAGTCATAAAAGCCGACAGCGAGATCAGGGAGCTTGAATTCATCATTGATTGCCCGGGGAAACTGTTCCCAACTGCATCCAAGCTCATATGAAAGCAATCCTGCAAAGCCTCCCTGGAATGGGGGAAGCTCTGGGATTGCGGGTCTCCACAAATCTCTATGAAGTCTTCTGATCGTCTCGAAGGGATCGGTTCCCAATTGGGCCTGTTGAATTTGAAAACGTTTCAATGGGTTGCACATCAGGTAGGAGTAGCGGCCCAGAGATCCGGCATTTCGGGCGCTGTCCAGGATAAGTAACCCCTTTTCGTTGGCAAATTCCTGAAGCAGAAGTTCGAGGTCCGGACTGGGGGTGAGCTCTTCGACGAGCGGGAGCTGGCTCGTATCACTGGTCCCCTGCACTGGGGAGCAATGTGAGAGATCCTGAGAGACATTACCGGACATAACTGAACAATTTCGTACAAAAATGCGAATAGAGCAGCTGTGAGAATCGCTGAAACCGACTTCAGTATATCAGGACCTGTTAAGTTAAGGAATCATCAGCGGGGGCCGCATTGAGGTCCTTTTCCCTCTTCCTGCCTGCGTTCCTGAGCGCTGACTTCCTCCTGTGTCAAAAAGCCCCAGCTTAACGGCTGGTCCTGCTGATATTGTTTTCCTAATGTAAGTGCGGTTACAGCTTTACACATCTCGTACCCCAGATAAAACGCATGCGAAGCATCCAATGATTTAGAGGCGGCTGACTGGAACTGATCAAACAGTTCATAGGGATCTGTCCCCTTCCAGTATCCA
Organism: Gimesia sp.; assembly: GCF_040219335.1. Classification (NCBI taxonomy): domain Bacteria; kingdom Pseudomonadati; phylum Planctomycetota; class Planctomycetia; order Planctomycetales; family Planctomycetaceae; genus Gimesia; species Gimesia sp. The sequence goes on along the minus strand of NZ_JAVJSQ010000004.1, from coordinate 289,315 downwards.
TCACGATTCATGACGTGAATTTCATTCTCTTCGGCAAAAATGCGATAGTTGGGGTCACGTATCTGTCTGGCCAGATTCTGTAGTGCTTCGGCACCCAATTGTTTAAGTTTTGGGTCCCGGAGCATCACCAGCTGATAGTGAATGTGCTTGGGGAGAGTTTTATTCTCAATCGCATATTTGACCAGTCGTCGGGCATGATCAAATTCTGTCACTGCGGTCCGTGCCCAGTTGATCACTTCCGTAGCCAGAACACTCTTGATCCGTAATTCCTGACAAAGGGCAGCCAGGACGAGGTTCATGCCTGCGGTGTCGACCTCGGTCAGTTCTGTCAGATTGCCAATCCCCATCATGATTTCAAAATCAGTAAACTCACGCCGTGCCCGGTAATATCTCTCCAGAGATGCACCGAAGCCGTAACCAATCGGTTCCAGAATGGGGTCGATGCGAAAGGGCGTGTTCGACTGCAGTAATTGATCCACTATTCTATGGAGCGAATCAAAATCTTCGGGGAGATCGGGAATTGCCACCACCTCTGTTCCCAGCCTGGAAACCCAGTCGATATTTGAATGGTTACAACTCAAGATCAGTTCGGCTCCATTGTTAACTGCGGCTTCGACTTCTACCTGGTCGAAACTGTCAATGGAGACCCGGTGACCAGCCTCGACCAAAAACCGCACGACTTCTCCTGCTCTGCTCCAGCTTTCTCCCGGAATACAGCCGACATCGATCAGGTCGGCACCGCTGTTCCGATAAAGGTCTGCCTGTCGCAGAATTTCCTCGTCTGAAAGCAGAGGAGCATGGTTGATCTCTGCCAGAATTTCGATATCAAAACCTGAGAGATCCCGGGGAGGACGGTCTGCCTGTCCAAAATACTCGGGGAGATCAAAGTGATCTTTGGGACCTCGTTCAAACCGGACACCAAAGTGATCGGTCAGTTCCTGCAGGTCTCCTTTGCACATACCGGGGAGCATGACCCAATCGATAGTTTCCGGAACCTGCAGACGGCGTCTGATCAGCGGAACGTGTAACAAGGCAGCGACCTGCACATTCAAAACGGAGACTTCATACTCAAATCCCACCTGGGGGGCGAGTTTCTCCAGAATTTCCCGTAGCGAGAATTCGGCCAGTCTGCCGGTAACAAACAGAATCCGTTCCGGATGCTCGATTGAGTTATTTTTGTTCAAGCGTCCGTTTTCTCCTAATGAACCCACTTCTTGGGGAAACCATCGAGGGCCGACTCCTCTGCTGGTTGCCAGAGTACGGTCTCTTCAATTTTTTGTGCGAGGCTGGTGTCCTTGGCTGTGATGGCACGAACCTTGTGAGTTTGCAGTTTAACGGTGACAGCAGCATAGCCAACGTTCAGGTCGGGATGGTGGTTTCCAGCCTCGGCCAGATAACCTATCGTATTCACCAGCATAAGAGTATGAGACCAGCCGGGGGTTCCGAATTTGCGACGTAACCAGCCGTCGCGTAATTCCCATTCAGAGTAAGTGTTCAGGAATTCCTGGATCTGCTCTTCAGTTAAAGCCTGATCTTCAGTCATCGTAGTACCTCTTTTCTGAGCAATGAGTTCAGGGAATTCTATGGAATCGACCTTTGAACCAGTCGATATTGACGATAGTCCTACTGTAATACATTCACGGGACTAATTAAACATGGCGCTACTGCCCATTTACACAACAATGTTAAGAATACGCGTGAATTAGAATTGAACTAACTCTAAGATTCACAAGCCTTAAACGCAAAAAAGAGACTACACATTGCGTTTCTGGCAGTGTAAAATACCTGCAGCAGGACTCGTCAGGCTTACCATCTGTGGCGGTCCCCTCCCTCCTGATTGTTCCCACCGCGTTTTACTGAGAAAGAGCTTAGAAATGAAGCGACTTCCGATTTGCAGTTCTCCCACTGTGAAGTCTCATCTGATTCCCAAAGCTTTCTATCTGGCTGCTTGTGTCTATCTGAGCTGTACAGCTTCTGTTGAAGTGAACGCTGCGAATAACAAAAAAATCCCGGCGCAACAGGTTGAGTTTTTTGAGAAAGAAATTCGTCCTGTTCTGGTCAAGCGGTGCTATGCCTGTCACGGTTCCAAAAAACAGGAAGCCAGTTTGCGTCTGGACTCACATGCCTGGATGATGAAGGGGAGCGACACCGGTGCTGCGGTTGTTCCCGGGGATCCTCAGAAAAGTCGTCTGATTCAGGTGATTCAATATCATGACGATGACAGTCAGATGCCTCCCGAAGGAAAAATGCCTCCCCAGGAAATTGCAGCTTTGACCCGATGGGTCAAAATGGGGACCCCCTGGCCCTACTCGGAAAAAGATGCGAAAGCAGTTCCCGGCAATGGTGCCTATGATTATGAAACCTTATCCAGCAGTCACTGGGCGTTTCAGCCTGTGTCCAAGCCGTCTGTACCACCGGTCAAAAATGATCAGTCGGCAGTATCACCGGTAGACCATTTTGTACTCGCCAGACTGGAAGAAAAGGGACTGTCGCTCTCTCCGCCAGCCGACCAGCGACAATTGATTCGACGTGCCTGTCTTGATCTCACAGGATTGCCTCCTACCTATGCAGAAGTCGAAGCATTCGTCAATGATAAAGATCCACAGGCTTATGAAAAGCTAATTGATCGCCTGCTGGCTTCTCCTGAGTATGGAGAACGTTGGGGGCGGCACTGGCTTGATGTGGCCCGCTACGCCGATACCAAAGGGTATGTCTTTACATCAGAGCGACGTTATCCTTACAGCTACACATATCGCGATTATGTGATTCGGGCGTTTAATGAAGACCTTCCTTTTAATCAGTTCATTCTCGAACAGCTGGCTGCAGACCAGTTGGATCGCAAAGGTGATGATCGTTCTCTGGCGGCTTTAGGGTTCTTAACCGTTGGACGCCGTTACCGAGGAAACATCCACGATATTACAGATGACCGGATCGATCTGGTTTCACGAGGACTGCTCGGACTGACCGCATCCTGTGCCCGCTGTCATGACCATAAATTCGATCCTGTGCCGATTAAAGATTACTACTCGCTCTACAGCGTGTTTGTCAGCAGTTATGAGCCTGAAGAAAAAGATTTGCCTTTGATCGGCAAGCCCAAGTCAGAGAAGGCTTATGAGAAATATCAGGAAGAGCGGGCCAAACGCCAGAAAAAAGTAGACGATTATGTACATGCGGAAGCAGACAAATTCCGCGCACAAGCCCGTCTGTCCGTCGGCGAGGTACTACAGGCGGTTGCTGAAAAACAGAACCTGGCCCAGGGAGATGAAAAACCTCAGTATGCTAAAGAAGCACCTCATCGGCGGTATGTGGACCTCTGGCGTGCTTTTCTGGGGAGAAAATCCAAGGACTATCGGTCAGTATTTGCTCCCTGGACGGAATTTGCTGCTCTGAAAAAACAGAAAGGTGATTTTGCCAGACAGTCTGCTGAAATCATTGAAAAACTGTCAAAAGTAGAAGCTGAAACTGATCCGAATAAACGTATCAATCGCCTGGTGATCCATGCTCTCAAAAATAACCCACCGGAATCGATTTACGATGTCTGTCGCGTCTATGGGAGCGTTTTTAAAGAAGTTGAACAGGCCTGGTTGAAAGCTGTTGCTGACGCTGCCAAAGCAAAAGCTGCCGCACCTGAGAAGCTGGATGATCCGGCTGCTGAAGAACTGCGTCAGATTTTATATCACCCTGAAACCCCCACTGCCAGCACTGATGAAGTAGCTCAGAGCATGTTCAATCGGGCGCAGCGAAATCGCATTCGTCAGCTGGAAAAAGAGCTGGCCACATTGGATGTCACCTCTCCGGGAGCACCACCGCGGGCGATGGTGATGTACGATAAAGACCAGCCGGTTACTTCATTTGTACATTTGCGTGGGAATCCGGGCCGTCGTGGTGATAAGGTGCCACGACAGTTTTTCCGGATTCTGGCAGGCGAAGATCGGAAGCCATTCGCGAAAGGCAGTGGGCGACTGGAACTGGCTCAGGCAATCGCCTCGGCTGATAACCCTCTCACAGCGCGGGTCTTCGTGAACCGGGTCTGGATGCATCACTTCGGGGAAGGACTGGTTCGTACCCCCAGTGATTTTGGTGTCCGCAGCGATCCGCCGACACATCCGGAGCTTTTAGATTATCTGGCGTCCCGCTTCGTGGAAGAGGGCTGGTCCGTAAAAAAACTCCATAAACTGATCATGTTGTCTGCGACTTATAAGCAGGGAGCACAAGATAATCCAGATGCCATTCTGGTTGATGCCGACAACCGTCTGTTATGGAAACATGTTCCTCGACGACTGAGTTTTGAGGCAATGCGGGACTCCATCCTGTTTGTCTCCGGACAGCTGTCGGATGATCGAGGGGGGCGGAGTTTCCAGATCGATCAGATACCGACGGAACCCCGACGAACGGTATACGGTTTTATCGACCGAAATAATTTGCCCAACGTATTTCGGACGTTTGATTTTGCCAACGTAGAATCCAGTACCGCAGAACGGCCTTACACGACAGTACCACAGCAGGCATTGTTTGCGATGAACAGTCCGCTTTTACTGGAACAGTCGGCTTTACTGGTCAAGGATCTCGACCTCGAAAAGGTGGCTGCCGACAAAGGCATTGAGGCTGCGATTACACAGCTCTACCAGCGGGTGCTGGCACGAAAGCCTGCATTGGAAGAAATTGAATTAGGGCGACAGTTTCTGGAACACCATAGGGATCAGGTTAAAGCTCCTGCCCGAATGAGTGGTTGGGAAAAATATGCCCAGGTGCTTTGCACTTCAAATGAATTCATGTTTGTAGACTAAGTCTTTTTTCAAAAGATTCGAATAGAATGGGGAGCCTGAACTCATGGCTGATACTAACCCACATTTCAATATTGATCCGATTTTAACACGGCGACAGATGTTGCAGCGGTGCGGTACCGGTCTGGGCTCGCTCGGACTCGCCTCACTGATGGCTTCTGAAGGAATGTTGAATTCTGCTGAGGGAGCTTCTGGGGTCGATACAGAATCGCCAATGGCACCGAAAACCTCTCATTTTCCGGGTAAAGCCAAGCACGTTATTCATATCTTCCTGAATGGTGGGGCCTCTCAAGTCGATACATTCGACCCCAAGCCTGCGCTGGCGAAGTACACTGGGAAGATGCTGCCGACAGAAAACCTGCGGACAGAACGGAAAACCGGGGCCGCCCTGCCCTCACCGTTTAAATTTAAAAAGTACGGCGAGAGTGGCCTGGAAGTCAGCGAGCTGTTCTCCGAACTGGGAGACTGTGTCGACGATATCGCCTTCGTGCGTTCGATGTATACCAACGTGCCGAACCATGAGCCTTCTTTGATGATGATGAATTGTGGCGACCTGATTCAGCCACGCCCGAGTATGGGAGCCTGGGTGACTTATGGTCTGGGGACCGAAAACCAGAATCTCCCCGGTTTCGTCGTGATGTGCCCAGGGGGATATCCCATTACGGAATCCGCTAACTGGCGTTCTGCTTTTCTGCCGGGAGCATATCAGGGAACGCACATTGATACCAAACATACTGATATTGAGAAGCTGATCAGCAATATCAGAAATAAGAAGCAGTCCCTGCCCGAGCAGCGCCGACAACTTGATCTATTGCAGGCATTGAACCGTCGTCATCAGGAAGCACGGGCTCAAGAGTCCGCCCTGGAGTCCCGGATTCAGTCTTTTGAGCTGGCTTATCGTATGCAGATGCAGGCTTCGGATGTATTTGATATTAGTCAGGAACCACAGCACATTCATGAGATGTACGGCTCCGGTGTGCATGCTCGTCAGTTGATGATCGCTCGTCGGCTGGTGGAACGTGGTGTCCGCTACGTACAACTTTGGCATGGTGCCGGTCAGCCCTGGGACAATCACGATGAAATTGAGAAGAATCACCGTCGTCTGGCCGGCGAGTGTTCTCAGGGAATTGCAGCATTGCTCAAAGACCTGAAGCAGCGTGGATTACTGCAGGATACGATCGTCGTTTGTGGTGGTGAATTTGGACGGACCCCGGTTGTGGAACTCCCTACACCCGGAGCCAACGCTGGCAAAATGAATGGTCGTGACCACAATAACCATGGATTCACCGTCTGGCTGGCTGGAGGTGGAGTCAAAGGTGGGCAAGCCTACGGGGCGACCGATGAATTCGGATTTGCTGCTGTTGAGAATAAGGTGCATGTGCATGACCTGCATGCGACACTCTTGAAGCTACTCGGATTTGATCATGAGCGTCTGACCTACCGCTTTGCAGGTCGCGATTTCAGATTGACGGATGTACACGGTTGTGTTGTGGATGAATTGATTGCCTGAATCTAATTTGCGATTATTCACCGCAAAGGCCTGCTAAATCGTTTCTACCAGATTAGTGGACAAAGAAATCCCCTGCTTTCGTTGAATCTGCCGGTTGCGTGCTTGACCTGTTCCCTAAAAAAAGGAAGTATTGTTCTGGTATCAGGACGCTTAAGAAAGGATTCGGGGGCATGACTTTAGGGAAATATTCTGTGAGGCGGAAGAGGGGAATTGCGTGGCAGGTGATAATGAGCGCATCAAACTGACTCTGGAGTTACTGGGGACAGGACTCTATCCCGTCATTGAGCAGGAAATGAAAGCGGTTTACCGGGACAACTGGATTGACCGTGCGAAAGAGAGTTTCCGCAACTCTCCCCTGACTTCACAGCCTGAAGGTGACGCAATCCGCTGGGACGCGCACTCAACACTCCTGATTTTATGGGATCACTGGAACAGCGTCTTTCGTAACCGTTTCACTCCTCTGGAACGCAGCTTTGTGGGCGAACTGAGAGAGTATCGAAACCGCTGGGCTCATCAGACCCAGATTAACACTGACGACACACTCCGCATTCTGGATACCGCTGCCCGTTTGCTGTCCGCCGCTGGTGCGAGGAAAGAAGCACAGCAACTCCAGAAAGAACGTGATCAATTGCTGTATCAGATTCTGCAGTACCAGGAGCAGGTAATTGTCGATTCCCCGGATAATCGCAGGGAGCGTCTCCGGGATGCGATCGTCTTTCTAGTCTGCGGAATCGTGATCGATCTGGGAATCTTCTTTTCTTACGGTACCGGTGGTTTGGCAATTCTGTTTGCTATCTTCGTCACAGCCGTATTCGTGTTTCTGGCTTACCAGCGCTGGGTGACACCCGATAAGCCATCCTACGGTGCACACGAATGTACGAATTGTGGGAAAATTATCTACGGAGAGTCCTGCCCTTATTGCAGTGAAACGACGGTGAATACATAAAGGACCGTCGCCTCTTTTTAACTGCTGATCGTATTTTGAGAAAGTGGTTCAATCGAGCCATTCATCAGCAGGGTCAAACTTCGGAAAAACGATGTTGATGATTTTCATGGTGCCGATAGCGCGATGACGGACCCCGGGAGGTATTACGATAGACATTCCGGCGTGTACTGGGATGATTTCGTCATCGAGTTGCATTTGCGCATCTTCACCACACTCCAGGAAGTAGTACGTCTCTGTCAGTTTGCGATGATAGTGCAGCTCAGCTGTTTCTGAGATCTCGGTAACGTGCAGGGTTCCGGGAAACTCATCCACATCAGCAAATGCGCGGCGGGCAGTTCCACAAGGGCAAGCGGTCCCTTCGATCTGAGCGAAGTCAGCAACGTGATATTTCTTTTGAGTCGATTCCTGCATGCAGAATGCCCTTTCGGGGGAAACAGGCTAAATTAGAGGCAAATAAAGGCTATTTTCTTATAGTATAACAAGGCGATCCGGCCAACAAAATCCTTACGATGATTTATTGATTTCATCGAGCAGCACTCTGAGAAAAGGTTCCACATCAGTAACCAGCCCGACTGTCTGAAACGTGCCGCGATCTGCCAGTTTCGTGACAGTGGCCGGGTTAATATCCACACAGACCACTCTGACACTGGCCGGTAATAGATTTCCGACAGCGATCGAATGCAGAGTGGTGGCGATCATCAGACAGAAAGAGACTCCTTCTACCAGTTCACGCATTTTTCGCTGCGCATCGACCGTATCAGTGATGACATCGGGTAAAGGACCATCGTCACGAATACTCCCCGCCAGCAGGAAAGGGACCTGATTCTTCACGCATTCATACATGATCCCTGATGTTAAGACTCCCTGCTCGACTGCAATCTGAATACTACCCAGACGACGAATCCGGTTGATTGATCGTAAATGGTGTTCGTGGCCTTCTTCACTGGATCCACCATGTTCCATCGAGATTCCCAGGCTGGTCCCATAAAACGATTCTTCGATGTCGTGGGTGGCCAGAGCGTTTCCCGCGAACAGCAGATTGACATACCCTTCCCTGATTAATTCGCTGAAATAGGCTCTACTCCCGGTATGTACAACCGCAGGACCAGCGACAACCAGTATCTTTCCCGCTCCCTGCTTTGCGCGTCGCATCTCGGCGGCGATTTCACGGACGGTAACGCCCTTGGGTTTCTCACTAGAGACAGTACTGTTCATGAATGAAAAACCGGCAACTTCCGGTGCACCTCGATCTATGGGAAAGACACGTGTGCCCCGGGTACCCAGCACGACCAGTTCACCCTCCTGAACATCGGCCATCGGCAGGCAGTGAGCTGATTTATGATCTTTACTCACCACGATGCCACAGTCCATTTCCTGGAGCGATACCGGAATCCAGTTTCCATCAACACGGATCTCGGTTTTCTGATTGGTTGTGCAATAGAACCCTTCCGGAAACGCACCACCCATGTCAGCCTGTGCCAGAAGACAGTCATGCTGTTCCAGGGGAACTGCCCCATGTTGGGCAATCTGAGTGAGGATTGACTGCAGTGTTTCTTCATCGGGGGCAGTGACTTTGATCTGGGCCCGACTGCTGTCAGATCGGGAATGACCAATTGAAATTTCATCAATCGAGAAATCGCCACCCAAAACCGTAATTTCATCCAGAATCTTGGGCAGGAGCAGACTATCGATGATATGGCCCTGTAATTCGATTTCTTCGCTGACACTAAGTGAACTCTGCTTCTGGAGATCGGATGGTTTATCGGTTGTATCACCCATAACTGGCTTCACCTCTCTGAATCAGTCCTTTTGACAGGCCAAAGGGACTGATTGATACTGGATTTGGAATGATCTCTTATCGTAATTCTACGTAATTCAGCTAAAAAACATACACCCAAAATTTGTTTGAACTCCTGACTATCAAATTATTTGCTGTCTTTTTAAGATTTTGCAGGCAGATGGGAATGTTTCGCGACAGACACGATGCGAGCGGGAAATTCGATTTTCCGGTGTTGGCTGCTGAGTTCATTGAGATCTGGAAAACAGCATTTGACTGACTTTGCCTGAAGTCAATCTCATTAGAGACTCTCTGTCACGTCAAGGGGCTGATTGCGTGATCTTTTATCGTCATCCTGGTAAATGTATTTATGAATTTTCGGCCTACTTGATTAAATGTCGCTCACTGATTCAGGGTATCGTTGGCGAGAGGCTCATACAGTCTTGATTCTATACATATTTAATGAATATCATATCTGTTTCTGCACTTGGATCTCTGGGTAGTAGTTTCTGACTTTCTGATCAGGTTCTATCTGGAGAATGTAATCTGTTTCATCCTGTTTCCCAAATTGTAATGTTCCCGGTATGGTCAGAATTGGAATAATAGGGCTCGGCCCATATTGGGAGCAGCGCTATGAACCTGTCCTGCGGATGATGGATCAAAGAATCCAGATCAAAGCCGTCTATGATCCGGTGCGCAGTCGAGCGGAACAGGTTTCAACTCAATGGAATGCAGCGGTCGCCTCAGGGATTGGGGCATTGACCACCCGTTATCCCGTTGACGCTTTCCTGCTGTTAAATTCAGAATGGATGAATCACTATCCACTGAAGGTGCTCAGTCAGCAGCATCGCCCCGTGTATATTGCCGGCAGTCTGGGAGAAGACCTGAATCTCCTGGGAGAAATTCATGAGCGGGCAACCGATCAACTGGTGACATTAATGCCGGAATTCAGCCGCCGTTATTCCCAGGCCACAAGTCGTTTTTTTGAACTGGTTGTCACACGGCTTGGTAAGCCGGTTTCGATCCATCTGCAAACCTGTCGGCCTGCAGCTGATCAACAGGTGGAGATTCCGGGTCAGAAAAACGAAACTGATTTTCTGGTTGGATTAATCGACTGGTGTTGTTACGTCATGCGTACCAAGCCGGTTAAAGTTCATTCCAGTTTCCATTCAGACTCAAGTATTCAGTCAGAGGATCACTGGAGAATTAAAATCGAATTTCTACCAGATCCGGTCACTGCTGCCGAGCGTTTTGCACTAATTGATATTAAACAACATCAGCAGTCGACTGATTCACTTTATCCCCGACATCAGGTTCATTGCCGGAATGGTCACGCAGAATTTCATTCACCAGATGAGATCCATTGGGAAAATGACACAGAGACGATGACGGAATCACTAAAAAGTGATCGCCAGGAACTGGAAGTCATGTTGGATCACTTTTGTCGCAGAGCTGTGGGCGGGATTATTCCTGTAGCGAATATCAGAGATGTATGCCAGGCAATCCGGCTGGTTCAACTTGCTCGCTGTAGTCTGGAATCAGGGACGCCTCAGATATATCAGGTCGATTAAAATGGTGCCTGATTCTTTGGACCCGAACAGCCAACTAAATTGTTCAGCTTAGCGTTTCTTATATTGCTTTTGAGCATGCGGGTGGGCTTTTTCATAGGTCTCAAGCAGGCGGGCAGTGCTGACGTGAGTATAGATCTGTGTGGTTGTCAGACTTTTGTGCCCCAGCATTTCCTGAACACTTCGCAAATCGGCGCCTCCATCCAACAGGTGTGTGGCGAAACTGTGCCGCAGTGTGTGTGGGCTGGTCTTTTTATCCAGACCCGTCTGCAGTAAATATTTCTCCAGCATCCGCCCTACACTACGTGATGTCAGTCGCGTTTTTAGCCGGTTCAGAAAAAGGGCATCCGCATCAGGATGAGATTGTGGCTTGCCTTCACGTTCTGCTGTCCAGCGCTGGAGTGCTTTCGCGGCATAACTGCCGATAGGAGCAATCCGCTCCTTGCGGCCTTTTCCAAGCACTCGGATGATATTTGTATCCTGATCCCAGTCACTTACATTCAGTGCCACCAGTTCGGAAACACGCAGCCCCGCTGAATATAGGGTTTCCAGAATGGCCCTGTCCCTTAAGCCCATTTTCTGATTGGCAGGTGGTGCCTCCAGTAGCGCGCCAATCTGATCTGTTGTCAAAAAATGAGGTAGTTTTCTCCCGGTTCTCGGAGTCCGTAGCGGCTTAGCTGGATTCGTTTGAGTGAATCCTTCACGGCAACAGTAACGAAAAAAACTCCGCAGGCACGCCAGACGTCTGGCAATCGTAGTCTTTTCGTACTGACACTCGTGTAAGTACGCTACGTAACGTCGTAATTCGCTGATTCCGATCTGGTCGGGTGACAGCAGCGTTTCTTCGTACTCGGTCAGGTATTCCAGCAGGCTTCCCAGGTCCTCTGAATACGATTTCAATGTCAGTTCAGAAGCATTTCGCTCGATCTCCAGGTACCTGAGGAAACTATCAATCGCATCGTGCAGCTCAACTGGCCTGACATGCTCAGAGGATATCATGTGATCGCTAGTCTGGCTGAATGAATGAAATGGATTTCAGAGTCTGAAAGAATCGCTGTCAGCACCGCTCTCACGCAGTTTTGCGTAATCTGCCAGACTGCTGTTCCTGTTCAGCTTCCCGTCTGAGTTTTCTGACTTTCTGACTCATGACTGCCGCATCATACCAGGTGAAGCTCAACTCTTTATCTGCTGCGTATTGTCCCAGAGTCTGAAGCATCTGGGAAGAACTGGCATCGTCATACAGAAAAACATAGCGTTCTGAATCTTTTACCAAAGCAACGACGTTCATTTGTTGTTTCACAGTAGCAGTCCTTTTTATTCGTCAGAGCACTAACGTCAGAGACAGGATTGGTTGGAAGTGCTCAAGCAACCGCGCTAATTAATATCGGCGGTTAAGAGGTGGGGTTATCGATATTTTCTGACCTTGAAGATCATCTGGTGCTCAGCCTGACCACCATGCAGTGTTAACATCTCTACAATCATTAAATGTGCTGTAAACCGTATAAAGTCCTCACTCCGATGCAGGTAAGCTTCCCAGCCTCCACTGCGGCGGTCTCCGCTGACTTCCAGGTAATCACGTAGGTTGGCAACCAGAGCGGCATCAGAACCGTCAAACAGCCGTGTATAAGACATAAATGGCTGGCGAGGATCGCAGACGCCGATTTCTGTCGTAGTGGTGGGAGGGCAAAATTCACCAAACTGCTTCGTGTATGAAGGAATTGCAGTAGAATTTGTTTCGGGAAGGTTATGTGAGGAGGGAGAAGGTGCATCCATTGATTTTTGAACTTCTGGCGAGTTCACAGCAGGTTTAGCTTTCAATGGAAGCTGACCAAAGGGGGAGGTTGAATCAACGCCCTGATTCGATTGAGTAGAGGCTTGTATCACCTGCTTCTGGTTTTGAGCATGGGGCCAGGCAGCGAGTGGCTCCTCTGATTGACCTCTGAAAACTGGTTCGGAAGCAGGCTCAGGTATCTGGAATTCAGGTGGACATTCAGCCGATGCGGATTCCTTATATGATTTGAATATCGCTTTCATCTCCTGACGGGTCTGTTTCCGTTCCAGATGATTTGAATATCGAACTTCTTTTTTGGCTTCATGATTCACAATCCGATCTAATTTAAACACCTGGTTCAGGACCGATTTTTTCTCATGACGCTCTTCGACCAGCAGTGGGACTCCGGGAGTAAATTCCTGGGCATGAGGCGAGTACCAGGAGACCTGCAATCCAATTCGAGGAGGATAATAGGGGGAGTAATCAGTGACTGCACCGATCACAACGGCATCAACGTCAAGAACTTTAGCCAGCTTGAGCACGTCATCCGGATTATTCATCTGCAGCTGATGTTCTACCATCGCCACTTCTGCAACACCGACGGGCAAGACCTGGAACCCCGGGACCTTCTGTAGTTCTGAATAATAGGCGAGGGCAAAGCGGCGCCCGTCGACTTCTGGCTCCTGGCTCAAATTAAAAAAAGGAACCACAGCAACGGTTTTGAGTCTCGGATTTGGATTGGTCACAGTGGTCCGCATGATCACGCACCCTGTCAGGCTCGACAAACCAATCAATATTGCCAAAATACGAGTCAGCACCAGATCATTTCCCGCGGTGGAGGTTAGAATAAAGCTATATCGACTTTATCGGCATAATCGGTAGGGTGACTTCAATAAGAAATATTTTGTTATTTCCCCTATTTTGACATCGTTAATTTGAAAGAATCTGCTGTCTTTTTAAGCGAGTAAGAGCTTGATTTGGTCAGTATTTTCAGTTGTCTGATCCCCTGCTAAAATAAAACTCAGAATATAAGCACTGTCATATTTTCAATTTGAATGATCATGAATCAAACTTTACCCCCTATGCCCGTGTCTCGTCCTGCCGTCTGTTATGGGACGCTGAAGCTTGAGTCGCGATATCTGCTTTCTCCATTAGCGGGCTATACAAACTTACCTTTTCGACGGATTGTTAGAGAACTGGGTGGTGTTGGGCTGGCAACCACCGATCTGGTGAATGCGCGGGGCCTGCTGGAAGGAAGTGAGAAAACACTCCAACTGATTCAGACCTGTCCAGAGGACTCCCCTTTTGCAGTCCAAATCTTCGGCAGTAAACCAGAATACATGCGGGATGCAGCACAGTTACTTGAGTCCCGCGGGGTCGATTCAATTGATATCAATATGGGCTGTCCCGTGAACCGGATCGTCAAGGGGGGCGCTGGGGCCAGTATGATGTGTCGCCCCAGTGACACAGTCTCACTGGTGCAGACTGTAGTAGATGCTGTCAAAATTCCCGTCACAGTCAAGATGCGACTCGGTTGGGATGATTCTGATTTATCAGCCCCCTTCTTTGCCCGGGAGTTCGAGCAGGTGGGAATCGTGGCAGTTGCCATCCATGGTCGTACCCGCGAGCAGGGGTTTAAGGGAACTGTGAATCATGACGGCATCCGGCAAGTCGTAGAAGCAGTAGAGTCCATTCCCGTAATCGGCAATGGTGATGTCACCTCGATTGCGGATGCGGATTTCATGCTGAAGACTACAGGATGTGCGGGGGTATCAATTGGTCGCGGTGCACTGGCAAACCCATGGATATTCCGGCAGCTTGTACAATGGGAGCAGACAGGAGACTGTGATCCCCCGGGTAATTTTGATGAGCGGCTTGAACTCCTCTTAAGGCAGTTTCGCTATCTATTGGAGATGACCACCGAGAATCGGGCGATTTCCATGTTTCGCAAAATGGGGCACTGGTATTTGAAATCGATGCGCGTCAAACCGGCTTTGCGGCATGAATTCCAGTGTGCCCAGACACTGGCAGACTTCGATCAGGCGATCCGCAATATTGCGTCGCAAGGGCCCGCTTCCGGGTCGCGGACAGGCACATTACCTGATATGCATATCCCCGTGCCTGGTGGGCCGGTGGAGCGCTGGTAAGTACATAACTAGACGTCAGCGTCGATTTCTTCCATCAGAGAGGGGTCAAGCTCGATGCGTAGTTTACTGATTCTGCGTTCGTCCGACTCAATGACCTCAATACGCAACTGCTGCCAGGTCATGGTTTCTCCCGGTAGTGGGACTTTACCGAACTGGGTGATTACGAATCCTCCGATCGTATCGAAGTCTTTGCCTTCAGGCAGCCCGTAATCATACTGTTCATTCAGGTCATCAATGTGGACGCGAGCATCGACTTCCACCAGGTTTTCACCCAGTTCAAAAATCATCTGCTCCTCTTCTTCGTCAAATTCGTCGACGATATCTCCCACGATTTCTTCGAGAACATCTTCCATGGTAACCAGACCGGCGACACCGCCGTATTCGTCGATGACAATCGCCATGTGAACATGCTCTTTCTGCATGGTTTCCAGCAGTGAATCGATTCCGGTCGTTTCCGGTATATAGAAGGGGGTAAACATCAGATCCTTGATTGTAAGCTGGTCTGCTGAGTTCAGGTTCTGATTTTCTTTGGAGTAATGTTTAAGAAGTTCCCGGGCATAGAGAATGCCGACGATGTCGTCTGTAGATTCTCCAATTACAGGGATCCGGGAATGACCTACATCGATAAATTTGAGCAGAGCTTCATCCAGCGTTGCAGTTACGGAAATGTATTCCATATCCATTCGCTGGGTCATAATAGCTCCGACGTCCTCATCCTGCAGTTCCATCACACGCTGGATCATTTTGCCAGCTTCCGACTCCAGAATGCCTCCGCGGGCTCCTTCTTCCACTACCGAGAGGATTTCTTCACTGATGTTTGCCTCACGCCCGTTCTTGTTCTCTTCTTTCCCTGCCAGACGGTGTGAGAATTCATCGATTTTCCAGGACAGCCACGTGATTGGGCTCAGGAAAACGGGGATCCAGCGTACCAGTGGCCAGGAACGCTGCAGGAACTGTTCTCCCGCAATGCGGGACAGAGTCCAGGGGAGGGTTAACATAACCAGAATGGCAGTCAAAAGACCTAGCAGCAACTCAGCCGCAAACTGGGCGGTGACAACCAGTGAATTGAATTCGGCCGGTATGTGTATATACAGTCGCGTCAGGATAATTGAGAGGAGAATGACACCTGTCAGAAAACAGATATCAGCGGCCAGCAGGACGGTGGGATGTGAACGTAGAATTTCGCTGAATCGATCTGGGACTCCCGCCTCAGTACAAAGTGTTTCCAGTCGGCTGCGGGAGAAATCTCTCAGAGAAAAGCCCAGTAACCCTGAAAACAGGATCAAGGCGATGAGTACGGAAATAACCAGCGGGACCATTTGTCGATTAAATAACCAAATATCAGGAGAATAAGTTGAAGCTGGAACTCAGCCAGTTCAGGTTAGAGTTTACCTTTTGGAAACTCAGAGATAAATCGGTAACTCGGGAATATTCTGATCATATTTCACTCTTCACGGCGAGGAATCTGTAATTTCCAGTGATCAAAAATCTGCTGTTCGCGGGCTCTCATCACTTTTAATTCATCTTCCGACAGGTCGTCGTAACCACACAGATGCAACAATCCGTGCACGACATACAGTAGAAATTCATCTGCAGCGGACCAGTGGTATTGTTCGGCCATGGAAATAGCCATCTCTGCCGAGATTATTATTTCACCTTCAATCGACTTCCCTGCTCCCCTGATGACTGATTGGTACAGATTCTCGTCCTGGGAGCACTCCAGCAGAAAACTGAGCACGTCTGTGTCATAATCGTGTGACAGGTATTTCTGATTCAATTCCCTGATTGTGAGGTTATCCACAATCGCTAGACTGATCTCTGCCTGGGTTACCTGCTCTGCTTCCAGCAGGTAGCGGACTGCGTCTTGAAGTTGGGGCTCATCAATCGCGAGCAGATTTTGAGAGTTCTGAATAACGATCTGATACTGGTCTGTTGTGTTCATTCCGTGGTTGATTACTCGATTATGCAGAACGTTCTTCGGGGTACTTGATGCGTCCGTGATAGATCCCAATCAGAGATTTCACCAGGGATTCTTCAACAATATTAATCTCACTCAATGTCAGCGAACATTCGTTAAACTGCCCATCCAGCAGACGTTTCATGACTAATGAATGAACCAGAGATTTAATCCGTTTCGGAGTTGGATCACTTAAGGTTCGGCTGGCGCTTTCCACGGCATCGGCTAACATCATGACCCCTGCTTCGCGAGTCTGTGGTTTAGGGCCGGGATAGCGGAAGGATGACTCTTCGGCATCGGTTTTATGATCAGGACTCTGGTCGGCTTGTTTTTCTGCCTCACGGAAGAAATACTCAACCAGTGTGGTGCCATGGTGTTGTTCGATGAAGTCAATTATCGGCTGTGGTAGATTGTGTTGACGAGCGAGGTCGACGCCATCTTTGACATGGCCGATAATGATCAGGGTACTCATCGCCGGGGCCAGATTGTCGTGTAGACTTTCACTCCCAACGACCATGTTTTCAATGAAGTACTGGGGTTTGAGCATCTTGCCGATGTCATGGTAATAGGCGGCGACCCGGACCAGTAATCCATTTGCACCGATTTTGTCTGCTGCTGCTTCACCGATAGTAGCCATCGAGATGGAATGGTTGTAGGTACCTGGTGCTCGACGAACCAGTTCCTGCAGCAGCGGGTGCGAAACATTACTCATTTCAAGCAGGCTGATATCCGTTACCACGCCAAAGAGAGATTCAATAAAGGGAAGACTGCCGGCAACCAGATAACCTGCTGCCAGACACCACCCTGCTCCCTGCAGGCTTTCCCAGAGGACCTGCTGATCAATCAGGCCGTTGGAGAGCTCCTGACTGTTGATGAGGTTGATTCCCCAGTAGACCAGAAAGTAGGTTAACCCCATGCCGAAACCAAGTTTGATTAAAGTGGAGCGGGATGAGACTGTTGCCAGCGAAGTAACCGCCACTGAGGAGATACTCATCAATACCACGAAATGCCCCAGCGAGCTTCCCGTGGAAAGACAAAGTATCAAAGACAACGACAACGCTGTCAGGATCGCCATGATTTGATCATAAACGATCGCGAAGACCATTACGGTGACTACCAGAGGCAGTACTTCTGCACGCCAGGGATCGTAGGAAAGAATCCGCCCCAGAAACACGGTCAAGACAATGACGCTCAGATAAATACTCAATCTGCTGACCGTTCTGGCAACAGCCCTCTTATTTCTCAGCAGATGATATCCATTTAAGACTGCCAAAACGATAAACATCAGAAAAATGAAACTGACGCGCACTACCCGTTCGTAATAGGGGACAGCTTTTTCTTTCGTTTCGTACTCCGCTCTAAGTAGAGTCAGCTGATTGTCTTCGATCAATTGACCAGGTTCGACCAGAACTGTCCCCCTCTGGAAAGTGTCGTAGACCTCTTCAACTTCCTCTCTCGCCTGTTTTCGTTCTGCCATGGTTCGGGCAGCATCGTAAACCAGTGTTGTCGGAGCTTGGAAATAAATCCAGTGAGACAGCGCCGACTTCATTGAATCAAGTTTGGGGAATTTACTCCACTCACGACCGATCACGCTGTTTGCAGAGAGCTGGTCAGGCAGCCGGATATCAAAGGTGGTTACCTTCTTCTGTTCTCCCGTGTTTTTATAAACGATTTCGATTTTATCACCGGGGCGAATCTGGTTTTTCGTCAGATCATTTTCGTTGACAATCCCATAAGTCTTGAGTGGTGCAATGAGTTTTGTAAAATCCTCAATGATTGCGTCGATTTTTTTAGTATCGTTGGAGTCAGGACTGGAGACCTGTGACTTCAATTCTGCAAAGGTCTGCTCAGATTCCTCCGGGAACTGATCTACAAACTGTTCCAGTCGACGTGAGGGAGTCAAACCCAGTTCAGCACGGGCATCGCCATTCAGTTCATCCAGCGATTTGGCATCGGCGATGGCTTTCAAGTCTTCTCTCAGAAGTTTAGGAAGGTTGTCAATCAAGACGGGGTTCTGAATGAAGTAATACGGGACCTCAGACTCCTTCTGCGTCCGCTCCCGATCGGTTTCGATGGGATTAGCTACCTTAAACGAAACACTGGCAAGAATACCATGTTCGGAGTACATACCCAGTCGGTAGGGAAACGGCGCTTTCCAGCTTTCTACAGCAACCATTAGAATCAGGATTGTCAGCAGACAGACACTGAGACGGGATAGTGTACCCCGGTTGCTCAGTAATTCGCGCAGCCTCGAACTTAATTTGGAAGAATCACGCAAACTGGCAGCAAGCGCCGTTCGGGATCTTTTAGGACCAAAAAAAGCCATGGAAGCAACCTGAGTCGTTCGTAAAGATGAGATTAAGTTAAGAAAACGTGGTCAGAATCGGTATCAGGAGATGTCTTCGTTCTGGTAAGCCTTGACAATTTCGCCTACCAGCCGATGACGCACAATGTCTTCATTCTTTAGCTGGGTAAGTCCGACGCCTTTTATGTTTCGCAGGCGATTGATGGCATCCGTCATGCCACATGAGACATCGGGGGGCAAGTCGATCTGAGAGACGTCGCCTGTGACCACAATTTTGGATCCCATTCCCATCCGGGTCAGGAACATTTTCATCTGGGTCACTGTAGTGTTTTGAGCTTCGTCCATAATGATAAATGTGTTGTCCAGAGTACGACCACGCATAAATGCCAGCGGCACGACTTCAACGATATCATTTTCCATGTAACGACTGACCTGCTCATAGTCGAGCAGACTGCCCAGAGCATCCAGGAGTGGACGTAAGAATGGATTGACCTTGGCCAGCATGTCGCCCGGAAGGAATCCCAGCTTTTCACCAGCTTCGACCGCCGGTCGTACCAGCACGATCTTGCGGACCTGTTCCGTGCGGAGGGCGTTAATAGCCATCGCGACCGCCAGGAAAGTTTTACCGCACCCTGCTGGACCTGTGCAAAAAACCAGGTCGTGTTCCAGGATTGACTTAATGTATTCAGACTGCCCTGGAGTTCGTGGATGTACCTTTCGGGACTTTTCATAGAGATCAATCGCCGAAGGCGTCGAGTCCGGGGTCTGTTTTTCTTGCTTGCTGCTCGGGTTTCCACCAAACAGAGCTGTTTGTACCTGCTCATTTTTGAGCTGTCCGGTCTTTTCGATGATGGCTTTCAACTCGGAAAAGATGCGAAGTGATTTCTGAAGTTGCGAATCATCGCCGATGATTCGTAATTCGTCGCCTCGATGAACGACGTTCACCCCCAGTGCATCCTGAATCTGTCTGATGTGACAATCATGGGTTCCCAGCAGGACCGGGATCTGATCAGGATCAGAGAAAGAAAGTGTGGCTTCTGACATCAGAAATTCTACGAGTGCCTCCTGAGATGAGGAATAAAACAATTCAGAGCTTGGAAATAATGACAGGTATTTTTGAATTTCGCTACACTGAAATCGCTAAAACTGCAATTAAATCAGAGACCGGAATACAAAGGAAAAGGGCCTCTGTTTCGAGCATGTTATAAAGTCTACTCCAGCAAACTGGGAAGAAAAAGGAGAGAGTTACGTATAATTGCTTACGTTTTCATAAAATATTACCAGGAAAAAACTTACATTCTTGTGAAATTGTCGTCAACTCAGAGTTTTCCAGTGGCTGGATATTGGAATTGAGGCGCATGTCCTTCGGGAACCTCTGAGGCACATAAAAGGTAAAATTACCCATTCTTCACAATCGGAATATTTCCGATTTTCAATACCAGTGAGTGTCAAGATCTAGCGTTTGGGTAATGCGCCGCTGTGACCCTGCTCAGATGCTGCCGATTGTAATGGTAATGTTCAAGAAGTGGGGGGGGCCTGTTCGATGAATTCTCCATAGGACGCGGGACCGGTAATGTCAGGATGCGCTTCAGGTTCTGAGTGTCCTTTTCTTGAGTCAAAATCATCCAGAAGGCAATCGGAAATGTACGAAACATTCTTTGGGTTCAAGGATCGACCCTTTAGCGTTTCACCCTCCCCTGCATGTTTTTTCAAGGCAGCGGAACACCAGAATGTACTGGACGAAATCCAGGTAACGATTTCCAGCTTAAATGGAATTACGATTCTTACCGGCGATGCGGGAACTGGAAAAACGGCAATTTGCCGGCAGTTGATTAATCGACTTGAGGATCAGTTCCAGATTCAGTTTCTGGAGCACTGCAATTTTCCGACAGTCCGGGCTTTACTGCAGACTCTGCTGTATGGCCTGACTGACTGTTATGAAAAAATCAGCGAGCAGGAATTACGGCTGGCTTTGACCGCAGAAATCCGTTCCTCATTTCTGGTTCATGGACAGCCATTACTGGTGATTGTCGATGAAGCTCATTTGCTGGGTACTTCCTTTCTGGAAGAATTACGGGTTCTGTCAGATATCGCCTTTGACGGAAAGCCTGCTGTACAACTACTGCTTTCCGGACAGACGGTGCTGGAAGAGACGCTCATCCAGCCAGCGCTGTCTTCGTTAAACCAGAGAATTGGATGCCAGACCTATCTGGACCGAATGACTCGACAGGAATCTGAAGAATACATCGAATACCGCATCAATCGCGTTTCAACTCAGAACAAACGTTGTTTTTCTGTCGAAGCAGTCAAGTTTATTACTCACGTAAGTGACGGGTTGCCCCGCTGTCTGAATCAAATCTGCGATCACAGCCTGATGCTGGCCTATATGCAGGATGTTCAAGAAGTTGATGAGGCGATTGCCCGTGAAGCTTTTGCAGACTTGCAGCAATTACCTCTTCACTGGAATGATCCCCTGCCGGTTCCTTCACCCCTCGAAGAAATGCGCAAAAAAGAAGCACGCACAGAGCTGGATCAGTTCATTGATGATGATGCTCTAATGGAGCATGACATTGACGAGTCGATTGAGGAACGACTCCATCAACTTGTAGATGAACCCTCGGAGATATTTGAAGAACTGTCAATCGATGAAGAGAGCGCTTCGACCGAGGACCCGTTCTCGTTTGGTGAAGGATTAGAAGCGATCGAGATTGGCAGAGAGGCCGTATCTTCTCAGGAGCCTGTTGAAACGACCACAGAAATGGACTTGGAGTTTAATTCTCCGGTTGAAAATCAGGAACCGTTGTCCGAAGCAGATTTAACCCCGGTTCTCTCAGCAGTGACAGAAACATACGGCGATTTTGTAGATGTTGTCGATCGATATGCTGCCATCGATGCCGGATTCGATCCTGCGTCTCTGTTTGGTGAAAAACATCAGAGTTTTGAGTCCACGACATCCGTCTTTCAGTTGCGTGCGCCTCAATTCCAGTATGCACCACAACATCAGGCTCAGGGAGTATCTGACATAGAGTCGCTGAAGCTGCCAACTCAAGAATCTGAGAGTGATCTTGGACATACCGTTGAGTTTTCCGCGGGAAATCCCCTTGAGCAGAATGAAACTTCTGAATTGGAATTTGAAGAAGCGGAACTGAATAAACTGGAGCCCGACGTGTTCCAGGAACTTGCTGCAGAGGCTTCACGCGGTGAGGGCTCTTTTGAGGAACTGTTGGCTGCCCAGGTTTATGAAGTCTGCTCGGAAACTCGTAAGGGCCTGCTCAATGCGCTGAATGAGATTCGGAATTATTCGGTACCTGAAGAAACCGATCCTGCAGACGTATATGATATCGTTCAGCCTGAGACGGAAGAGATCTCAGCCGTTTCGGCTTATCCAGCGTGGGGCAATGACTTGCAGCACGACGGTCAGGTTGAAACTTCATCAAAAACCTCTGTTCGACTGGATTCCCCCACAACAGAAAAATCAGAGTCATCTGCAACTGCCCATCTGCGAGGCCCTGCTCTGGGCAGGTATAAGAATCTATTCAGCCGGTTGAGACGCAAACAGGAGTCGCATTCCTGATCAGAGGTGTAGTCTTCCCCAAGAGGAGATGGCACGTCAAAGTCACACTCTTTTTGCCGGTCAATTTAATCACTACAGCCTGATCAACTGATGGGGCTGTTCTGACCGTTCTCCGTATTTTCAGCATGATCCACTCAAGTGTGATACTGGAAGCAGGATCTTCCTGCGCAGAGCCGATCTGCTCAATTTCTGATTTTCTTTTAAAGAACTTCGCCCGATACGCATTACTACACTGCGTTTATTCGAGGCGAGGTTCTAATGCATCAAGATAAAAAAGTCGGTTTAGCTTTAGCGTTACTGGTAATTGGTTTCGTTGGCGCATTTTGTCTGCGCCAGGAAAAGAATACCACAGTTGAGATTCCAGAACTTAATGACCCCCACTATCTGGATGAACAGATCGCTGATAAAGATCGAACGCCCTATCTGGGGCCCTCGGCTAAGGACCCACTGGAAACTCAATTGGGAAGTGAGCAGACTCTGACCGGAAATTCGGACTCGCCTCGGCCCACCAAAGAAACAGGAGTTTCTGTCCCAACTATTTCTCATACAAAACCAGGGGGGCAGGCTAAGACCGGCAACGCTGAACGCTGGGGAGAAATGCCTGATTTTTTGAAAGAGATCGAACTTCCGGAAGAAGAGGTTACGATTGAGAATCAGTTTACCAGTTCAGATCTTTCAGATGATCAATTTGAACCCAACAAGAATCAAACATTCACACAACCGCAGGCTCCTGATTCAACGCAAGGTTCAGAATCTCTCAAGAACGAAACGCGTAAACCCGCGCACAATAATGCCTGGGATGTGAATCCGCCTCAGAGAAATCCAGAGCCAGCAAACAGTGGCGAGAGACAACCGTTGCAGTATCGAGTTCATACTGTGCGATCGGGCGAAACTCTGTCTGAAATTTCGATTCGCTACCTGGGAACTAGCCGGAAATATCGGGAAATATTCAATATCAATCGCGATCAGCTTCGTAGTCCTAACGACATTCGTGAAGGGATGAAATTACGGATTCCCGTTTACCCGACTTTCGAAATGAAGCCACAGTCAGCAGCTCGGCAAACTAATACTGGAACTTCTGCTGTTTCAGGGAAACGAACAGTGGGGCAGATGGTTTCTCAGCCCAAACTCAAATCAGAGAATGGCTCGGTTCAGTTTGAAGGGCTGATCGAGTCACTGTCTCAGTCAACAGAAAAAGGAACTCCCGATGCACAGGATGTCGGGAAAGCTGTTCAGCAACTCGAAGATTCAGCGGGGATGAATTCAATTCCTGACAGTTACCGTAAATTCATTCCAGTCCCCCGCTCTCCTCTGACACCTCGGACCACAGAAAAGGGAACTCGCACCGGGCATTCACTTTCTCAAGTTCAGCCTGAAAATGTGGATGATATTGAAGAAGATCTGTTTGACCGTCTACCGGATGCGTCTAAAAGCAGCACTCAAGGCGAACAAGCGAAGACCTATGTAATTCAGAAGGGAGATACACTGGAGTCAATCGCTCTGCGGATTTATGGTAAACGTTCCGCTGCGTTCCAGATCTACCAGAAAAACCGTGATCTACTGAAGAATGCAAATTACATCATGCCGGGAATGAAGCTCCAGCTTCCGTAACTGGAGAATCACTTCGTCCCAGTTAAAGGTAATGACAGACCATCGAATGCCAGTTCGACATGCTCAGGCAGGCTGGCGTTCGTTTCTTCATGCTCTAGCGAGTGCGAGATATGCGTGAAGTAAGCGCGTCTGGGTTTAACCCTCTCAACGACTTCCAACCCCTGTTCCAGATTAAAGTGTGTGGGGTGTGGTTTGATTCTTAAGGCATCGATAATCAGGTACTCCAGACCTTCCAGGTACTGCCAGCTTTCCTCCGGAATATGACTTACATCGGTACAGAAAGCGATGTCATTAATCCTGTATCCCAGGATTGGCAGTGTGCCATGCATCAGTCGGATAGGTTGAATTCTCAAGCCCAGGAGGTCAAAAGATTCCAGGGTGACACGTTGGAAATCCAGCCTTGGCCTCGACATGTGGTGAAGATTGTGGGTAGGTTCTTCAAAAGCATAGTTGAAAGAACGGCGAATCTGTTGTTCCACGATTTCTTCACAGTGGAGCGTAACCGATTTTTCCAGTCGATAACCGCTGATCCTGACATCATCCAGACCGAATAGATGGTCGGCATGGCTATGAGTATAGAGTACCGCGTGAACCCAGGGGATATTTTCCCGTAACATTTGCAGTCTTAGCTCAGGTGGCGTGTCTATTAAAAAGCCACCTTCAGGAGCGCCAATATATACAGAGGTGCGTCCTCTGTGGTTCTTCGGATTGGGGGATGTGCAGACTTCACAGTCGCAGCCAACGATAGGAATTCCTACGCTGGTTCCCGTTCCCATTGTGATGAATTCACCCGGTCTCTCGGAGAAGATATTTGATTCCTGTTGCATTACTCTTTCATCACTTTAGAAATCCAGAATCAGCCTACACCGCAATATTCGCTGACTCCATCCGCAGTGACAACCAGTAACTGATCCGTAAGCGGGTGGTCCATTTTCAAATAATCACAGGCAATATTGTGCTGAATTTTTTCTATTATCTGTGACTCACTTAAGCTGAGCGCCAGCAGAAAGTCACGGTTGGGGACCCCGGCCAGAAATTCGCTTCCCAGAAACCGGCGTGCCTGCTGATAAAAGCCCCGACTCAGTACCTGAGATGCATTATAAGCATCAGGTTTACTTTGAATGATCATGTCTGGCCCGTCTTCCCGGGACATGCAGATTAACTCAATTTGGTGATACTCGAAATATCGGTCCAGGTTTGTCAGGGCCAACTCATGAATTTCTTCACAGTTGATTCCCCACTTTTCCAGCAGCTTCTCATGAATATACCAGTACGCGTTTGATTCGTCGACCACATACAGGATGGCGAGATTCGCAATCCAGTTCTCCCCGACAAAATTGGGAAAATGGTTCTGCCAGGAGTCTCGGGATAACAGGATCGGCATGATTCGATCCCGCACCTGTTCAAATTCCGGTTCCGTTTGATCAGTTCCCCATTCATTGATCTGCAGAATCGTGGCGAGGGCTGTCGTGATATTTTTCTCGAATTCAGATCGAGAATTCAGATAGGCTCGATAAAAATTGCTCAGATTCAACTCTGCTTCACCAAATTTGAGCCGGAACCCCGGTAATAAATGTGAAGAAATCAGTGGGAACTTAGCTTCTGCCAGAGTCAGGACTTCCTGTGCAAATAGTTCTGGAGGATGTGCAGGATCGAGAGTAATCTGAATCGAGTGTAAGATTTGCTGTACGATTTTAAAATGTTCGTCTTTGTAGCGTGGATCATAAAAATAGGTGACTACCATCTGAATCGAGCGCTCTCGTATCAACCACAGGTTCCAGAACTGCCAGTTCTGGGGAAAACCGGGGATCCGCGACACCAGGTTTTGCCACCAGTTCCGTTTTTTTTGAATGATGGCTTCACCAGAATAGGCACTCGATTCATGTTCGATTGCTAATGGGGTGCGCTGCTGGATATTGCGATGCCTGACGAACAGTTGATCGAAATCCATTTCCATGCCAGCAACTGTAGAAGTCTGAGGCAGGACTGATTTCCAGTGACAGCTGATTGTAAGAGTGGACTCACCTTCCGGGGGGCTGAGTTGCAGAATCCCATCTTTCTCATCTTTAACCCAGTCGCCAGGATAGGACAGTGAATACCAGCACGCAGGTCCCGTGTAACGCGCCCATTCTTGAAATTCTAAGTCAGACAAGAAATCACCATCAGCACAAGAAATGACTCTGACTGGACCAGTCGAGGGATTATGCAAACATAGATCCTCAGCAAGTCCCTGATTCTTTTATTCAACCAATATAGTAGACGATTGCCCGGAATAACTCTATCTGAATCTTTGGCAGCACATTTGATAACCATCTGCTGTGTATCTAAGCAGCAAAATGCCTTCGAGGAGGGCAGATTTGGAGTTTGGAGGGTGGTTGTAAAAAAGGGGGATATTATTTTTGTGTTGTAAGTCACGATAGAGTATGGACTTATGGAAATGTGAATGAGATGGGGTTGTCGCTGGTACGGTGTTTGCTTTGTTACCAGCTACAGAGTGAGGAAACGAGCAACTTCCTCACTCTGACTTGAACTTCACCAAAGGATACGCTGCTGGGGAGTATAGCCGAACTTTCCCTCGTTGGGACTGTTTGGGCGAGCGCCTATACACTCAGCGGCGTCCTTTTTTTATCAGCATGCAAAACGTGCTGATAAGTTCAATATCATAGAATGGTGGAACCGCAATTTCCACCCTTTTCTTCGCAGAATTTCTCGATCTGCACGGGTACTAGACGATGTTCAGTACCATCTGGAATCCCCAAAACACTTACTCTACTTCGTGTCTGGTTTTATTTTCTTCTGCGGTGCTGCTACCGGTTTCATAATCAGCAATGCCAGGGGGGGCAAATTCAACGTGATACTGTTGTTCTTGCCATGACTGCTGATTTTCTCGCTATAGCCCCCACCTGCATTTCCGATATTGGAACCACCGTAAATCTTTGCATCGCTATTTATGATTTCATGGTAGTAACCCGCTTTGGGGACCCCGATTCGATAGCCTTCCCTTGGCACAGGTGTGAAGTTAGCAATCACAATGACGTGCTCCTCATCATCTGTCGAATTTCGCTGGAATGCAAACACGCTGTTCTTCGAGTCATCACACTGGAGCCAGGAGAATCCTTCCTGAGAAAAATCAGTTTCATATAGAGGTTTTTCGGTACGGTATAAGTAGTTCAGGTCGCCGATCAAGCGACGAATTCCATCGTGTTTTTCGTGACCGATCAGTTTCCAGTCAAGTTCGTTATCATGATTCCATTCGGTCCACTGTGCCAGTTCTCCCCCCATGAAGAGTAGTTTTTTGCCTGGCATTGTGTATTGATATCCGTACAACAGTCTTAAATTTGCGAATTGTTGCCACAGATCGCCCGGCATCTGGGATAGCAGGGAACGCTTACCGTGTACCACTTCATCGTGAGATAAAGGCAGTACAAAGTTTTCTGTAAAGGCATAGATCATGCGAAAAGAAAGTTCGCCCTGGTGATGTGATCGATAAATCGGATCGAAATGCATGTAACGCAAGGTGTCGTTCATCCAGCCCATATCCCATTTCATGCTGAATCCCAGTCCTCCATTATAAACCGGGTGCGATACACCGCCCCAGGATGTAGATTCTTCGGCAATCGTGAGAATTCCCGGATAGGCTCCGTGCAGGCTGATATTTGCGTCCTTCAGGAACTGAATTGCTTCCAGATTTTCACGGCCTCCACTGGGATTGGGAACCCACTCCCCTTCCTCTCGTGAATAGTCCAGATACAGCATTGAGGCAACGGCATCTACGCGGAGACCGTCAAAGTGATACTTATCAATCCAGAAATGGGCACTCGACAACAGAAAATCGCGAACTTCGTTCCGCCCGTAATTAAAAATGTAGGTCCCCCAGTCGGGGTGGAACCCTTTGCGAGGGTCTGCATGTTCGTATATGCAGGTGCCGTCGAAACGGCCGAGGGAGTGACCATCTGTGGGAAAATGGCCGGGAACCCAGTCGAACAGTACACCGACTCCCGCCTGATGGCAGTAATCTACGAAATACATCAGGTCATGTGGGGTGCCGAATCGGCTGGTTGGCGCGAAATAACCGGTCGTCTGATAGCCCCAGGATCCATCAAACGGGTGCTCTGTGACAGGCATCAGCTGAATGTGGGTGTAGCCCATCTGATGCACATAATCGACCAGTTCCTTGGCCAACTCCCGGTAAGAAAAGAACTGACGCCCGTCTTTGGGGCGTTTCCAGGAACCCAAATGGACTTCATAAATTGAAACAGGTTCATTATGCCAGTTGGTCTCCTGGCGTTTCCGTAACCACTGCTGGTCCTGCCAGGGGAAGTTTTCGATATCATAAACGATCGAAGCAGTCTTGGGGCGTAGTTCGGAGTAAAAAGCGTAGGGATCGCTCTTTTCAAAGAACTCCCCGTTCTGACCTCGCAGACTGAATTTATAAGCGTCTCCCTGCCCTACCTCGGGAAGAAACCCCGACCAGACTCCTGCATCACTGGAGTTAAGGTGATTTTCTCCATGTTTCCAGTGGTTGCGATCACAAATCACACAGACTTCCTGTGCATTTGGTGCCCAGACAGCGAAGCGTGTGCCTTTAATTCCATTAACTTCGTCGGGGTGAGCTCCCATTGATTGGTACATGGTGCAATGCATTCCTGTCTTTAGTGCGTGAAGTTCGGCGGAAGTAAATAATGGTCGACGAGTCTGAATCTTATTGTGCAGGCTTTGGGGCCGCCACGGAACATTGGGGCGGTTTTGGTTTGTTTCAGGATGAAAAGATTGGCTCATTTTGATCTGTTTTAAAGGTCTGTATTCAGTGTCTGATGGTACAGTCGGCCTCTGCGCCATCATAATTGGTAAGCCCATTATAACAAGATTTCGGTTAGATTGTTACTGATCCTTGATGGGGTTTTACCGCGTTCTTTCTGCATCTCCGGGAACAGTATTCAGTAATCTGTTAAATTAAACCGATCATGAGGGTTTTGGTGATTGGGCAATTCGCGGCGATCAGGATGGATAATATATTCAAGCGGGCTGCAACATGTTCTAAATTTCAAAAACCGGCAAGCTTTACTCAAGTGGACCATCGGCAGGTAATCTATAATTACATGTCGTCTTTTTGATAGATCCGTCTGTCAATTGGGGAAATCTGAATTCTAATCAGATCGACTTTGTCGAAGGTTTGCTTTTGTCTATTCATCGCACCACTCTGCTGATCGCCGGGCCACTTGGTCTGGTCGCCGGATTTTACCTTCTGGTATTTTCTGGTACAGAGGAGAACCGCGCACTGGCAAATGTCGTTCGCCTCAGCCCACCAGAATCCTGGCAAGCCCTACCGGATAGACCTTCTGAATCAGTACCCTTGCAGCTTCAGACGGCTTGCGAGTTGCAGGCGCAGTCAATTCAGAAACGCATTTCCTTACCGACCAATCGTCTAATCATCGCACCTTATGTTCTGATTGGCGATTATGAGGTCACGACTCTTGATGCACTTTACCGCAAAGCGATCCAGCCGACGGAATACGCACTGAATGTCTCATATTTTGACACGAAACCAGATCAACCTGTCACAATTGTTGCTCTTTCCAGCCAGGAACGGTATCAGCAGGTCGCTCGCGATCTGGATCAGCGGCAGACCGGATCTTATTATGGTTACTTTATCGCTGATGAGTTGCGGATTGTCTTGAACTTGACTACAGGAAGCGGAACTTTGGGGCATGAATTGACCCACGCACTGGCCGAGGTCGATTATCCTGACATGCCAGAATGGTTCGATGAAGGGCTCGCTTCGCTACATGAGCAGTGTGAGTTTTCCGACCAGGGGAATCGACTTTTGGGGACGACTAACTGGAGGGTTCAGATCCTGTTATCCGCCCTTGAGCGAAATCAGCTTCCACCTCTCAATGATCTGGTAATCCAGGCCAGAATTCGAACGGATCGGGAAGCTCTGACATATGCTTACGCTCGTTGTTTCTGTCTGTATCTGCAACAAAAGAATCTCCTCTCCCCATTCTATCGCAAACTCAGAAAGAATCAGGCTTCTGACCCCACAGGCCGACTGACCTTGTGTCAGATTCTGAATGTGGATGATCTCTCTACAGTTGATGCAGATTTTCGTGAGTGGCTGGGCTCCTGTCGCCGAAATACAGGTTCTCTCTAAGAAACTGCAAATCGGTCATTCAATGTCTCTGCTGCGCGCTCTATAATAACGACACAGCCACCCTCTTTTGATTACGTTTACAGTGAAACTCGCTCTATGAATGCTACCAGTTTACGCGTCTGTAGTTTTGAAAGTCGAAAACAGGACGCCATGCAGGCTCTGATCGAACGCAATCAGGGGATTCCCACTCTGGTGCACTCCATGGATGAAATACCATTGGAAGACAATGCGCAGGTTAAATCATTTTGCGAACGGTTGTTTCGTGGTGAAATCGATGTGATTGTCTTTCTGACCGGAGTCGGAGCTACTGCTCTGCTACAGGCTGCAGAGGCATATTATCCCCGGGAACGGGTTCTCGACGCTTTGCGAAAAACAATAGTTACAGTGCGCGGACCTAAGCCAACTGTTGTACTTCGCAACTGGGAAGTTCCCATTCATTATTCCGCCCCGGAACCCAATACCTGGCACGAAATTATTTCGATCTGGAACGAAAAAGAATTCTCCGTTACCGGTAAGCACATTGTCGTTCAGGAATACGGAAAGCCGGTTCAGGAATTTTATGACGAACTCCGTAATCAGGGAGCCCAGGTGACGCCGGTGACCGTATATCGCTGGGCGCTTCCTGAAGATACTTCCGGGCTGCGAAATGCAGTTCATGCAACGATCAGAGGAGAATTTGACATCCTGATGTTCACGAGTGCACAGCAGGTGTCTCATGTTCTGCAGATCGCTGAAGAGGAACAGGTCCGCGATAAATGGCTCGCTGCTGCAGCCAGGGCAATGATCGCTTCAGTCGGTCCCGCCTGCTCCGAGGCCCTGAATCAGGAGGGACTCCCTATCGACTTCGAATCGAGCCCACCTAAAATGGGGCCGCTGGTTAAAGGGGCCTTAGAGTCTGCTCATGAAATCCTGGCCCGGAAAAAATGACTCATCCTGTCTCCTGATCTGATTCCGGAATCGATGCTGCCCTGAATTTCAGAAGACCGACCTACCTGTTAGAATATTCCCACCTGATAGATATTCTCAATACGTTACGTACCGGAAAGAAATAGAATGAATTCGCCGCAGGCTGATACAGCCTATTGTCAAAACAGTCGGTTTATGAAGGCTGTCCGTCGCGAGCCCGTTGATACCACCCCCATCTGGATTATGCGACAGGCAGGACGTTACCTGCCGGAATACATGGAAGTTCGTAATCGGGTCACCTTCATTGAACTCTGTAAAACTCCTGAACTCGCAGCGGAAGTCACTCTCACTGCACAGAGTGTACTGGGGGTTGATGCTGCCATCCTGTTCGCTGATTTACTGCCGATTCTTGAGCCTATGGGTTTGGATCTGGAATATGTCAAAGGCGAAGGCCCAGTCATTCACAATCCAATTCAGGAATCTTCCCAGGTTGATCGTCTGACCGATATCGCTGATATGAACTGCCTGGAATTTGTCTTTGATGCCGTCAAACTGATCCGTGCCGACTTGCCGACAGATATTCCTCTGCTCGGTTTTGCCGGCTGCCCCTTTACCCTGGCGAGCTATGCCATCGAAGGGGGAAGCTCAAAAAATTACCGACGCACCAAGCAGATTATGTATAACGATCCGGTTGCCTGGGATGCCCTGATGAACCGCTTCGTTGACAACCTGATCATCTATCTGCAACGACAGATCACAGCCGGATGCCAGGCCGTGCAGATCTTCGATAGCTGGGCCGGCTGTCTTTCCCCTGAAGATTATCAGCAGTACGTTCAGCCTTATACCGCGAAGCTGGTGGCCGGGGTACAGGATCACGCTCCTGTCATTAACTTCATGACAGGGAACCCCGCTCTGATCCCACTGCAGAAGCAGACCGGCGGTCAGGTCTTTGGGATCGACTGGCGTATTAACCTCGCAGATGCCTGGGAAATTCTTGGTCCGGATGTGGCAGTTCAGGGGAACCTGGATCCGATTGCTCTCTATGCCGATCTGCCGGTTCTCAAGCAGAAAGCAAAGTCCGTCCTCGATGCCGCCGGCGGTCGCAACGGTCATATCTTTAACCTCGGACATGGCGTGATGCCTGATATGAATCCAGACAACGTCAAAGCGCTTGTTGAAATGGTCCATGAACTCGGCTGCAGATAACTGTTTCGCCTGAAATAAGTTCTTTTTGTTGTCCTGTTGATATTGAACGACCTCATGACTGACTCCAATCCTTCAACAGCAGTAAAACGCATCGCCGTGATTGGTGGTGGAGTGACAGGTCTATCTGCTGCACATCGTATTCTGGAACTGGCCGATGAACAGCAGCAGCCTGTGGAAGTGACCCTTTTCGAAGCACAACC
Organism: Gimesia sp.; assembly: GCF_040219335.1. NCBI lineage: Bacteria > Pseudomonadati > Planctomycetota > Planctomycetia > Planctomycetales > Planctomycetaceae > Gimesia > Gimesia sp. The sequence goes on along the minus strand of NZ_JAVJSQ010000004.1, from coordinate 256,902 downwards.
TGAATCAGGTGGGTGGATCGGGACTATCGATCAGGGTGATTATCTGATCGATACCGGCGCCGACATGTTCATTACCAACAAGCCTGCAGGTATCAATCTTTGTAAGCGTCTGGGGCTGGTAGATCAGCTGATTTCCACTGATACCCGCTACCGGGGAGCACTCGTATTGAGTCGAGGGTTAACAGTGCCTGTCCCACTCGGGTTCGAACTGATGACCCCCTCGCGCATGCTCCCTATACTGCGTACTCCGTTGCTGAGCTTGTGGGGGAAAATTCGCATGGGACTGGAATACTTTCTGCCCCGTCGGCACAGTTCAAATGGTCTTGACCAGGACGATGAAAGTCTTGCCCATTTCGTAACCCGCCGATTTGGTAAAGAAGCTCTGACGCGACTCGTGCAACCACTGGTAGCTGGTATTTATACCTCCGATCCAGAGAAACTAAGCTTACGGGCGACACTTCCACGCTTCCTGGACATGGAACGGGATCATCGCAGCCTGATCAAAGCCGCCCGGCATCAGAAGAAAGCAGCCCGCTCCCAGTCCGATGCCACAGGTGCCCGTTATGGTCTGTTTGCCGCGTTCAAGGGAGGTATGCAAACGCTGACACGCACTCTGGCGGAGCGTGTCTCCGAGCGGGGAACAATCCTCTTTGAACATTGTGTTACCCATGTTGTGCCCTCAGCGGGGGGGGGATATGAAGTGACCATGGCCTCGAAGGGAACAGCTCAAACACAGCATTTCGACGCCGTTTTAATCGCGGCGCCCACACATCAGGCGGCGAGTATGACCACAGGATTCGCTCCCGAACTCTCCAGCCTGCTTGCGCAGATTGAATACGCATCTACAGCGATTCTCGTTAATATCTATAAGCTCTCAGATATCAAACATCCGCTCCGCGCTTTTGGTCTGGTGATTCCTGCTGCAGAGAAACGCAAAATATTTGCAGTCGCATTCGCCAGTCGCAAGTTTCCTGGTCGAGCGCCGGAAGATTGTATTCAACTTCGTACTTTCATCGGTGGTGCCATGCAATCAGAAATGCTGGAACACACCGATGAGGAACTGCAGGAAATTGTGCGCAGCGAACTCGACGATATCCTGGGACTGCAGGGCAAACCTCTGTTCTCTAAGTTGCTCAGACACAATCAGTCCATGCCCCAGTATCATCTTGGGCATCTGGAACTGGTCGAGCAGATCGAACAACAGGCGTCACGCTATCCAGGGTTGGAACTGGCCGGTAATGCCTATCGTGGTGTTGGCATACCTGATTCGATTCAGAGTGCAGAGGACGCCGCAGAGCGGCTCATGCTTACTCTCACTGCAGACGCATCAGCTCAATCCCCTTAACGTCGATCAGTTCATTGCCTGGCTTTTTGATACCTGTGAGTTTGAGATCGCAGGTGCCTTTTTTCAGTTCCAATGTGCCTAGCTTGAGCTCCGCCCAGTCTTTTCGCTGATAGTTATCTGACTGCTCAACCCGATCCTGGTTTCCTATCTTGGGCGGGTCGTGAGGCTTGGAAATTGTCGCACTCAGACTCTGGTCACCGGTTTCCACGGCAATCTGGCAACCCACATCAGTTTTGGCACAGGTGTATTTCAGAGTTGCTGTATAAGTTCCGGGTGTTAATACTTCCAGGTGCCAGACCGCATTTGCTCCGGTGTCGGTCCAGTCTTCGAGCCAGCTGTTAGCGTAACCATTGTGTCCTTTGCCACTGTAGTTAATCCCCTGCCCGGCTTCCGGTTTCAGAAATGATTCATTTGCCGGCAGAGATGTTGTCGTTGTTTTGGGATGTCCTACAGGAATGGGTATCGGCTCAAAGCCGAGTTCTGATACATCCTGAAACCACTTGCTGTAAGCTGTCTTCAATCGATTTAGAGCCTTCGGGTTCTCTTTAGAGACATCGATTTTCTCTCCCGGGTCTACTTGTATGTCATACAGGCTCCACTTGTTTCGCTCATATGCAGCTCGCCAGCGATCGGTACGCACTGATCCAACGGGAAGCTCCGTTCCCGGAATCGAATTGCGGAACAGACGATCGACAAATAGCATTCGCTCTGGCCATTTCGCTTCAGCAGACTTGGTCAACAGCGGCACAAGGCTTTTGCCATCCACGGGAACTCCAGATGTTGACTCCACGTCACAGAATTCCAGCAGCGTTGGCAGAATGTCAATGTGTGCGGCGATCGGCTTGACGACTGTCCCAGGCTCGATTTTTCCCTGGTACCGTACGAACAGCGGTACGCGAATACCTCCCTCGTGGATCGAGCCCTTGCGACCGCGCATATCACCATTGTACCGATTGCTGTTCGGGCCGTTGTCTGTCAGGAACAGTACAATGGTGTTGTCAGCCAGCTTCAATTCATCCAGGGTTTTGAGTAATCGACCTAGATTTACATCCACACAATCCACCATGGCGTAGGCACAACGTGCTTTGTCATCCAGACCTTTGTCGGCATACTTGTTCCAGTATTTCTCTGGAACGATCCAGGGCGAATGCGGTGCGTTATAAGGGACATAACAGAAGAACGGCTGTTCCTGATTTTGTTTGATGAAATCGATCGCCTTGTCAGTCAGTACATCTGTGATGTAGCCCTCTGATTTAACCGGCTGTCGATTATGTTCCAGGTTCGTGTCGAAATAACTGTTCCAGTGACCTCCACAGAAACCGAAGAACTCGTCAAATCCCTGGCCGTTGGGATGCATCGGATAATGTCGCCCGTTATGCCATTTCCCAAAGGCACCGGTTGCATATCCGTCTGATTTCAGAATCTCAGCAATCGTGACCTCTTCCCCGCGCATGTTCTCGAAACCGCGGGTCACACCGTGCACGCCCGTCCGCAGACTATAGCGTCCCGTCAAGAGTGCGGCTCGAGTCGGGGCACAGACGGGCGAAACAAAGAACCGCTCAAATTGGGCTCCCTGTTGCGCCAGTAGATCCTGGTTTGGCGTCTCAATCAACGGATTATCATGCAGCCGGACGTCCCCCCATCCCTGGTCATCAGTCATAATCAACAGCACATTCGGTTTCACCGCAAAGAGGAGAGCTCCGTTCGACAAAACTATGGAACAGACCAGAAAACAGAATAGAGTCAATAAGGAAGCGCGTCTCATTATGAATTCAGTTTCTTTTAATAGATCGTGTTGATTTCAGTTGGTCAGGCACTAAAGTATCGGCCTGAAGTGTCTGGAGGGTGACGAGAATCAGTTTCAGTAAAACGTATCACATATCGAACGTCAATCCCACCACCAGCGGGATTTCAGGTTGCCTACACCTCGTTGAATAGATTGTTTTCGTTCAGTCAGTGAATTATCCCGCATCGTTACAAACTCAGTCTGACGCAGTAAAGATCGAGCATTGATCGTCACACCACCTCCGACGAGGCAGATCATCAAACGCCCTGCTTTCTTATAATTCATCGCCGTTGGTACTTGTGTGGGAATATTTCCCTGAGGGATCAGATAATCAGATTCAGCAAGAAAGAACCGATGATCCCATCCCACCTGATCGTCGAGTCGTTCTTTCCGGATCAACGCCGCCAGCACAGTGAGGTCGGTGATTGACTGGAGCTCGGCAAATGTGGGGTGCAGGTCTGCCAGTTTTGCGAAATATTTTGTGAACTGCTGCGCATACCGGGTTGTTGAATTTCGGGTCTCTGAAGCTTCTGTTCGCTGTCCCGCCTGGCTAACAAACTCCTCCTGGGACATCATCTGTAAGCGCTGTCCGGAGAGCTGAAATGCATCCCGGTCTGCTGTAGTTGTGAATGCATCATAGAGGGGTGTGAACCACCATCGCTGAGTGCTGTTGCCTCCACCCCGCAGGGTCGCGAGGTGACTTTTGATCTCACGAATTCCCGAGGGCTCCAGGCCAATCGAAATTCGTTTCAACATGTAGTCCGCTTCAACCAGTACCCGAGCATAATGAGAACCTGCCGGCACTCCAGTCACGGTCACGTCCTGCATCCCCAGGATCTGAGCCATGGTGCGGAAACGGCTTACCGCGGTCGCCGTCGAAGAGGCGTTGTTTGTTCTGCGAATATATTCATGCATCCGCGCCAGGTTTTCCTGTTTCGCATCAAACGAACAGCCAGTCACCAGGTCTTGTTCCTGAGATTGCAGTGCCACAACCAGGTCGTCCAGTCGGATCGGTGGCCTCCCTGAATTCACACAGACCACTCGGTTCTGTGCATTCGTTGCAAAGCCCTCTGCCGGGCCAGCGATTACCAGATCATGGTTCTCCCGATCGACAAACAGGTAATCAATTCGCCACAGCCCTGCCAGATATTGCACCTCGGGAGGCAGTGGCTCATTTTTTGTTTTATATTCCTGGCAGACTTTCTCCAACTGCACCAGTGAAACCTTGCGGAACTCCGACTTTTGATTGACGTCTGCAGGTAGAGCCTGGGCCGCCAGGGCTTGTAGCCGTTTCTGGTTCAGTTGCTTGCTGTTCAACGTGATCTGAAACGGCGCCGAAATGACACCTTTCGCATCAATGGTGATCCCACCAGCATTCTGATTGTTGTTCTGGTTATTGGTGTTGTTACCGTTATTGTTGCCTCCGTTATTGGTTTGAGCCAGACTGACTGAAGTGAGGCAGATCGTCAGACAGAGCATTACCCCGAGCCGGTATAGATTTCGTTTGCTTTGTAAGTAAGAGAGGAGTTTCATCGACCAGCGCTTTCCGCCCTGTCAGGGCTGTTCCAGATTGCGGCCCGCAAATTCCAGACGATTTATATTATTCTATCAGTCCAGATACCCCGAAGTCAGACCTGTTTTGTGATTCTTGCCCGGCAGAACCGGATTCGTTTATCGGTCCTTAGTACTGTTGTTGATTCCATTCTGGAAAACGGTACTGGCCAACTCACTTGGGGCAATTACTCTTGGGCACCAATAATGTTTTGTGTTCGTCGTGGTGGAAAAAGTATGTGTTGTTTAGAGTGGTTAAGAATTTTCTTGAGAATTAACAGCACGGCATCATAAAATAATCAATGATTTTAATGAATCGTTTTCTTTTCCCATATCAACAGAAAACTGGTGACTCAATGCCACACATGCGTTTCACAAATATCAGTCTCCGCGTCCTTGCCGTCTGCGCTTTTGTGGCTAGTTCGTATCCCGTCTGGGCAGCCGATGAAAAACCACAGCCGGACGAGCGGCTGCAGCAACTGCTAAAACGCTTTCCGGCGGCTGACAAAAACAAGGATGGTATTCTCACCCGAGACGAAGCGCGGGCCTATCGCCTGCAAATGCAGAAACGTCAGGGGAGACCGGTCAATTCTGTCAAACCAACCCACGCCGATGTGAAATACGGTGACCATGCACGGAACGTACTCGACTTCTACCAGGCCAAATCGGATCAGCCGACTCCCCTGGTCGTCTACATTCACGGCGGAGGATTTGTAGGAGGCAGTAAGCGGGTGAATCCCGGCTTCCTACAGCAGTGTCTGGACGCCGGCATCAGCGTCGCTGCGATTCACTACCGCTTTATTGACGGGGAAAAAGTCCTGCTTCCCGAGCCACAGCGCGACGGAGCTCGAGCCGTGCAGTTTCTTCGCAGCAAATCAAAAGAGTGGAACATTGACCCGAAGCGGGTGGCCTGCTTTGGAGGCTCCGCCGGCGCCGGGATTTCAATGTGGATCGCCTTTCACGACGACCTGGCTAAACCGGACAGCGACGATCCCATTGAACGCGAATCGACCCGCATTCAGGCGGTCGGCACCTTTGGCGGACAGAGCACATACGATCCGATCAAAATCAAAGCTCTGGTAGGTGGCCGGGCCTGGGAGCACCCTTCGATCTTCAAAGCTTACGGCGTGGACACAGCAGAAGAGGCCCTGCATCCCACTCCGGAACAGCAGAAACGCTACGACGAATCATCTGCGATCATGCATCTGACGAAAGACGATCCACCACTCTACATGGTCTACAGCGAAGCAGACGGCCCCCTGCCCGCCAACGCCCGCCCCGGCCAGGGTATCCATCACCCCAACTTCGGGCGTGATCTGGTGAAAAAGATGAACGAACTCGAAATCGACAACGTCTTCATCTACACACCGGAAGCCAAAGGCCGCAATCCTCAACGCGAAATGCTGGAGTTCTTCCAGAAGCAGTTCGCGAAGGTGAAATAAATTCAAAACAGCCCGACGCGCTCAAACACCCGATAGGGGCCGTAGGGAGACTGAGGGGATTGATTGTTCCACCAGGACCAGTGGCAGACAGATTTTCCGTCCAGGTCAAACACGACTGTCACGCTGACTTCTTCACCCTTCCAGGTTCGCAGGGTATAGTCCTGGGGCGGACCATGACCGGCTGACTTTGGATTCGTTTCATCCAGTAACATAGTGGAATTAACAATCACTCCCCTGGACTCTTTCGTGAGGTCGGGGGGCGTCCCGATAATGGCATCAGCGTCCTCCACACTGGTGCCCAGTCGAATTTGTGACATTTTGATCTCCAGCGGCGTTGGCTCATGCTGCGCACTGTGCTTGTTGTAAACCAGAATTATCATCAGCAGCAGAAAAACGACGGATGGGCAGAAGAGGATCAGTAACTTCTTAATGGACGGATGCATTGGACAGAACCTCGCGAAACATTCCAAAGGACTCTTGCGCTTTATTCTGACGGATCTCATTCGAGTAGGCAACCACTTTTTCAGTCTGCCGTCTCTTAGCATGATCTCTTCACCAATAGAAACGTTCGTATTTTACGTCCCTTGCATGGTGGAAGAAAATGACTTTGGTTCTTCAACCGAAGACCGACTTCATCGCGGTCGACAGATCCCGAAAGGCCTGTTCCCCATCTCCGGCGAAACTGGAACCGTGCATAATTGCCAGCGTTTTGGGTTTCAGGTCCGCCAGACGGTTGAGAATTCGGCCCGTCTGTTTCGTGTAGGGGATATAATCGGCCAGCGGTCCCGCCTGCATCTGCTGCATCGCCGCCAGCACCTGTTCTGACAGATCGCTTTCGGTGAGCGCATCCACATTCCCTCCCTGGTGAAACAGGTCCGAACAGAACAGCGTCCCCTGAGTCTCTTCATAGAGCAGACCCGCGTCCCAGCCGTGCGGCAGCTGCGCGGTCGAGCAGAAGCGGTACTGATATTTGCCCGTGTTAAGTTGCTCGCCGTCGACCATCCCTTTGGGCGGTCGGATCGCGAAGTCGTTGATATTCACCATCGCCGAGACCAGGCTGCAGACCGGCTCCGCCTCGGGCGCCACGTCCAGCCACTGGTTGAGCGCCCCGCATTCATCCGACTCAAAATGACTGAAGGCGATGTACCGCAGTTTTGCCGGATCCATCACCTGCGCGACCGCTTGCTGTACCAGTGAAAAGCTGGACTTATACCCGGTCGTAAACAGCAGCGGCGCGTCATCCCGCACCAGGAAATAATTAAATTGCAGATCCAAGGCCGGCGCATAACAGCCAATCCGAAACACATCCGCAGCAATTTCATTAACGGTGGGGGTATCGAAGTCGAACATGGCTGCTTCCTGAAGAATGAGCACTCTGAGAATGAAGATCAAAACGTTCAGATCATACTTCCACTGAGAAAACAGTCAACTTGGGTTTCAGATTCTCAGGAAGACCGTGGTTCAATTCTGCTCCGTGCTTCTAATAAAAATGCCCCGCGCGTCTCCCCTGACGTCGGCGATTTTTGTTCTTCCGCCTGCTGAACCTTTGCAGCCAGTTGGTGGGGATTCAGCGTTCCCTGCTCCAGCTGTCTCAGCCCCCGCTCCCACACTTCGCGGACTGCTTGCGTCAGTGGTTCGTTCAGACGGGCGTCATAGTCGTTGAAGAAGCCTTTGGTGGCGAAGTACTGGGCGGCGGGGATTGAGGGATCTGAGTTGTTGACTTTCAGGTCGTTGAAGAAACTGACCAGCTGCCGGCGGCGGACCAGCGTTTTCAGTAGCAGGTCGGGATTGAGATCCGCAGGCGTGGTTCCCTGCTGCTTTGCCAAGGCGGCGGCGTAACCAGCGGCTTCGCCTGTGGAGAGAAAGACCGGTTCCAGGCGGATTGCGCCCCAGGCGATGTGGGTCGCGGAGAGGCAGACCGGCACCAGCAGATTGTCGACCCCCTGCGGCAACAGTGCGCGATATGGAATCTGAGACGGGCGGGACTCTTCGGTCAGGATCAGTTTGCCGTCATATTTGAAGCCGGGGCGGCTGTCGGTTGTGCAGGAGTGCGAGTCCATGTACCAGTCGGTCACCGCGATGCTGTCCTGGTGGATCGGTGTGCGATGGTAGCCATCCGCCAGCATCCCGTCATTTTCGTTGAAGACTTGCCGGCCCACGATCCGCCGTGCTTCGCGGACGTACATTTCGTAAGGCACGTGATCATAGTCGGCGTATTCGTCTTTGGGCAGCCCCCATTTAAGGTACTCCTGTCGTTTGGTTTCCGGGATTGATTCATCGTGCTGCAGGAACCACATCAGTCCCAGGCCGAAGTCGAGGTGCTGCTGGATGATCTTCTCGCGGGTCGGCCAGTCGGCTTCGGGATAGGCATGGTTATGACCGGGCATGATCGGGCTGTTGACGTGTGATTTGTGGTTTGGCCCCTGGCTCGCCGGGATGTACCGACGGTGAAAGGCCAGGTAGTCTGCACGATCATAACTCGCCGGCTTTGGGATCGGCAGCCGGTTGGCGGGATCGGACGTCACACAGAACCGGTAGTTATATGCCTGCACTGCGCCATCCGCTGATAATGGGCTGGTGGGATCGATGCTCCCCTGACGGGCACCATAGACGCGGATGTTGAGCCTCTCTTTCACGACGCTCTCTGGCCGATGACCGTCAATGTTGACGAAGACTTTGCCCGCGTGTGGCTCCTTATATTCATCGCGGGCTTCGCGACCCACGCGGTAAGGGACGTCGGCCAGCGCGAACAGATCCCCTTCATAGGTGGCATCAACAAACGTGGTTCCTTTTACCTGAATCGTTTCGGGCGTGCCGTATCGGCAGAGGGTGACTGATTTGATGAGAACGCCCTGGCGATCGACGTCCGTCGGGTAGTGGTGCAGGAGCAGCGTGATGTTTTTCTCTTGCGCCACCAGCCGGTTGTACTCCCGCTCGGCGACGTGCGGTTCAGCCCAGCCGATCGGATATTTTTCGTGAGTGTAACGGATGGTCTGATGATCGCGCGAGTCGCGGCCGAAGGTGTCGATATAGTAGTTTTCGATGTTTTCCAACAGCTCGCTGAACAGCGGGGAACGTGGCCCACCATACAGGGCGTCCCACTGCATCAGACCGTTGGTCATCATTCCGCCGATATGCCCGTTGTGCTGTACCAGCAGGACCGAACACCCTTCGCGGGCCGCCCGCACCGCTGTTGCCACACCGCCCCCGGTTCCGCCGATCACGACGAGGTCATACGATTTCCCGGCGACTTCATCCGCGTTCGCAGACAGTGCCAGCTGCACCGGTTCAACGGAGTGACGCGTCGATTCACCGGCTGTACGGGGTAAGGTTTGTTCTGCGAGTGGGGAGAAGGCGACCTGTGCTGCCTGGGCTGCGTTGGGCTGACGGAATTTCGGTTTGGCTTCCATTGTCAGCTGAGGGTATCCCGATTTTCGTTTCCCCGCCCGTTCTGCTTCAGCGATTTTCACCGGTAGCAACTGCAGACCATCGACGACGACATAGCCGTCGGCCCCCTGATTGGAAACTGTGATGGAGGCTGGCTGTCCTGCTTTAAAGTGAAAGGTTCCCAGCGAAACCGGCACCTGTTTGACTAGCGCTGGCTGACGCTGATTGATAATGACAGTTTTCTTGCCGTCGGCACTCTGAATTGTCACCGGAACTTGTGTGGAGCGGTTCGGATGCCAGGTATAGAGCAGCCGGACTTCATAGTCGCCTGACTGTTTGATTTCAGGAGTGAACCGGGCCGACTTCTGGCCCCGGTCCTTGTTTCCATCGTGGGAATAGTTCCTGCCGATTGGTGAAGGCTGACCGTTGCTCTCCGCCCAACTACCTGTGAATTTGGCGTCGGAGTCGTCGAGTACGATGCCCGGTAGTGTTTCGGGGTTTACGATCACTCGTGCAGTCGACTTACCGTTCTGAACCGGGGAGGGCCAGTCGAGCAGCTGTCCGTCAGCCAGCAGTTGGGTGCGGAGTCGCTGGTAATTCACATCCTGAATTGAGCAACCCACGTCGATGGCCTGACTGGCGGCAGTTGCGGCGGACTGGCTGAGGATCATCAGCACCGGTTCCATGCGAGTCGAGCCGAAAGCCACATGACTGGCGGAGATCGCGAAGGTGACCAGCAGGTTGTCGCATTCTTCCGGCTTGGGGACGATCGCGTCAAAGCCGATCGGATAGGGGCCGCGGGTGCTGTGGTGCCCCAGCAGTTTACCTTCCCGCACCATCACTCCGTTGTGCACGATCCGGCGGATTTCGTGGATGTCGATGCCGTACGAGGCCAGACCGACCGATTTCGGAGCGACCACCTGGTGGCGACAGTAATGCTCGGTCATCACCAGGTCAGAGACCATCCGCCGTGATTCGCGAATGTAGAGCTGGTGCGGCCAACCTCCGTTGTCCTGGAATTCGTCTTTACAGAGCCCGTAGCGGCTGACCTGGTCACTTACTTTCTGCGGGACGCGTTTGTCTGTCTTCAGAAAATAAAAGAGGCCGCGGGCGTAGTTTTCGTGTTCCTTGATGATCTGCTGCCGCTCGGCGTGCGAGGCTTCACTGTACCCCTTGTTACCGCCGACATAGTTCAAACCGAAATAGGCGGTGTTGAAATCGAATTTGCCGTTGGGGAGAGCATCGTGCTTGGTAAACCAGCGGAGGTCCATGTCGTCGCCCGCTTTCTCACAGGCTGCGATATAGCGAGCCACGATCTCGTAACGGGCCGGGTCATAGTTGGCAGGAGGCGCGATCGGAATCCGGTTCTCCGGTTGATCGGTCACACATAAACGGAAGCAGTAAGCCTGCACTCCAGGAGCAGCTTCACCGATTGTTCCCAGTTCTCCTTCCTCGATCAGGGGTAGCAGACCGCTTTCCGGTTTACCAGGGATTTTGTATGGATCGAGGGGGATGGCACGATCCCAGAGCCCCCGCCGGTCTTTGCGGCGGCCGATTTTGTCATACTTACCAAAATGGACTTGAGGAATTTCATACAGCTGCACGCCGTTCAATGTTTCGTTGTATTGTGAATTGGCTTCGCGGGTCAGAGAATAAGAGACGCCGGCTGCGGCCAGCAGATCGCCTTCATAGGTGCAGTCGATAAACATTTCTGCCGCGATGCGGGTCCCCTGCTCTGTGGTCAGTTCCACGATCCGTGGTCCCTGCTTTTGAACTTTCTGTAGTGGTTCTCCCCGGATGACTTTTACGCCGGCTTCTTTGATCATTTCTTCAAAGACCGTTTCTGCGACGTGTGGCTCCAATCGTGTTTCCAGCTGCTTGCCATATTTCTTACCGATCCGTTCGTAGAACTCGCGGGCCATGCCAGCCACCGTGGCTGACTTTCCCATATCAGAGAAGCTGACTCCACCGGAACTCATGCCGCCCAGGTGCTGGCCCGGTTCGATCAGGATGGCGGTCTTACCAAGACGGGCTGCTTTGACAGCTGCAACGACACCACCAGAGGTGCCGCCATAGACGCAGATGTCGACTCTGTGGTCTGGTTCGGCAGCAGAGAGAGGAGACAGGATTACGAGGAGGCTGCAGAGAAGCGCAGCAACAATAGTAAGGGAACGAGGCATGATCAACTTTCAATAAAGTTCGGTGAGCGTAGCCGGGGAGGAGGGACAAATGAAAGACAACGGACAGGCTCAATCCTCCAATATCCATTTCAATGGAAATCGAGCCACTGTCAAGCCGGTTGTGTCGTAACCGTTATTTTTCAGGCCGCCATCTTCGTAGAAGCAGACAATAGTGCCATCCGGAAGGGCTGCCAGATCGCTATAGCCACTGATCCCCGGTTCAAGCACTCTTTTGCCACTCCAGGTCTGGCAGTCATTGAAGCTTACCTGCAGTGTCAGGTTTTTGCGGTCCCGGTTGGGACCTCTACGTTTGCTGGAACCTTCCAGGTTATCGGGATTCGCAAACACGATGGCATTCTGGGGGTGAGACTTGCTCACCGGGATACGCAGAATACTGCCCATACAGACCGGTTCGAGCAGTTGCGGATCAAAATGCTTGTCCGTCCAGCCGGTCGCGCCGTTCTCACTGACAGCAATCAACCGCCGGTGCGGCTTCGATTCGGTGCGGATATTCACGAGGACTTTATCATTGAACAGCTGGACGGCAACCGTTTCGCTGGGATTCACGATCGTCTCGCCCGCGATCTGAGCTCCCTGGTCGACGATAATTTCACCGCGATGCCAGGTTTTGCCGTGATCGTCGCTATAGATGGTGGAGACACAGGAAGGTCGATGTTTCTTCCCTCCGGTGGATAGCCAGACTGGTACCAGCAGCCGCCCGTTTTGTAGTTGAATACCATGTCCGGGACCAGTGGCGATGACATTCCAGTCGTACTCTTTGCGGAACTCTTCAAAGACCGGGGTGATTTCTACGCGAGGGCTGAAGGTCTGTCCGTCGTCATTGCTTTGGGTGTAATAACAGCGGGCATAGTTTTCACAATAGAGGAGATGCACCTGTCCGGTCTGGGCATCGTTGAAGGCAACGACATTGTTGACTGTTTCTTCTTTCGCATTGTGAATGACCTGTGGCTTTGCCCAGGTCTGTCCTCCATCGGTACTGCGACGCATCAGACTATCGATATCGGCCCAGTCGCCAGCAGTCTTGCGGGCTTCGCAGTAAGCGAGCAACGTTCCTTTGCTGGTGGCGATGATGCCCGGAATCCGATAGTGGTGATATTGACCATCCCGGGCTGAAAAGAGCGTCGTCTTTTGCAGATCGCCTGCTCGAGTGATCTGCAGCAGGCTCAAGATCATCAGCAGGAACGGAGGACAGGTTTTCGCCAGGCGCTGGAGAAAAGGGGGCATGGGCTGATTTCCAGTAAAAAGGTTTAATAATATTTTGGTTGCGATATTATTATCTGTATCGTAATATTATAAAAGTTGATCCGGAAATCAAAGCAAAAACTGTCCTTTTTCGAGTGAATGTACTTTCTCAATGAAACCAGCGATTGTGGATCTGGCCGAGCGGATTCAGTCCGATATCAAACAGCGAAAGCTGCAGCCCGGGGATCCCTACTACACAACCAGTGAAACAGCACGTTCGTTTCAGGTCAGTGGAACGACTGCCAACCGGGCTCTGCAACTGCTCACTCAGCGACGGGTTCTGGTGCGTAAACAACGGGCCGGTACGTTCATTGCGGATCCGGAATCGAACCTGACTGAGCAGGCCCTGCGTCGCGTGCATCTGGTGGTACACCAGAAATACCTCGAACGGGAAGGCCTGCTGGCCGACGGTATTCTGATCGGCTTGCAGCGGGAACTCCCCGAGGCAGAACTTGAATTCAACTTCCTGCCGCACCGGGATGAAGAAGCGTATGTGGAAGAGATTGTGAACCGGGCGCTCAAGTCGAACGAGACTGAGGGCTTTGTTTTGCAACGAGCACAGGTGGGCGTGCAGCGGATCCTGCAGGAGAGCGGACTGCCAACCGTCGTGAATGGGGTACTGCAACCATCGATTACTGGACTGGCCCACATTGACAGGGATCAGAGACAGATTGGTCGGCTCTTATTTCAGCATCTGCTCCAACAGAAATGCCAGCGGGCACTGGTTGTATTTCGTGATCAGGTGACAGCCGGCGATCATCTTCTACTGGATGCCGTGCGGCAGGAGATGCACGGCGCAGGTTGGGGAATCGATCAACTGACGGTTCGCTGTCTTCCGGCAGATGATCGGGCGATACAGGTCTCCGCTCAGGATGTCCTGAAACGGTCCTCAGATAAGCATGGAATCCTCTGTCGCTCTGAACCAGCGGCTCAGGCGATTGCGGCGATTATTTCCGAACTGAATTATCCGCGGAAGAAACAGCCTATTGTAGTGGTCGCGGATCATTTTGCCCGCGAGCAAGCCTCCTGCCTGTTCCCGCATATTCGCCCCTGCCTCTCTCCCGAAGCTTATGGGCAGGAGATTGGCAGGATGCTGGTCAGGCAGATGAATGGGGCATCGCCACGAAATCTGTTTTGCAATGTCTCGGTTGAACTCGTCAAAAATTTCTGATGAGATTTACGGAATTCAGGAATGATTCAGCGGGCACAGCCAGAGACATCGATGATCTGTTCGGGACCCTGGATGGAGATTGTTTGAATTTCCAGAGCGTCCAGATTCAGGCAACCTAAATTGACCATTCGGATACTGCTGTCGTCATAAGTCCGAAAGTAATAACGCAGGTTCGTCAGATCGGAGACGCCGGTCCACATGGTATAATCGCCGACGACTTTCCCCTGTTCGACTCCGCGGGCAGTTCCTTTGGGGATGTCGAACTGATTCAAAATGTGAAATGTTTGCAGGATTCCCTCTTTCGCAGTCTGAACCGGAAATGCCGACGAAGAAAAAGCGACGGCACGTACAAAGCGGGACGGCGGTGTAAAATCGCCAGGCAGACCGAGCATTCCACTTCCCTGTCCGAAGCCTTTTATTTCGACTCCTTCGACTTTGATATCGGATATATTATTGGTGAGCAGGTTGACGTAGTTACTCAGGTTAGTTATCTGCCAGTCAAACGTTGGCGCATTGGTCAGAACACCCAGTGGATTCTGATGGATATTCAACTCACCATTCACGTATTCGATTACGATCGATTTTCCACTTGTGTCATTGGCAATGTAGTGGAACGGGGGGACGCCACCCAGTTGAGGCATGACCACGTTGCCGACTTTAAGTTTTTTTACCGCAGAAGTTACTTCATCGACATTCCGGCAAGTCCCCATCAGGTACAGAGGCAGCTCAACAGGAGAAATACTGTGGGCCAGATCCTCCTCAGACAAATTTTGATAGTCGGTATAACCGGGGAAATAGAAGATTCCGACATGCAGCCCTTTTTCGTTAAGACCATCGACGATCACCGGTAGATTAAAGGCGTTCATACCGACCATCGCATAATTGGATGTCCAGCTTAAACCCGGTTTCTGATTCGGAGTACTTCCGACATTCTCACGATTACGGGGGATGATGATGATGTTGGATTTCAGGTCTTGAGCGAATTCCAAAGTACGGCCGAAGATCGCTGATCCGTCTTTGGGCTTGATCGTGATCCCGGTACAGGCGGATGTGTCAGAAGCAGGAATTGAAAGAGTTAAGACGAGGGCAACTAGGATGGCAGGCAAACCTGTGAGGTGTTTCACGGTATTTCTCCCGGATAGTGAATGGATTCAAGTTGTCAGTGACTCGAACACGATCACTAACGCTGGTTTCGGCATTGTTTTATTCGGCTGAAAATGGAACAAAGGATGAGGATTGTACAGCACATATCGTTCCTCATCTTGAATTGTGAAACATGATATCGACCGCACCGATTAAGAGAGCTGGTGCTGTTATGAAAGTAAAATGAGGCTGCTTACTAATCAGAGTGTACTGATGATTACACTGATTAATCTTTGCCATTGCGAAGCATCTCCCGTGCTGCATTCCGGCCACACGCACCCATCACACCGCCTCCCGGATGCGCGGCACTCCCGCACAGATAAAGTCCTTTGATTGGCGTGCGGTAATCGCTCCAGCCAGGAACGGGACGCAGATTGTAAAGTTGATGCGCGGGCATCGCTCCCTGAAAAATATTTCCGCCGGTCAGGCTGAAGGTTCGTTCCAGATCGAATGGAGAGAGGACTTGTCGATGCAGGACTGATGAGGGGACGTTTGGTGCTAACTCTGCTATCCGCTCTAGACAGCGGTCAGCGAACTCTTCTTTGATTTCGTCCCAGTTCCCCTGCTTAAGCTGATAGGGGGCGTATTGCACGAAAAGAGAGAGGATGTGCTGGCCTTCTGGTGCCAAAGAATTGTCGACTGCAGTGGGGATCGTCATCTCGATAATCGGCTTTTGTGAGGGCATGCCATACTTGGCATCATCGTAGGCCCGTTCGATTTCCTCACAACTGGCGCCGATGTGGATGGTTCCCCGATGCTGTGGGCCGGGTTCATTATGGCCGGGCAGACAGTTGAAATCGGGGAGTTCACTGACAGCTACGTTGATTTTCATGCTGGCGCTGCTGTAATCGATTCGGCTGACCGCTTCAGAGAAGTTCTGAGGAAGCGTGCCGGCAGGGATCAGTTTTTCGAATGTCACATGTGCATCGGCATTGGAGGCTACGCTGCGGGTCGTGATCGTCTCACCAGTTGAAAGGCGGACGCCGGTTGTCTGCTGTCCCTGGACCAGAATTTCATCCACCGTGACACCGGTACGGATTTCGACACCGGATGCCTGGGCAGAGGCGGCCATGGCCTGACTGAGCGCGCCCATGCCCCCTTCGACATAACCCCAGACACCACGTGCACCACCGGCAGAGCCCATGACGTGATGCAGGAGGACATAGGCAGTACCTGGTGCGGAAGGAGGCTGAAAGGTTCCGATGATCGCGTCGGTTGCCAGCGTGGCCTTCAGAACGTCTGATTCAAACCAACGATTCAGGATCGGCAGTGCCGGACCGGTAAGCAGTTCGACTGCTTCCGGGATGGTTTCTCCCAGTCGTTTCAGCGACTGATGCAGGTGGTACGCCGTTTTCGTGTCGCGGAGTTTTTTCCCCAGGCCGATTGATCTCCAGGAGGCGGGGAGAGGAAGCAGATCGGGGGGCGTCTGCACCAGTGCCGGTTCCAGGCACTCGGCGATTCGTTCCAGCATCGCTTCATAGCGGGGGAACTGCTCCGCATCGCGCTGGCTGAACTGCGCGATCTGTTCCTGGTTTTGTTTCAGATCCGGTCCCAGCAACAGAGAACGTCCGTCTGCACAGGGGGTGAAGGAACTCGGATTGCGCGGCAGGACGCGATAGCCATAGCGAGCCAGTTCCATTTCCTGTTCGATTTCAGGCAGTAAAAGGCTGACCAGGTACGACGCGGTAGATACTTTATAACCGGGCCAGAGTTCTTCGGTCACACAGGCTCCGCCCACAAGCTCGCGGCGTTCCAGTACCAGCACCTTCCAACCCTGTCGTGCGAGTTGATGTGCACAGACCAGTCCGTTATGCCCTGCTCCAATAATGACACAATCGTACATTCCATTGTTCCCTTTGTGGAAAATTACGTATGGATTTACAGCCTGTATTATGCGGAGATTTACAGGTGTTGCCAGAGTACGCGTTGTTTCCCGAGCCGCTTTTATTGTATTGGCTTGAGCCCTTTGCTAACTTGGGAGTGTATAAGTTTAATCCCGTCTGTGTGACAATCCGTCTCTAACCAAGAATTACTCTCAATTTATACTGGTGTTGCCATGCGATTGATTTCGACGCTCTGTCTCCTGGCCCTGATGGGGACCACTTCTCTGTCCGCCGCTGATTCCGCTCCTGCAGATCTCAAACTGGAAAAAATCAAAGGTGCCAAACCGCGTAATGTGGTCTTTATTCTCGCGGACGATCATCGTTATGACGTGATGGGTTTTGCCGGTCATCCCTGGGTAGAGACTCCTGCAATGGATGCGATGGCCAAACAGGGGGTTTACTTCAAGAATGCAGTCGTTACCACCTCGCTCTGCTCTCCCAGTCGGGCTTCGATCCTGACCGGACAGTATATGCACAATCATGGTGTGGTCGATAATAACGTACTGACCCCGCCTGGGACGAAATTCTTTCCTCAGTACCTGCAGGCCGCTGGTTACCAGACAGGATTCTTTGGAAAGTGGCACATGGGCGGTCACTCTGATGACCCACGGCCCGGTTTCGACAGATGGGTTTCCTTTCGCGGCCAGGGGCACTATTACCCGCCCGAGCATTTGAAGAAATGGTCATTGAATGTCGATGGAAAAAGAGTTCCGCAAAAAGGTTACATTACCGACGAACTGACGGACTATGCCATCGACTGGTTGAACGAAAGTGTCAAAACGCAGGATAAACCCTTCTTCATGTATCTCTCACACAAGGGAGTGCATGGGATGTTCCACCCTGCGGAACGTCATGCGGGACGTTACAAAGATAAATCGATGCCGATTCCTAAAACGATGGCCAATACCTCTGAGAATTACTTCAACAAGCCGATGTGGCTGAAGAATCAGCGAAACAGCTGGCACGGCGTTGATTTTGCCTATCACCAGGATACGGACATCGAAGAGCATTATCGTCTATACTGTGAAGCCCTGCTGAGCGTGGACGAATCGATTGCTCGCGTGCGGAAGTGGCTGAAAGATAATGGCTATGGTGAGAACACTCTGGTCATGTACATGGGGGATAACGGTTTTCAATGGGGCGAACATGGCCTGATTGATAAGCGGACCGCATATGAAGCCTCAATGCGGGTGCCTCTGGTTGGCGTCTGTCCCGGTCTCTGGAAACCAGGCACCGTGGTAGATGAAGTCGTCGCCAACATCGATATCGGTCCAACCTGTCTGGCGGCTGCCGGTTTGAAAACACCACCTCAGATGGATGGCCAAAGTTTCCTGGAGCTGGCGGCGGGGAAACTACCGGCTGCCGACTGGCGGAAGAATATTCTGTATGAATATTACTGGGAATTCAATTTCCCTCAGACGCCAACGACCTTTGCACTGCGGACACCACGTTATAAATTTATCCAATACCATGGTATCTGGGATATTGACGAACTTTACGACATGGAAAAGGATCCGCTGGAACAGCACAATCTGATTTTTGATCCTGAGTATCAGAAACAGATCCGGAAGATGCGAGCCGATCTGCATGCGATATTGGAGAAGTCAGAGGCGAACCGGGTTCCCTTCAGTCACAAACGGAGCATGGGAGCCAACCTGCGACTTGAGAGTGGATCAAAGCCGGCTGATTTCAACGATAAGCTGTTGAGAGAGAAGAACTCTAAAGAATAGCGGCTTTGGATCTAAAACAATTATTCCAGACAAGTCAGGTGGCTTCCATTCACTTCGGGTGCTGGTCGGTACACTCCTGTCGAATCAGTCGTTTTTCTGATTGATGAACCACTCTCCTGAAATGACATTGCCAGCTGTTTTCAAGGAGGTACAATTGACGGTGGGCCGACTAATGGACTGAGCTACCCGCGCTCTTTCTCCTCAAACCAGTAAAGGAGTTGTGATGACTGGATATCATGAGGACGATCCTCGGACGCAATTTCATGTGTGTCCCAGCTGTCGAGCAGACATTGATCGTAATAGTAGTCGTTGTGAATTCTGCAATTGTGAATTCGATTTTGAACCTGCTTTTCACGAACCGGACACGCGGCTCGCAAGTTCAGAAGAAGAAGTAAATACCGATAAAAGAACACGTTATCTGGTGTTGTTGACCCTGAATATTGCCACCGGGCTGGTGGGTGTACTGGCATCGTCTCTGGAAGAGGCGGCCCCGACTCGTCTCTCACCCCCTGAGTCTCCGCAGATCTCTGAGGAACAGCGGGAAGAGATGGTTCGATATCTGCAGCAACAGTGTCGAGCTCATGTTGAGGAACTGAATGCCTGTAAGGAGCTGAAAGCGACTTTGCTAGAACGCAGATCGGTTCCGATTCGGTTTTAAGTACCTGTATGCAAGCAGTTTTGACTTCCTGAACCGCTTTAAATCAGTCTCATTAATGTCCCATATTGACAGAGTTTGCCTGTTTTGCGACAGTCCCCGCTGGTACTTCGCCGTTCACTCTATCAATTTCGGGTCAGAAAATGGATTTACTGCCACTCGATCACCCCCGCCTCAAGAAGAATAACTTCGATCTGCTCAGATTAATGTTGGCACTGACAGTCTGCCTGGTGCATGCAGCGGAACTTTCCGGATTTAGCGCGTTAGCTGTGCTGCCTGAATATCTCTCATCGCGGATTGCAGTGCAGGCATTCTTCGTCGTTAGCGGGTTTCTAATCGTGATGAGTTACGAACGTTCCTCTTCGCTTTCCTCGTATGCCAGCAAACGGATCAGACGGATTTATCCAGCGTACGTTACCGTCATTTTACTGGCAGCCCTTAGCCTGGTTCTGGTAAGCCGAGTACCTCTTACTGAGTACTTTTCTTTTACCTGGGTAAAATATCTGCTGGCTAATTTGACGTTTCTGAATTTTCTGCAGTCCACTCTACCGGGAGTCTTTGAAGCGAATCGGATGCCGGCGGTGAATGGCGCGCTCTGGACACTGAAAGTGGAAGTGATGTTCTATTTTTCCGTTCCAGTGCTGGTATATTGCCTGCGGCGAGTCCCCCGCTTACCACTGCTGATTCTCGTCTATGGCTTGTCGATCGGATATGCCGAAATGTTATTAGGTGCTTCAATCCGGACAGAGAATCCGTTTTACGAACAGCTGGCACGCCAACTACCTGGGCAGCTCTGTTTCTTCATCGCAGGAGCAGCACTGTTTTATTACCTGCCTTTTTTCGAACGTCATATCAGGTTATTTGTCACGCTGGCGACCGTCGTGTTGCTGACGCATCACTGGACTCCCCTGCCCTGGCTGCAACCTGCTGCGCTAGCAGTGCTTGTCCTGTTTTTCGGTCTGTTTTTGTATGCAGGCAACTTTGGAAAGTATGGAGATTTCTCCTACGGGGTTTATATCCTGCACTTCCCTCTAATCCAGATGCTTTTGAATGCCGGTTGGTCTGAAGAGCATGCCTGGTCTTTCCTGGGGACAGCAGTCTGCCTGACGCTGCTCGGGGCAATCCTGTTGTGGAATCTAGTCGAAAAGCGGTTTCTGCTGCGGAGCAGCTACTACATCAGTTCAGAGAAATCTGAACGAAAAACTGCTCATGTCAAACAGCCAGTCCGGATCTGATGCGACCTACTTTGATTTGAGATCGAAATTAATTATGTTCCCATCTGCTTTTACGTCTGCCGTAAGTTCAGATTTGTCGTTGTATTTCGTGGGAACCAGTTGTTTGCCTGCGTCTTCCGGATTATCAGTGAGTTTAATGATCATAACTCTGTGTTTACCCAGGGAAGCGCCAGAGGCGTCTTCATTGTATTCCAGACTGTATGAACCATCCTCCTGAGTCGTGGCACTCGAAGCTCGTCGCCTGGCGTTTCCAGTCGTCTCCTGAGGTTCAAAAATAACCTTCGCACTAACCAGTGGAGCACCATCCATAGTCACCACACCATTTACATCTGCCAATTCAGGAACTGCTTCACCACTGCCAGCGGAACAGCCAGAAAAACAAAGGAGCAATGAACTGATGAGAATGAATTTGAGCGAATTCAAAGAAGAGTGCATGTATCTGATCCAGTCAGAAAATTAGAAGCAGTGGAATAAATGCGAGCGTCGCAGAGAAATGACTCTGACCGCAGTGGACGAGACCACCGCGGCCAGTGTCGAATTACCATTCAGTCTGTTACTGGAAGTCGGATTTAGAATTCCGGAATGACTTCGCCACCACCGATGGAGACCAGACCCTGAACTACTCCTACGCGGTCCACATTTTCGCTCAGGAATCGAACGGCACCATCACCCATCAGGATGTGACCTCCGCCGACATGGTGGCTACCAGCTCCCCAAGCGTATTGTTTTCCATTCGTGTGGTCAAAATTGAGGGTATAACCGGCGACACCTGGCAGGATGAAAAAGGTATGTGTGGCGGCATTCCAGTATGGTCCGTAACTGGTCGATGTCTTGTTCAACTGGGTCTCACACATAACCATGGTGTTACTGGTACCATCTTTAAAGTCACGGAACTGAGCAGCACCATTCGGTCCCATGGCACCTTTGAGTGTGCTGTTATTTGCTCTCCAACTGCCACCACTTCCTCCAGTGGTGTAGTTTACTACTCCGTAACTGGTTCGCCAACCAGGACTGACGTAGTAAGGCCCAGAGGTCGTGGAATTTTGCTGAGTTCCCGGATCTGAAGGACACAGAAAGACAGGGACGGGAGATGTCACAATAGAATACTGATCTGTCGTTACAGTTCCTGTGCATCCCGAGCCATGATTTGCACGGCCGCTGGGCAGGCTCCAGTTGTATTGATTATAGATATTTGCCTGATCAATAAAGGGCAGGATCATCTGGTAGCAGGTGTGGTTTAACAGATTCCCAGTTGAGCCATGGACTGCATCACATGACGATAAACCCGCGTTGATAGTTGCCGGTGGCAGTACTCGATGTGTGTCATGGTAATTGTGAAGTGCCAGCCCGATTTGCTTAAGATTGTTCTTACAAGTACTGCGGCGAGCTGCTTCACGGGCCTGTTGAACTGCGGGAAGAAGGAGCGCAATTAGAATTGCAATGATGGCGATAACGACCAGCAGCTCAATGAGGGTGAAACCACGTTTGTGAGGGCGCGTGCGCATGAGAGTGCCTTTCAAAGATAATCGATGAAACGAAATAGAATTCAGGAGAATTGAAGTGATTAGTATTTCGTTCAATCAGAGCGCTTGATTCTTCGCGAGAATACCAAGGCCGTGTGTATCAATGATGCACATAGCTAAATTCATTATGCGTTGAGTAAAGAGAAGCAACAAGATTGTTTATTAAGAAATGTTATTAATCTTGTGGATCCAGGCCCATATTTTTTGAGGACTCAAAAAATAGACTGCAACCGCTGAACATTCTACGCATTTGCATGCATCGATCTTGATAAGACATGGTAGATAGAACTTCAGCTATTCTCTGTCAGGCGCTCATCTGGATCAGTGGTCATCCGGCCTGTTACCAGGCAACAGGGCTGTCGGGGGAATTGAACTGCGTTCCTGGAAATGATTCGCGAGATAGATGTTCGGAACTTTGTTCTTTGAGCTTCGACAGGTAGTCGAATCGATCGCGATTTGCTAAGCCTGCAATTGAGTGATAGTCGGAGGCATATCGATAATCACTAAGGCTGATTCCAAGAGTCCCATTCACTGACGATGCGATTCTACCAGAATAAACTCAATTTCAATGGCGACGCTGCAGCAGTGAACTCAGGGCCCGACTCTCTCGTAGTTTGGCGATCCGTTTTCCATTTTCATAAATGATATAAGTGGGAAGTCCGATTACATTTTCCTGACGTGCCTGTTCGAGATTGCGATCATAATCCAGAACCTTCACAACCAGTCCTCGAGCACGCAGTTGAGGTAAAATCGTCCTGCGATCTTCTTCGCACTGACGGCAGTTGGTACCAGTAAACATTTTGACTTCGTAGCGGCTTGCAATTGGCTGGTCGAGCTTATTATTTTTCTGCCAGGCTGCTGTGTATGCAACCTCCTGGTTTTGGAAACCATAATGAGTAAGAAAAGCGGTATCCCAGTTCGTCTGATAAGCTGTGTCTAGAAAGCGGACGAACTCCTGCTTCCCTTCTAGATCGATAAGGTATTCTGCCAGATAGAAACCTTGAGCGTACAGGACAGCGATTCCGCCGAGATTGTCGGGATATTTCTGCATGACCAACAACCGCCGAATCGGGATCTGCCGTTCGGTGCCGACGACTTCGCGAGCCAGTTCACGGATCGGTCGTTTCTCTGCTTCTGCTTCCTCATAGGTTGCAGCCCCTTCGTCTGCCCAGCGTGGCAAGGGACGACGGAAGTGTGATGCGAAGACTGTGTGCAGCACCTCGTGCGGAATAACACTCTCCAGCAGGCTCTGGGAAGATCCCTGTACCTGCATATCCCAGCCAAAGACCTGTCCCTGGTCGAAGGAGAAGGTCGTTGCCCCTCCCCCTGCATAGTCTCCTGCATTGACTCGAATCGGACAGGGCGCATACCAGTTGGGAATTGGATGCCCGAGCCATTCCCGTGCATGTCGATCGCGATAATGCTCGGCAGCTTCTCCCACCTGAACTGCGAGTGTTGCGTCATGACAGTATACGGTGAAGTTTTTGGTGCGATACTCAAAAAGACCTGCATCCCCCTCAAATAGTAGCAGTGGAAGTAAGAGCAGAAAATATCTCATGTTACAGTCCGTTGCTGACTAACCAGGAGAAGGGTTTAAGGTAAGGCAGACTTGCGATGCGTAGTTAGGCGCATCAAATCCCAGCCAGGGAGTTCAAGTCCAGGGGGGGAACCATAAGTAGAAATGGATTTGAAGTACAGATCACTCTCTATAGTCAGTTGCTGAAAATCAGCAGGAAATGAGGATTTTATTATTTTGAGATATGTGTAAATGAATAGTATTTCTTGGCAGTAGAGAACTCGGTAAGCTTTGGTCTGAAAAATGATCTGATCCAGGAGAACCAGAGCAATGCCACAGCTGATCTATCGACTATCCGAAATCAATGCGACCCATGTGGCGGAAGCCGGAGGCAAAGGGGCATCCCTGGGAGAACTGATTCAGGCTAAGGCCCCGGTTCCTCCGGGCTTTGTGGTCTCCAGTTGTGCATTTCGAGAATATTTTTTTCAGGGGGAGCCCAAACGTGCTGTGATTGATGTCATCCAGAGACTAAATGCGAATCAACTGCCCCTGCCCCTGGCGCGCGCCGAAATTCAGAGCTGTCTCGAGGAAGTCTGTTTTCCCGAACCACTCGAAGTGGCTGTCAGGCAGGCAACTGATGAAATGCAGCTAAAACGTGTTTCCGTACGCTCCAGCGCCACCTGCGAGGACAGCGCTACAAGTGCCTGGGCCGGCCAACTGGAAACCTGGCTGGATGTGTCCCCAGACGAAATTACGAAACGGATTCGGGACTGCTGGCTCTCTCTCTTCAGCGAATCTGCTCTTGCCTATGGAGCGACTCACGGTTATGCCTCAGGGGAGATCGCGGTGGCGGTTGTCGTACAGCAGATGGTGGCCAGCGAAATTTCGGGCATTGGTTTTTCTGTCCACCCGGTAACTCAGGAACCGGATATCCAATTAATCGAGGCCTGTCTGGGATTGGGGGAGGCGATTGTTTCAGGACGGATTGTTCCAGATCAATTCATCGTAGAGCGTGAGTCTTTTCAGATACTGGAGTCGCTGATTGGTGAGCAGAAGGAGGCCCTCTGGCTGGGGGATGGAAATACGAAGCCCGTCTGGCAGGAACTGGATGGTCGAGGCAGCCAGCCTAAAATCAGTACCTCACAGGTTACGGAATATGCCGGGATCCTGGCACGGCTGCATGATCATTACGGACATCCCATCGACACGGAATGGGCCATTGAGAATGGGAACTTCCAGATCCTTCAGGCACGTCCCATCACCACGCTGGCTGCTGAGTATGATCAAAGTCTGTTTGATCAAAGTCTGGAATGGCATTTTTGTGTAAGACGCCCGTTTTTCCTGCTGGCTGCTTCGATTCTCCCCTACTGGATGGATGCCCGGCATGCGGATCATACGTTGGGGACGCATCTCAATGAAGCACTGCTGATACAAGACGAAACGGGTATGATGAATCTGTTTAGTTCTCAAAAATCGGCTGATGAGTTCCTCGAACGAATTGGATATCTATTCCAAAATGATCGAGACGAAATCATTCGTATCCTGCGTTACGGACTGGGAATATATGCACAGGGCTCGGCCGTGATTGAACAGGGAGTGAGTGGGTTCGCCAATCTGGCAGAACTGGAAGATTTTTTCGCCGATGTTGCCCAGCATACAACTGTTTTTCCAGCCTGGTTACTGACATATATTGAGTTACATCAGATTGATGATTCTGAAGTCCGTTCTCTGGCGGAGCAGATTCGTTCTCATTCTCTCTATCCGGTGATTGAAAGAAAACTGCTACAACCGCTGGCGAAACAGACCGCTGAAAGGCTGTGGTTTTCACAGCCAGATCGCGCCTGTGATCTGGTGTTATGGAGCGAACTGAAACAGGGGCTCGTTACCAGGGAACTGCTGGAAACGCGCCTGCAGTCGGTCGATTCCGGAGAACGCTACATCTTTCAGTTGCTTGATGGACAGGAGAGCTTTCATCTGGTTTCCCAGACTGGTTATCTGTTGACTCGTCTCGCGAAACAGCGACAGAATCTGCCTGTGGGAAATTCTAATGAGTTGACCGGGCAGACCGCCTGGCCGGGAATCTTTCGCGGTCGGGCTCGGGTGGTTCTGAGTCTGGATTCTCAAGGTTTTACGGTTCAGGCTGATGAAGTGCTGGTTTCGATCCAGTCCAACCCTGCCCTGCTTCCGCTCATGAAAACCTGCGGCGCCATTGTCACCGATGATGGCGGCATCGCCTGTCATGCAGCGATTCTGGCACGCGAACTCAAAAAGCCGACGCTCATCGGCACAGGCAGAGCCACGAAAACGATCCATGATGGCGATTTGATCGAAGTCGACACCTATGCGCAAGTAGTGCGAATTCTGGAGTCGACGCAATAAAAAAAAGCACCGATGCAGTGAGCATCAGTGCTTTTGAGTGGGGATGACAGGACTTGAACCTGCACGCCTTGCGGCACTAGATCCTAAATCTAGCGTGTCTGCCAATTCCACCACATCCCCGGTTGAATTACGAATCTGCAGGAATACTAACGATTTCAAGGAGGAGACACAAATCGACCGACTGAAAAAAGTGTGACTTTACGGGGTTTCAGCCAGATTTATAGTATTTCAGTCATCAAAACAGGGGCTGAGGGCTTACTCGGCAGAGGTGTCCGATTCCGACTGTTCCTGTTCTTCCTGCTCCAGCTTGGAAATTTCGTCTCGTAGCGAGGCGGCCGCTTCGTAATTTTCTTCTGCAATCGCCGCTGTCAACTCACGCCGGAGTTTGATTAAATTGTACTGCTGCTGACTGGAAGTAGGTGCTCGCTTTGGGAATTTACCAATGTGCACGCACTCTCCGTGGATGTTTTCTAGTAATTGAATCAATGGTTCTCGAAAGGCGATGTAGTCATGCGGGCAGCCGAGTCGTCCTTCACTGCGAAATTCCTGAAATGTGATTCCGCAATTGGGACATTCCATCTCTTCATCTAACTGCAGTTCCTGAGAACTCAGTTCAATCAGAGTCGCATCATCCTGAGGTTCCCATTCGTCCTGCGATGTCTGCCCACTGATATATTCCTGAAAATGTTCTTCACAGAAATGCAGCGCCTGTGCCTCACCATTCTGAATCTCAGTCAGGTGATAGACAGCCGGCTTGTTACAGACTTTACATTTTTTCATGATCGATGCTTCATTGCGTACCGAGTGAGGGTTAATCAATTCAGACCGCTTTGCAGCGTGCCTGATCTCATTCTATACGAACCAGTTGCGAGGCTCAATCGCGATTTTGAGATCGCTTTAGTCAGCATGATCCGCAGGGGACTCACCGATGGCGATGATGCTACATGCCTGAATCACATTCAATCCAAGTTCCCGTACCCGCTCCAGCAGATCAGGGCTTTCGCTTCCCGGATTAAACCAGACCTCTTTAGCTCCTCTCTGTTGGATTTCTTCCAGCAGCTGGATTCCAACGGAAGGTGGCACATAGACACTGATTCGGTCCAGATTCTCCGCAGGTACATCCTGCAGGCTGGGATAGGCGGTCAAACCTTCTATTTCATTTGCACTGGGATGGATAGGATAAACTTCGTATCCCTGGCTCAAATGTGCGCGGACCGATTTGTTTCCATATTTCTGGCGGTCTGTGCTGGCACCAATGATTGCAACTGTCGGTTTACTCATCAGGAGTCCTGTTTCTTCAACGAGGAGACAAACTGGTCGTAACGTTTCTGAACCTCGGACTGGGAAGGAGTCTTCCCTTCACTCACAATCAATCGATAGTTCATCTTAAGCGGATGTCTTTCATCAATTTTTGTATCGAAAAAGGCACCAAAGCGACCATAGGGGCGCTCGGAATATCGCGATGGTTTCGGTACATTCGGATCTTCCATGTACTCCACATTGTAATGCTTGCCGTCAATATCATATGACATGGCAAGCCAGCCCAGATTCACATGCTTGTCGGGATCGGTTCGGTCTGAGACCTGGTAGGGAGCCGGTTGCTGAGGCGATCCCTCGGGGCGAACATAGGTCGCATTATTGGACTCGGCTACTGGCTGGGCGGCACGGTACTGGAAACCGGCATGTTGACGATCACCGTCGAGAGTAATTTCGCCGCGTTTACTTTGTAAGATAGTTTGCCAGTCGATCTGCCAGGCTGGTGCTTCAGAGCTGGAAACCTTGATCGGGGTAACCGTTACTTTGCGTGTTTCAATAATCACGGGCTTCCCGTCGCCATCCTCCCAGTGGATCTCCGCAGTCATTGTCCCCGCATCGGGGCCGCCCTGCATCGAGATGAACTTGTCATGACGTAGATGGGCTCCGTTTTTACAGTGCCAGAAGTCGAGTGTTTTGCCATCAAAGCTGGTTTTATTCCAGCCGACATATAATCCACGATGATGTGTGTACTTCCCACCGGGGCCCTTGGTAATCACCGCTCCACTTTGGGGACCGTAAACATGGTGAAAGACTTTATAAGTGTCGTGAAATGTTTCCGGGGTAGATTTATCAAAAGGGTAGACATACTGCAGCACTGGTTGTCCGTTATAGTACAGGTCCGCTACTTTCTGATCCGGGTGATCTTTCCAGGTGAAACCTTTCTTCTCAGCGGCAGAAATATTCAACTGAGTGAAAATGATCAGAAACAGACAGCAGACAAGTTGAGAGGTAATTTGTTTCATCTTGATTTCCAGTCTGGTCAGTAGGAATACAAAGTCTGAGGTCGGTTAACTCTTAATCTCAGTGTAAAAAAAATCCCGCGTTCCGAGTAGGGAACGCGGGATTTAAGAAAATAAAACCGGAGTGTTAACCGGCATTATTATTGGGATTGTTCTTCGGGGGCTTTCCGTCGATCCAGGGGCCTGCCAAGGCCATGTAGCTGGGCTCTTCCAGAACGCTACCCTTATCTCCTGCTTTCCAGCCGGGGATGTGCTTGGGTTTCTGCCGCGCTTCGGACATGGCTTCCCATTTCTTGGCCCAACTGCCGTCTCCATCTGAAATCTGACCTGTCTCGCCATCGAAGTGGTAAACCTTACCGTTTCGGTAGCTGTTGGAGCCCAGGTTCACTACGGCGATCGCAGCTGCACCCAGATCAGGTGGGTTGTTACACTTGCTCTGATCATTGGCTTCCATCGCTTCAATCCAGTTTTTGAAGTGAGCGTAGGTCGTGTCTTTGATCTGAGCAACGTCAATCCGCTGCTGCTTCAGCGAGCTGTCTCGGGTGACCTGAGGTCGTTCAGGGATGAAGTCGTACCCATCAAAACCTTCTCCGTTGCCAAATACGAAGGAACCATTATGTCCGCGGATGATCTGTTTGATCCGGGTTTCCTGGTTACACATGGTGGCGTTGATCAATCCCTGCACACCTTCATTAAAGTCGGCAGCAACAGTAGCGACATCGGGTACGTCACGACCATCGTATTCCAGATACAGCCCCCCTGCACCAACGACGCGTCCGGGGTACCGGAGTCCGGTAGCTTTCAGCATGGAAGTGGTTCGATGAACGAAGAGGTCGGTGTACATCCCGGAACCAAATGGCCAGAAGCGACGCCACTGTGCATAGACAGCGCGGTCGAACGGCTGATACTCGGCCAGACCGTCATCAACACCCAACCAGAGTTTCCAGTCGATGTTGGTGGGGTTCATTTCTTTTTTCAGTGCGTAGTAACGCCACTGTCCCATGGAAGAGTTCCGGAAATATTCTGTCTGGAACTGGAGCACCTTACCTAACTGGCCATCCTGCAGACGAGCCCGAACATCATCCCAGACGGGGAGGCTGGTAGACTGCACACCAACCTGCATGATTTTGCCGGTTTTTTTCCAGGCATCAACGACTGCCAGGGCTTCTTCGACCTTTTTCGTCATCGGCTTTTCGCAGTAAACGTTCAAGCCGGCATTCATGGAATCGATGGTCTGCTTGGCATGCCAGTGGTCGGGAGTTCCGATCGCGACGGCATCCAGCTTTTCCTTCTCAATCATGTCGCGGTAGTCAGTGTATTTCGCGACATCGTTGCCGAGTTCTTTTTTGATGTAGTTGGCAGTCCGGTCACGGTGTTCGGAATAGACATCGGCGACAGCAACCAGCTCGATGTTTTTTCCATCTTTTTTCAACTGGACGAGTTTCTTGACGTGAGCACCAAAACCGCGTCCACCGGGGCCGATAAATCCGATGCGAATAGCTTCGTTACTGTTTCCAGCTCCCAGGGCGGGGGCTGTGGCCAGTCCGGCAATCGCACTGGCGGCGACGGCGGTGGTTCCTGAGGTTTTCAGGAAATCTCTACGATTGATGGGGCTTTGATCCATTTCGTTATCTCCAGTTATTTAATAAAGTGAATCTGTTACTGGATGGTATCATCTCGAGTTTTGAGATACCAAAAGCATGCTTGAAAAAACAGGTGAGCACCCTCCGGATGCAGGTTGGTCCAGAGATGTGGAACCAGACCTGGCGCAGATCGGGGAGAGCGAGGAAACACCTTTCCTACGCATAATAGTAGCAATATTTGGGAGCAGATGGTACTTATCGCTCTACATTTTCTGAATTCGTGTCGATTCAAGGGGTACTTCCGACGATCTGTCCCGCTCCAGGCGAATTACTAAATAAAGACAAATAAATATTGGGTTCAGCGGTGTTAATACGTGGTACAGAAGGTTTCGATGCCTGTCGGGGCGGAATGATCTCAATCGGGAATTTTGATGGCGTCCACCGGGGTCATCAGAAGATGATTCAGACTCTGGTCGATCATGCCCGCCAGAGGGAGTTGCCGGCGATGGTCTTCACATTTGATCCCCATCCCATTCACCTGCTCCGCCCCGAACACGCCCCTCCCGAACTGATGGGAATTGAAGAACGTGCCGCGATTCTGGAACAACTGGGCGTAGATTGTGTCATCGCCTACCCCACCAGCCGGGAACTGCTGAATTTGAGTCCACAGGAGTTTTTTCAGCAGATTCTGTGTGATCAACTGAATGCTCGAGGGCTCGTGGAAGGTCCCAACTTTTATTTTGGTAAAGATCGTGCAGGAGATGTGACGCTGCTGGAGGCTCTCTGTGAAGAAGCGGGTATGTTTTTCAAGGTTGTTGAACCCAGCATGTGCGCTGAGCGGATGATTTCTTCTTCGGAAATTCGCAAAGCGATCCAGACGGGACAAGTAGACCTGGCAGCAGAGATGCTGGGGCGACTCTATCAGATTAAGGGGACAGTCGGTCATGGGGATGCCCGAGGACGGGGGCTTGGTTTTCCTACCGCGAATCTTTCGGGAGTGCCGACATTAATTCCGGGGGAAGGTGTCTACAGTGGATTTGCCATCACAGAGGGAAAACGTTTCCCCGCTGCAATCAATCTGGGAGGCAATCCAACTTTTCAAAACCAGGACGCGAAAGTCGAAGTCCATTTGATTGGTTTTACAGGAGAGATTTACGATCAGGGGTTGCGAGTAGAATTTCTACACAAACTGAGAGACGTCCAAACTTTTGCTGATGTTGAGGCGCTCAAAACACAATTGTCGATTGATGTTGAATCAGCAAAAAAGCAGGCCACTGAATGGAAGGGCCTGGAATAATCTTCTATGATGTTCAGATGCTGAGCTGGTGTCAGTTCAGGTAATTAGCAGGAACAAACAACTAGATCAGGAATCATGAATGAGCAAGATTGACTGGAGCCCCCTCTGTGAACTGATCGGTGCGCATCAGAAAGTGCTCCTCTCGTGTCATGTTCGTCCTGATGCGGATGCACTCGGCTCAGAACTGGCCCTTGCCGGTTTCCTCAGGCAATTAGGAAAAGAGGTTCGTATCATCAATCCTTCGGTTCAACCGAAGGGGATGGATTTTCTGGTGGGAGATCATGAAATTCGCCATGTCGGCGATGGGGTCGCCACCGAAGATTTCGAGTGGGCAGAGATCCATATTATTCTGGATACAAGTGCCTGGTCACAATTACCGGGACTGGCGAACTTTTATCGTAAAACAAAGTCCCGAAAAGTCATCATTGACCATCACGTCAGCTCTGATTCTCTGGGGGCAGATGAGTTCAAAGATGTGACCTCTCCCGCGACCGGCTGTCTGATTTTTGATCTGGGGCAGGCATTGAACTGTAAATTGACCCCGGAAATCGCCACATTTCTCTATGCTGCAATCGCCACAGACACAGGCTGGTTCAGATTCCCTTCCACAACTGCCTACACAATGCAGATTATCAGCGAACTGATCCGGGCCGGTGCAGAACCGCATCGGATCTATGAAAATCTGTACGAACAAAACAACCTGCCTCAATTAAAACTGATGGGCCGTGTGCTGGGAAAAGTCCAGTCTGATTTTGACGGACTGCTGGCCTACACCGTAGTGACCTGCGAAGATTTCAGTGCCACAGGGACGACTCCCGTGGACACTGAAGGGCTGGTTAACTACTGTCTGACCTTAGCCGGGACGCAGGCAGCATTCATTGCAGTGGAGCAACGGAGTCGACAGGTAAAAGTCAGTTTTCGCTGTCGCACTGACTGGGATGTCTCAAAGATTGCCGAATCCTTCGGCGGTGGTGGGCATCGTCAGGCTTCTGGTGCCATGCTGAATGGCCCCCTCTCTTCCGCGGTTACAAAGGTGCTCGGTAAATTTCGCGAGATGTTTGAAACAAGCGAAAATTCGCGAGTCTGATTTTCTGACAGAATCGGGGATCTGAAACCCGATTTGATTGCTCTTGCTTCCAGCCTGCTATAGCATTGATAATCATATTTTTAACTGTCTATGCTCACTGACATGAAGTTAATAAGGATTATCGATGCGCTTATTCGATCTACGCCCCCATTGTTTCATTTTCCTGGTCTCTGCCCTGCTCCTGGGCTCTCAGTCTCTGCTCAAAGCTGATGACTTCAAAATAGAAAATACTCAGGATCCCAAGGATCAGGCGACTTCTGCCGAACAGACAGTCAAAAATATGACTGTCCCTGAAGGTTTTAAAGTAGATCTGTTTGCCAGTGAACCTGATGTGCATCAGCCTATCGGCTTTGCCATCGATGACCGGGGGCGTCTCTGGGTGGCGGAGTGTTTCACCTATGAAGCCCATGGGGTCTATCAGGATCAATATCAGGATCGAATTGTCATTCTGGAAGATACTGACGGTGATGGCCAGATGGATCAGCGGAAGGTGTTCTGGCAGGGACAGGGGCCGTTGACCAGCGTATCAGTCGGATCTAACGGCGCCTGGGCTTTGTGCCGTGGTGAATTGCTTTACATAGAAGATAAAAATCACGATGACGTGCCCGATGGTGAACCGCAGGTGCTACTCGAAGGCTGGAACTATAAAACTGTCCGTCACAATATTGTCAGCGGACTGACCTGGGGACCGGACGGCTGGCTCTACGGTCGGCACGGTATTACTGATTCATCGTTGGTTGGGACTCCCGAAACGGAACCTTCCCGGCGAACACTGATCCACTGTGGGATCTGGCGATATCATCCTCATCGCAAGATTGTCGAAGAAGTCAGCTCCGGTACCACCAATCCCTGGGGATTTGACTATGATGAATACGGCCAGATGTTTTTTACCAACAACGTCAACGGCCATCTCTGGCATATGATTCCCGGGTCACACTATATTCGCATGTCCGGTCATGGTAGCGATCCCAACCCCTACGTGTATGAACTGATGACGAAGTGCGCCGATCATGATCACTGGGACAGCTCCTCTGGAAAGTGGACCGATTCACGTGATACATCGGGGGTTCACGGTCAACTGGGGGGGGGGCACAGTCACTGCGGCGGCATGATCTACCTGGGTGATAACTGGCCGTCCAAATATCGAAACTCGATCTTCATGTGTAATACACATGGGCATCGTGTCAATAATGATGCGCTGGTTCGTGAAGGTTCAGGTTACAGGGGGACGCATCGTCCTGATTTCCTGTTAACTGGTTCAGACTGGTTTCGTGGCATCGAATTGAAGTACGGTCCGGATGGTGCAGTCTACCTCACGGACTGGGCCGATCTGGGAGAATGTCATGACCATGATGGCGTACATCGTACCAGCGGGCGTATTTATAAAGTCAGTTATGGGAAACCGACTTTTCCTGGAAAAATCGATCTCAACAAACTTTCCGACAGCGAGCTGGTTAAGCTGCAACTGCATCCCAACGACTGGTATGTACGCCATGCGCGTCGCATTCTGATGGAGCGTGCCGGTGAATCGGAAAACTGGAACCAGGCCAAGGCCGAACTATTGAAAATCTTTGAGACCAACAGAGATGTCTCCCGTCGTTTGCGTGCCATGTGGACTCTCTTTTGTATGAATCAGGTGAATGATGCCTGGCTAACCAAACAGTTGCAGGATCCGAACGAACACGTGCGGATCTGGGCCATTCGATATCTGGTCGATGACGATCAGGTACCTGCTTCAGCTGTGAAGGAATTTGCCCGACTGGCGAAGGATGAAAAATCAGGCTTGGTGCGGCTCTATCTGGCTTCTGCACTACAGTCGCTGCCTGCGTCTGATCGCTGGGAGATTGCATCAG
Organism: Gimesia sp.; assembly: GCF_040219335.1. Taxonomy (NCBI): domain Bacteria; kingdom Pseudomonadati; phylum Planctomycetota; class Planctomycetia; order Planctomycetales; family Planctomycetaceae; genus Gimesia; species Gimesia sp. Next base: position 222,617 of record NZ_JAVJSQ010000004.1, on the reverse strand, counting down.
CCCTGGATGCCCATCACCAGGATACAGAGGATCGAAACTTTACACTGATGCTCTGGTACGGAATTGAACCGGCTGTAATGGCTGACAGCGACGCAGCGCTGCATTATTTGGAACACGCAACTCGTCCGTTGGTCCGTCAACTTGTAGCCCGCAGGCTGACCGAAGACATTGATCAGCATCCTCAGTATGTCAAGAATCTGGTTCAGCAGGTGATTGACACGAAAGACATTGAAGTCAAACAGGACCTGTTAACCGGGATGCAGGCAGCACTGGAAGGCCGCCTCAAGGCAGAAACACCTGGCAACTGGAATGCGCTGAAACAACAGGCTAAGAAAACGGATTCAAAAGAACTGCGAGAACTGGTTACCGGATTGTCGGTTGTCTTTGGTGATGGCCAGACGATGGAAGTACTAAAGAAAATTGCGATGGATCAAGATCAGCCGATGAAGAGCCGCTATCAGGCTTTGGAATCCCTGTTAAATAATTCTCAGGATAAAGATCTACTGCCTGTGATACAGCAGGCTGCATACACGACCGAATTGCAGGTGCTGGCATTTCGGGGGCTCTCACGTTTCTATGATCCCAAAACTGTAGAACGCATGCTGGGTCGTTACCGCAACATTAAACATCAGGGGCGTCTGGCTCTGATGGATACGCTTTGCAGTCGGAAGGAATACGTACTACTGCTCCTGGCTGCCATCGACAAGAAACAGGTTCCCCAGGAAGATGTCTCCGCATTTCATGTGCGTCAGTTACGCAACTTTAAAGACAAAGCGGTAGTGGCAAAACTGAATCAGGTCTGGGGACTGACTCGGGAAACTCCTGAGAAAAAACGAGCCCAGATTGAAGGTTATAAAACTCTTCTCACGGCAGAGCGTCTGCAGCACGCGGATCGTGTGAAGGGGCGGACACTTTATGAGAAGACTTGTGCAAAATGCCATCGTCTCTTCGGTAGCGGAGGTAACATTGGACCTGATCTAACAGGCTCTAACCGGACCAATATGGATTATCTGCTCGAAAACATGGTAGACCCCTCTGCTCTGATTCCCAAGGGATACGAGATGGTGGTGGTCGCCCTGGAAGACGGTCGGGTATTGAATGGGAATGTCGTTCGCAAGACTGATCAGCAGCTCACATTGCAAACACAGACAGAGTTGATGGTACTGGACCGCCGCCAGATCGAAGAGATGAGTCAGTCGAATCTCTCGCTGATGCCGGAGGGGCAATTGGATAAGCTGAGCGAACAGCAGATAGCCGATTTGATTGCCTATCTCTCGGGCCATTCTCAAGTGAAATTACCTGAGTCACTCGAGTCAAAATAACGGATCAGCGGCGGTCGTCCCGCTGTGCAGGCACCTGGTTCATTAAACAGGAATCCTTTCTCGTCTGAGAAGAGGTACTGTGATTCATTCTGTAACCGCCTGCCGGCGTTGGACGTTCCGTCTGGTCTGTTCCGTTTTGGTAATGAGCCTGGTGTCAGCGCGAACCATTCCGGTCGGTACCACCGATCTGGGGGCGCTGCAGAAGCGGATCTTCGCACCCGATCAGAACTGGTATTACCGGGGGCCCGTAATCGTGTTGCAGGGAGAACGAACGATGAGTTCCGCCGAGGCCTTTGTATTGATGCTGGCGGCCTGTCCGCATGTTACCACGATGGGAGACCGGACAGCAGGCTCCAGCGGCAATCCCCGCCAGTTGGATGTGGGAGCGGAAATCATCGTCAACCTGCCCCGCTGGGTTCCCCAGGATGCGAGCGGGAAATCCTTTGATACTGTTGGCATTCAACCTGACTTAGCCGTAAAGGCAGCCTCCGAGGAGTTTACCAGAACCGCTGATCCAGTCCTCTGTGCGGCCCTGAAACGCTTACGAAAGCAGTCATCTGGTTTTGAGAGATCAGATGCGATTCTCGTTCCGCGCTCAGGAAACAACAGGCAACAATAAGCGGGAGAGCGTCTCTATTATTTTTCCTCTGTCGGACGCTGCCATTCGCCACGCATCCACTTGACGAGCAGTTTAATATCATGCTCTGAGATTTTGGACTCTTCAAAGGAAGGCATGATATTTTTCTCGCCGTAAAAATGCTCGGCTCCGGGTTTACGGATAAAGTCAATCAGCCACTTTTCAGAACCATAGCCGTTGAAGTCTGGTGCGGCTCCCCCACCCTCTTCGTTGGGATCGCCAGCCTTCATAGCGTGACACTGAGCACAGTAGCCATAGAATTCTATGACTTTACCTGACTTATCTTTAAAGTCGACCCCACTAAAGACGGAAATGCCTCGCTGAATAACTTCTTGAGAAGGTTTCACGTAGTCACGTCGTTTCGCTTCCCGCGCGACGAGAGCTGCGACCGCTTCAACATCCTCTTTCGTAAGGATCCCTTCCGGCCCGACATAGCTGTCTGCCCAGTCGCTCATGTCGCCATTCAGAATCGCATCCCCTCCCTTAACGGTAGCCAGGTGCCCGAAGAATTTGGGAGAGCGTGGATCCAGCAGAAATTCGGTTAACCATTTTGTGGTTGCGAACCCAGCCAGATCAGAGGCACGAGGTGTGGCGATGACTTTTTTACCATCCTTCATTTCCATGATGTTATGCCCGGTTCCGTCATGTCCGTTCCAGGTATGGCAGATACCACAGTGCCGGGCAAAGATTATCGGCCCCATCGATTTGGGGTCATTTCGCAGCAGAGACGCAGGCCCTTCCGGTGGAACCCCATTTTTGCTGGCCAGCCAGGAAGCACGTGCTGCGTATGCAAGTTCCTGTGATCGGTTGAGTTCATAATCCGGTGCACTGCGTTCTGCCTGGATTCCGTACCAGCTGATACCGGAAATAATCAGGAGACCACCGACATAAACCACGATCGCCAGTCTTTGCCCCCATCGCTCGCCGAAGACTTTTTCATAGAAGGGAACCAGAACCAGAATCGCCAGGATCACACCCGGAAGTACTGCGGTAACGAGAACTTCCAGTTCCTTAGGAACCATATGTCGTAACTCGAACAGAAAACGAACAAACCATTCAGGACGTGCAATATAAGGGATTGCGCTGTCTGCTGGAGCCTCAAGCTTAATTTCACTGGCGGGTAGATCTGCTTGCCAGTCTCCGATGCCAACGTCCAGATGCTTGTTTTTCAATGCAGGATAGGCAACGATCTGCAGAATCACGATTCCAACCAGGATGAGAGTCAGAACCAGGGTACGAGTCGTCTGGTAAGGCCAGTAAGGTTGCGTAATCTCGTCTTTGACGGGATCGTCTTCATCCAGTTCAAAATCCACATTAGGATCATCGTTTGCTTCTTTTACTTTAGCGGTTCGCAGGCGTTCGCGGCGGATCAACGCCATGTGAAATACGAACAGCATGATCGCAATAACAGGCAGTGCCATCACATGAATAGTGTAAAGCCGAGTCAGGGTCAGATTGCCGAATTCACTTCCGCCTACTACCAGAGAACGCAAAGTCGAACCGATGACCGGCATCGTGCCGGCGATCCCGGTTTCAATCTGATATGACCAATACCCTTTCTGGTCCCAGGGAAGCGCGTTCCCGGTAATCGTCAGACCGATAATCACCCCACCAATCAGCAGGCTGGTCCAGTAGATGAACTCTTTGGGTTTACGGTAGCCAGCTGAGATAATCACCAGGAATATATGGATGATGATCGCGACAATCATCATATGAGCGGTGTAGTGATGTAATCCGCGGACAAACCAGCCCAGGTCTACCTGGGTTTCCATATAATGCACACTTCCCCAGGCCGAGGCTTCAGAGGGGCTGTAAACGGTCATCATAAGTGCGCCGGTGATGATTTCCACCAGCATCATTAATACCAGAGCTCCTCCCCAGATAAACTGCCAGCGAGAGCGTCGTTTGGTCGGAAAGTTTAATAAGAAGATCGCATGGAAAAAATTCTTGTATCCGGTTCGTTCATCGATCCACTGTTTTGTTTTTTCTGACAGCACGGAAATCTCTCCCCAGGGACACAGATTAATTCATCCAGGTGATATGGTCGCAGTGTGAAAACTTAATGGTATTGAATCAGCCAATGGAAACTTTTTCCGAGATTCCTGCTTCGAATTTCTGGTACTCGACCTCAACCCACTGCTCGCCTCGAATTTTTTTTATCGAGGTCTTCAATTCGTCCATACCGCGGGGGGCAGGTCCACTGACTACGGCACCATCAGTCTGGAATGTAGCAGCATGGCAGGGACAAAAGAATTCTTCGTCGCCGGGCACATAGTCGACCACGCAACCCAGGTGGGGGCAGGTCGAAGAGAATGCAGTTACTTTTCCATCTTGACTCTTAGTAATCCAGACTGATCCGATCGGGCCGGAAGGGTATTTCGTCCAGGCATCAACTCGCTGATCGACAATAGTGAACCGCTGAGGCACCCCGGGTTCCAGATCGTCCAGACGGGACAGCTGGTAAGTCTGTTCAGTCTTTCGGCCCCGTTTCAGTGTTGAAAACAGGAAGCCCAGTGCGGGAACCGCCAGAATGGTGGCGTAGACAGATCCCAGGATACCGCTGCAGTATTTGAGGAATTTACGACGTCGCATTGGTGTGAACCTTCAAATCTGGATCGTCGATTCAGATCAGCCGTCCGAGGAATCGGAGTGCTCCCGGAATCAGACAACGAGTGACTTACAGGGTCATGGTAAGTTTCTTTACTCTCGGACAGTAGTCTTCAGCAGGATATAGTTGGCAGGATGCAACCCATATTTTGAGTCGCATGTTTGGTGGGTATTTCCAATCGCTCAAGCCCGACATCAGTTCGTGACTTCTGATTGTTATCCTGATTCTTAGAAGTATCCTAACAAATCAGGTCATAGAATACGAACGATAAATTAAGTCTATTTGCTTCAGGTCTTTAAGGCAATCAATCATTGTATTTTGGATTATACTGTCCAGAATGGCCAGGTTTCAATACAGGAATTCAGGTTATAAACACAAAAAAACGACTCCCCTGAATCCAGAGGAGCCGTTTTCGTTTTTCAGATCGGTCAAGCTGACCGGTTGATTGAAGACTAGTCAATCAGACCGAACAGGTTTGACAGGCTGTTACCGCTCAGGCGGCGAGTCTGCTTCTGCTGATCCTGCAGACGGCTTGGGAAGTAAGCCTTAGGATCAGAAGTTGGAGCAGGAGCAGCAGGAGCTGCAGAAGGAGCACATCCGGCAGGAGCACATCCATTGTCGCAGCAAGGCTGTTCGCAGCAACCTTCAACAACTTCGTATCCGCAAAGTTCCAGAGCCTGGATAGCTTCGCGAACAACTTTCTTGTCGCAGTCACCCAGAGCACAGGTCAGAGCAGCTGTCAGCTCAGGAGAGCAGCAGCAGCAGTTTTTGCGGAGCTGGTCACCGATTTCATCAGCAGCTTTAGCACGAACGCGTTCGTCAGCGTCGTTCAGAGCGTAGATGAAGGCACACATGATTTCCGGGTTGCAGTCACAGCGGAACTTATCGCCCAGTTTGTGGATAGCTTTGCGACGGTGTTTAGCGTAGCAAGCAGTCTGAGACTGGTAGATCAGTTCAGCGATTTCGCAAGGATCAGCGTTGCAGCAAGGCTGTTCGTTGCAGCAGGAATCTGCAGCCGGAGCAGCACAGGTCTTAGGAGCGGGGCAGCAGCTTTTGGGAGCTGGAGCACAGCAAGCCTTAGGAGCCGGTGCGGCACATGCTTTAGGAGCAGGAGCACAGCAGGCTTGTGGAGCCGGTGCGGCACATGCTTTGGGAGCAGGAGCACAGCAGGCTTTTGGGGCCGGAGCGGCACATGCTTGAGGAGCAGGAGCACAGCAAGCCTTAGGGGCTGGTGCGGCACATGCTTTGGGAGCTGGTGCACAGCAGTTATCCTGAGTGCAGGAATCGGTGCTGCAGCAGTTCCGTTTGAACCAGCCACGCAGCTTCTTGCGAAGCGGTTTGCAGCAGGTTGGAGCAGATTCACAGCAGCAAGGCGGTTTAATGTTAGAGCACTGACGCTGATAAGTATAAACGTTAGGCTCACAAGGTTTGGTAATAGTGGGTTTACAGCATTCTGGTTGACAGGTCGAGGCACATTCACAGCTCTTTGCAGCCCCGCAATTAAGCGAAAGGTCAAAAAGATCTGCTTGTGCAACGGCATTCATCCCCAATGCCACAACAAATGCACTGAACAGACTAATCCATTTCATAGAACAGCGTCTCCTTCTTGGGTCGTTTTCTGACCATCATAGACAGATTGATGTGCCTCTTGTGTCACATCACAGTGGTTACGGCGCGAATTTTGGTTTGTTCCTATTGGTCCAAGTTGAAATCTTCAACTCGCGCTGGCTTGATTCTCAGGGCATCGTTCCGAGGTCAGATACCCTTACGATAAACTTCTAGTAATTTCGATTGCGGGCGATGCTCTCCAGCACCGTCCTGATTCACATCCGAATTGTTTGTTTTGATCATTCAGATATGAATTCTCATTGCGACTGGTACAATCTATCGGCGTGCTGTAATTACCGCTTGAATGTCTCAAGTCATTATCAGATAAAAAGGTTACGTCATTTTTACACACGATTATGTGCGTCGTAACGGTTGGATAATCTAGGGTAGTTTTATGCTGTGAAATCCGGGTGAACTACCCTTATAAAGTGTTAAACTGGGAGGCCTGTGTGCTAGAAGAGAAGTTGAAGTTGACCGTTTCGGCTATGCCTAATGTGCGGAGAGACCTGTTCCCGGGAGCTGTTTTTATTGAAGGGTTTGCACCAGGTGACTCTCGAGGCTGCTCGAAAATTCAGCGTTAAAACTTAACCAGCCAGCCTGGTTTGTGAGTGAATTTATCGATCAGGTCTGATGACTCCGGTCGCAACTGATTTTTCCAGTCTGCCTGCTGATTCGTTTGCCTCTACAGTGTGAATTGTGCGTGAAAAAGATATTCTCCCGCATTGATGAGTTATGACCCTGGCTCATGTTCTGATTTCAGAGGTAGTTTTCTGTCAGAGGCTTTCGTTTATAGTGATTGAACCGTTCTTGCTTTTCCGCAAACGGGGAACCATAATGAAGACATCTCGTTATTTCTGGGCCACAGGAGAGAATGCATGCGATACTTTCTCATATTGAGCGCGGCCTGTCTGCTTTCAGGTTTTGCCATTCCTGGCTGGGCGCAAAATCGACACCATGGTGCGCACGGGCATCATCATTCTCATCACGGTCACAGCCATTCTTATCCTCGATATTACGGCCGGAACTGGGCCAGCCCCGGCTGGTCGGTCAGCGGGAATAATGGTAGCGTCCATTTCAATTTCGCTTTTCCCGGGAATACTTACTATGGAAATCCCTGGGGACCTTACTTTTACAACCGCTTCGGTTACTACAGCACTGATGCATTTGTGGCTGGCAATCCTGTGCTGTTTTCCAATGGGTACTCCTTAAACGGTATGTATCCGATCCTGCCCGGTCAGGGATTTTCACCGCCGACGGTCTATCCCTACAGTAATGTTCCAGGGACGCTGCCATTAACCAATCCGGAAACTGTCAGTAATCAGCCTCTCAATAACGCACTACAACAGGATCTTCAACGGTGGAATGATCCAGACTATTTACCCGAGCCCTCACGCAAGATTCAAAAATATATCGTCCCTTCCACGCGGCATGCGCGAGAACTGAGCCTCCGTAATCAGGTTAAGGGAGATGAGTACTTTCAGAAGCTGGATTATCGTAGAGCTTACGAACGCTACAAATTTGCTGCCTCATTGGCAAAAGATCTGGCCACTCCGCATTTCAAAAAGGGTTTTGCGCTGGTGGCACTGAAACAGTATGATCGAGCAGCCTATGAATTTAAGCAGGGCCTGGCTCTGGATCCCTCATGGCCTGTGACTGGAGAAAGCCTGAGTGAACTTTTTGGTCCCGATAACGCAATTGCCAGAGATTCCCTGGTTCACCAGGTTGCGGACTGGGTAAAGGAAGATATTCGCGATCCGGAACGCTTATTCGTATTTGGCGTTGTATTGCATTTCAATGGTCAGGCCGAACAGGCACATGATGTTTTTGAGACTGCAGCCCGACTGGCTGGACGGGGGGATCACTTCCTCGCTTTTCTGGATCCTAAGGTTCAGCAGGCCGGTCAGCAGGTGGTCCCGCAGAAGAATCAAGCTTCCGGTGGTCACATCGTCAATCCGGCAAATACGCGGCCCCCGGCATTTGAATCGAAGAAATCTGAGCCTCAACGCCGGACTCAACCTCTGGGACCAAGGCGTTCGGCTCCTATATCTGGAACGCTACCGCCCCCTCCGGCTGTAAAGCAGCAACCCGCTCGCAAAGAGTCTGAAAACAAAACAACTGCACCCAAACCCCTTCCTGAGATCAACAATCTTGGGTTACCTCCCCTTCCCCGGGCAGAAGATACCCCGGGTGCGCCGTTGATTCCTGCTCCTGAGCCTGCTACAAGTCAACAAACACCGTTGCTGATTCCCCCCCAATGATTTGACTGATTGAATGCTGGGCTTCTGAAACCGATGAATGAATCTGCTACTCCGCGCCTGCTGGTGACATTATGTACTTACAATGAGAAGGAAAATCTGGAACAGTTGATTCCGGAGATTCATCAATATCTCCCCTATGCTGCCATTCTGGTGATCGATGATAACTCACCGGATGGCACAGGCGATTATGTCAAATCGCTCAAGAAGATGGATTCGCGAATTCATTCGATTCACCGCAGCGGCAAACTGGGCCTGGGAACTGCTACGATTGCCGGTTTTCAGTATGCAATTGAAAACCACTATGATCTGGTACTGAATCTCGATGCCGACTTCAGCCATCCTCCTCGATTTATGCCTGATCTCGTGGCTGCAACTGAACAGGCAGATGTAGCAATCGGCTCTCGGTATGTGCCCGGAGGAAAAATCGAGGGTTGGGGGCCGAAGCGTTATTTCATGAGTGGTGCCATCAACTGGTATGCTCGACTGCTACTACGCTTGAAATCACGTGATTGCAGCGGCAGTTTTCGCTGTTACCGCGTTCCGAAACTGGCTGAGATCGATTTTAAACTGCTGCGTGCTAAAGGATATGCATTTCAGGAAGAAATTCTTTACCGCTGCCGCAGGGTTGGCTGTACCTTTCAGGAAGTTCCCTTCACGTTCGAAGAGCGTCGGTATGGCAGTTCCAAAATTAATATGAAAGAAGCTTTTTCAGCTCTCTGGGTCATGTTCGTGCTCGGGATCGACAATCTTTTGGGAAAGCGGGTAAAAGTTTTACCCGCTAAATCCACTAAATAAATGGATTAAAAAATATCAGATATGGCTGTGTGATTCATCCGGGAAGGTGCCTTCCCGAACCTCACTGGCATAAGCCTGCACTGCTGTCGTGATATCTGATGCCAGATCCGCGTATTTTTTGAGGAATCTCGGGTGAAATTCGGCATTCATACCCAGCATATCCGGAGTGACAAGCACCTGTCCGTCGCAACCTGCTCCGGATCCGATACCGATGGTGGGAACTGTGACGGTTTCTGTGATGCGTTTGGCAATGGGAGCCGTAATCATTTCGAGTAGAATCCCAAACGCTCCTGCGCGTTCTGCTGCCAGGGCATCAGCAATCAACTGGTCTTCGTCCCGTTGAATTTTCCCCATACCTCCCAGGGCACGTACTGATTGAGGTTTCAGTCCCAGGTGAGCCATCACAGGGATATCTGCGGCGGCAATCGCTTCAATCGTTTTAGCCTGGTTCACGCCCCCTTCAAGTTTGACGGCGTCAGCACCGGTCTCTTTAAGAATCCGGCCGGCATTCTCCAATGCCTGAGCGGGAGAAACGTGGAACGACATGAAAGGCATATCGACGATCACCATAGCCCGCTGAACGGCTCGGACCACCATTTCACCATGATAGATCATCTGATCGACGGTCACGGGCAGTGTTGTGCTCTTGCCCTGCACGACCATTCCTAAAGTGTCTCCTACCAGGAGGCAGTCTAATCCTGCTTCATCCAGAATTTTTGCGGACAGATAATCGTAGGCTGTCAGCATCGTAATTTTCTGTTGTTTCTGTTTGGCGGCGATGAAACGGGGGACGGTAAACTTTTTCGGCCGTGCTGGCGACGCATTCGACACGGTACTCTCCTTGATACATGTAGCGGTCCCGGCAACCTGGCCAGGAGATAAGTCATTTACTTATATGATTCTAGACCGATCAGGTCAGTTTGTGGTTCACAATATGAAAACCAGCTCCGGAATAGCAAGACTCCGATCGCCAAATCTTGGAAAAGTGCCCCGCAGCAGCGTGTGTTGCATTTTGCACTGTTTGATTTTGCAACTAATGTTGCATTATGCAACGGATTCAGGAATGGCCTCAAAACGGCTAAAAATTATTTAAAACTCTAAAAGACTATATATCAGGATCTTAGGGATAAAAATGAGGGAAAAATATTGAGTGGTACAGCTTGTGCAATGTACTTATGGCAGCGATGGTGGCAAGCGTTGGCCCGCACTTGCTCCATTCAGCACAGAAAAGGTGCTCCATTCACTTCGGTGTTTTGGAGCACCTTTTTTTGTTTCCTCTTTTCCGTCTCAGCACCTAAACCGGTCCTCCCGGCTTCTGGAATTCCTGCCCCAACTTCAGTAGGATTGTGACACACGCCAGGTTCGTATGCTGGCTGTATTTACCAATTCCATTCCACTGGCAGATTCATGTACTGTAGGTTTGTCTCAAACTCATCAGTCAAGAAGAATGCATCTCAGGAGGATATCAATCGTGCCAGAAAAAGTTGTCGTGATCGGATCAGGGCCCGCTGCCTGGGCAGCCTGCATTTATACATCTCGTGCCAATCTCGAGCCATTGTGCTTCGAAGGAGCAGTGACTGAAGAAAACCGTTTACAGGGAACACTTCCCCTCGGTCAGTTGGCTTTAACAACCGAAGTCGAGAATTATCCAGGGTTTCCTGCGGGTAATCTGGAGTCTTACCTGAATGATTCCATTGAGGAATCGAAACGCAAATACATGGCTCCCCACACTGGTCATGGAGTGAGCGGTCCAGAACTAATGGAACTGATGCGGCAACAAGCCAAAAACTTTGGTACCAAGGTTGTCACAGATGATGTGGTTGACGTCGACCTCTCTTCTCATCCTTACAAAGTAACCCCGTCTAATGGAGAACCCGTAGAAGCCTTGGCGGTAATTATCGCTACAGGTGCCCGGGCTAATTACCTGGGTCTGGACTCAGAGAATCGTTTTAAGAACATGGGCGTTTCCGCCTGTGCTGTCTGCGATGGAGCGATGCCCCGCTTCCGCAATCATCCTCTCGTGGTGGTCGGCGGCGGTGACAGTGCAATGGAAGAAGCTTCTTACCTGACCAAGTTCGCCTCGAAAGTCTACATCATACATCGCCGTGATGAATTCCGGGCCAGTAAAATCATGGCAGACCGGGCACTCGCGAATGAAAAGATCGAAGTCAAATGGAACTCGGTCATCGACGAAGTTCTGGGGAACGACGAACAGGGCGTGACCGGCGTGCGGATTCGCAGCACCGTCGATGAGAGTCAGACCGAAGAGCTGGAAGCCACCGGCTACTTCGCAGCCATCGGGCACACGCCGAATGTCAATTTTCTGAAAGGTCAAATCGACCTGAATGACAAGGGCTTTATCCAGTGGCAGGTTCCCTTCCGCACGAATACTAACGTGGATGGCGTGTTCGCTGCCGGTGATGTGGCCGATGACAACTACAAGCAGGCAATCACCGCGGCTGGTAGTGGGTGTATGGCAGCCTTGGATGCGGAACGCTGGCTGGTTGCAAACGGTTACGAATAAAGAAGCCGATTTGAAAAAAACGCTGAAAACTAAATCTGTCTGAAGGGCTATATCGTTATGTTGACAAAAGAAGGATGTCAGGCGCGACAGAAACGATTGTGGGATGCTGTTCCCGATCATCTGGAATGGATTCTGGTTGCAGATCCACGTCACGTCTTGTATCTCTCGAATTTTCTGGTGCAACCCTGCAGTTTCTCTCGGGGCGAACGGGCTCTGTTACTGCTGGATCGGGAAAAAGGCGTTACCCTGATCGGAGATAATTTCACACTCCGGTCTGCAGCTGCCGAGTTCTATGTAGATCACGAGGCCGTTGAAACCTGGTACGACCACAAACATTCAGTCAAAAATCGAGATCACGCCCTGTTTAAAGCACTTGCGTCAGTCGTCCCGCAATTAAAAGGACGTTCTGGTGCCATCGAAGCTGAATGGCTGCCGGTTGGGGCACTGCAGGAATTGGAAATTACTCAGACCGATGCCATACTTGAATTGGGTAGCGTGCTGCGTCAGTTGCGCCGTCAGAAGCACGATGACGAAATTGCATTGCTGAAACAGTGCATGCAAGCCTGTGACGCAGGTCACGCCTGTGCCCGGGAAATTGTCGAGGCTGGTAAGAGTGAGTTCGATATTTTCCGCAAAGTACAAGCCGCAGTACTGCAGGCCGCAGGTTTGCCAGTGATTATTTATGGTGACTTCCGGGCTTCAACGCTTGAGATCCCCAAGGCAGGCGGACTACCTTCCGGTCATGTTCTGGGCAACGGTGATCTGTTCGTTCTCGATTATTCGGTCGTGATTCACGGATATCGCAGCGATTTTACCAATACGATTGCGGTTGGCGAACCGAGTGCGGAGCAGGAAAAACTGTTTGGTCTCTGTCAAGCTGCTATGCAGGGTGGGGAGTCGACTCTCAAAGCGGGAACCAAATGTGCTGATGTGCATGCCGCAACGGCAGCCCCAATCTGGGATGCTGGATATAAGGAAAACTTCCAGCATCACGCCGGACATGGCCTGGGACTGGGGCATCCGGAAGCACCGATTCTCGTGCCGGAGAGCATCGATACTCTTTTGGCCGGTGACGTGGTGACTCTAGAGCCTGGTGTCTATGTGGAAGGTATCGGTGGCATGAGGATTGAGCATAATTACCTGATCACGGAAGATGGATTTGAGCGGCTCAGCAATCATGTAATTGCACTCAAGTAGTCGGACTCTCGTAGTTCTTCCCGTCAGGTAGACGAATTTATGACGTCCTCTGAACTTCCGGAATGGATGGAAACTGATCTCCAGCAGATCCGGGAGGCGGGGCTGTTTCGTTCGCGCAGAATGTTTCAGCCTCTAGCAGGGGGACGTTGTCTGCTTGATGGCCAGACACTGGTCAATTTCTCCAGTAATGACTATCTTGACCTGGCACAGGATCCACGGCTGGTCTCTGCAGCTTCTGCCGCACTGTCTGAGTTGGGAGTCGGGGCTCGCGCAAGTGCCCTGGTGAGTGGTCGAACCAGCTGGCATGCTCGTCTCGAAGAGCAGCTGGCAAAGTTTGAAGGGGCTGAGGCGGCTCTGTTATTTCCCAGTGGCTATGCAGCCAACCTGGGGGTGATCTCAGCGGTCGCTCAGGAAGCAGATACCATTTTCTGTGATCGGTTAAATCATGCCAGCCTGATTGATGGTTGCCGATTTTCGGGAGCCCGGTTTCGTGTCTACCGACATGATCAGCTGGAGAAACTGAAACGCGAGCTCGCGAAACCCACGGGAGCAGGCAGGAAGTTCATTGTTACCGATTCCGTATTCAGTATGGACGGCCTTTCCGCCCCTCTGCGTGATCTCTGTGAACTGGCAGAGGAGTTTGGGGCCAGTCTAATCATTGATGAGGCGCACGGTACCGGTGTGTACGGAGGTAAAGGACGCGGTCTGGCTGAAGAGCTGGGGGTTGAAGACAGAGTGGCCATTCGGATTGGTACACTCAGTAAAGCCGTGGGCTGCCTGGGGGGCTTTGTTTCTGGTTCTGAAACATTGATCAACTGGCTCTGGAACCGCGTGCGAACCCAGATTTATTCCACTGCCCTGCCCCCGTCTATCTGTGCTGCTGCCTGTGCTGCACTGGAAATCATCCAGACAGAATCTGTGCGACGCGTTCGACTGCATGAGCTGTCCCGCTATCTGAGATCAGGCCTGAAGGAACGTTCTCAGCTGACGGTGCCCGCCTCCACCGGGCCAATTATCCCTGTGATCCTGTCCGATCCTGACTTAACGATGCAGGTGGCGAGGGATCTGCAGTCAGATGGTTTTCTGGTGGGAGCGATCAGGCCCCCCACCGTTCCCCAGGGGACTTCCCGATTACGAATTTCCCTGACCTGCGCCCATCAAAGGGAAGATCTGGAGCGGTTTTTAAAAGCACTGGATGGTTCACTCGCCAGAAACGGGGAATCCCGATAAGGTATGCAAAACCAGTAATAGAGAGCCATCGCTAGAAATGCTGTCAGAGACTACGATTGAAGAAGCCCACATGAATTTTCGTGAACAGATCCAAGAAGAATATCCGTTTGCTTCGCACTGGCTGAAGATTGACGGACATCAATATCACTATCTGGATGAAGGCCAGGGAGAGCCTCTGCTGATGGTGCACGGAAATCCTACCTGGAGCTTCGCCTGGCGGCGGCTGGTGAAGCAGCTCTCCCGCTCTTATCGCGTGATTGCCGTCGATCACATGGGATGTGGGCTCTCTGATAAGCCCCAGGATTATTCTTATACTCTTGCGACACATATTGCAAATCTGCAGACACTTATCACAGAACTGGATCTCAAGAATATCACACTGTTTGCCCATGACTGGGGCGGCGCCATCGGGATGGGGGCTGCGGTCGACCTTCCTGAGCGGTTCGGGAAGTTCGTCCTGATGAACACTGCTGCCTTTCGTTCGCAGGAAATTCCCCTGCGAATTGCAGTCTGCAGAATCCCTGTATTGGGGGCTTGGGGTGTGCGTGGTCTCAATCTCTTTTCCGGGGCTGCAATTCGGATGGCAGTGGAGAAACATGATCGGATGACCAGAGATGTCAAAACCGGGTTTTTGGGGCCATACAACAACTGGCAGAATCGAGTTGCTGTGCACCGTTTCGTGCAGGATATCCCGCTGAAACCTTCTCACCGCAGTTATGAAACTTTGAAGCACGTCGAGGAAGGACTCGCACAGTTCAAAGACCAGCCGATGCTGTTAATCTGGGGAGAAAAAGACTGGTGCTTTACTACAAATTTTCTGGATGAATTCGAGCGTCGGTTTCCGCAGGCAGAGACACTGCGAATTCCGGACGCGGGGCATTACGTCTTTGAAGACGCCCATGAAATCATGCTGCCCCGCATTGAGCAGTTTCTCCAGCAACAGGCTTAAGGCAGCTTAAAAATCACCGAACTCAGGATTGATCAGGTGCTCTGTGTTCCCCAAGTGAGAAATCTGTTCCAGTTCCTTGCGTGGTTTTTTGGGGCGGTAGGCTTCAAATTTATCCACCCGGAATTCCTGAATCATGTGGTTAATCCGGTTCTCAATATTGGTTAACTGATCACCTTCATCGGGGGCGACGAAGGTGAATGCGGCCCCCTTCAGATCTGATGAGAGTCTTCCAACTCGTCCAATACGGTGCACATAGTCATCACTGAATTCAGGAATATCAAAATTGATGATGTGTGAAATCCCACTGACATCAATCCCTCGTCCCATCACATCGGTGGCGATCAGCAGACGGATTTTTCCTTCACGGAATTTTTTCAGTACCCGGTCCCGTTTGGGTTGAGGCAGGTCCCCGTGAATGGCGGCAACGTCCTTCAATTTTTTCGAGAAGATCCGATCCAGCTTGTCGGCTCCCCGTTTGGTTCGCGTGAAGACGATGGTCTGTTTCGGACGTTCCTGGAATAAGAGTCGTGAGAGTAGTTTGATTTTTCGATCTGGATCGACAGTGATGTAATACTGATCGATGGCATCGACGCTGACTTTGTTCTCAGACAGATCGATCATCACGGGCTCATTCATATAGCGTTGTGCCAACCGCTCAACGGGAGGTGGCAGTGTTGCTGAGAGCAACAATGTCTGGCGTTCTTTGGGACACTTGCGGAGAATCTTCTCAATGTCTGGTCGAAAGCCGATGTCCAGCATGCGGTCTGCTTCATCGAGAACGGCAAAGCGTAGGGTGCTCAGCTTCAGATTACCTCGGTTGATATGGTCGATAACTCGACCAGGGGTACCAACGGCGATCTGGGCACCTTTCTTCAGTTGGTTTTCCTGCGGACGGACCGGCTTACCTCCCACAAGAACGGCCAGACTGAGTGACTTCGAAGGACAGAGTTTACGGATTTCCACAGCGACCTGTTCGCTCAACTCGCGGGTCGGAGCAAGGATCAGGGCTTGGATTCCAGGGCGTCTGAGGTCAATCTGCTGCAGAACCGGCAACGAGAATGCCGCAGTTTTACCGGTTCCAGTACGTGCCTGACCTATACAGTCTTTGCCGGTGACTGCAATCGGAATCAACTCAGCCTGAATGGGGCTTGGTTTTTCGTAACCTGCTTTACTCAGGTCTTTTAATATTTTGTCTTTGAGTCCTAACTGATCAAAACTGGCAGTTGTCGTCTTTTTTTTCTTCTTCTGATTCATATCCTGTAAATTCCTGCTGAGGCAGGAGAAATCTCGCTCTGCGCTGAGGCATCCTGTGCCGGAGCATTATTCTGGTGGCTGTTCATTTTCTGTATCAGTACCAGCCTGCTTCGCGTTATCCAGATTCGCTTGTTCCCGAACCGAAACTCCGATCAGACGCTTGATGTCATTACTGTCAATGGCCTCTTGTTCTACGAGTGCTTTTGCCAGCAGGTCAAGTTTCTCCCTGTTTTCTGTTAAAATCTTCACTGCCCGTTCTTCAGCAGCGTTTAAGAACCGCTGCATTTCCTGGTCAATGACGTGTGCAGTTTCTTCACTGCACTCGCCTTGAGATTTCATCTCTTTACCCAGGAACGGGTTTTCATCTGAGTGGCGAAACGCCACAGGTCCAATTACACCACTCATGCCCCACTGTCCGACCATTTTACGTGTGATCTGTGTGGCACGCTTGATGTCGTCTGCTGCTCCGGCTGTATGCTCACCAAACACCAGCCCTTCTGCAGCACGACCACCCAACATAAAGGCTAACTGTGAGTGGAGTTGTTTCTCACCCATGTTATAACGCTCTTCA
Source organism: Gimesia sp. (assembly GCF_040219335.1). NCBI lineage: Bacteria > Pseudomonadati > Planctomycetota > Planctomycetia > Planctomycetales > Planctomycetaceae > Gimesia > Gimesia sp. Next base: position 205,664 of record NZ_JAVJSQ010000004.1, on the reverse strand, counting down.
TCGGGCAGCAGTTGTGTCACGCCCAACGCTCTGCCGCGAGGAATGACGGTCACTTTATGCACAGGATCGATCTCCGGAAGCAACCAGGCTAATAACGCGTGGCCTGCTTCGTGGTAAGCGGTCATTTCCCGCTCTTTTTCACTGAGAATCTCTTCACGAGGTGGTCCCATTAAAACACGATCCCGTGCATTGTCAAAATCTTCTTTGTCTACCTGATCTTTATTGAGCCGTGTCGCGGACAGGGCTGCTTCATTTACCAGGTTTTTCAAATCAGCTCCCGAAAAGCCGATTGTTCCTGCAGCGATCTTTTCCAGATCGACATCATCCGAGAGGGGGATTTTCCGCGAATGTACTTTTAGAATCGCCGCCCGGCCCTCTTTAGTTGGACGGTCAACGGTGATATGCCGGTCGAATCGCCCGGGACGCAGCAGTGCCGGGTCCAGAACATCGGGACGATTGGTTGCGGCGATCACAATGACGGCTTCATTCTGTTGAAAGCCATCCATTTCACTGAGCATCTGGTTGAGGGTCTGTTCGCGTTCATCGTGTCCCCCGCCCAGTCCGGCACCACGAATTCGACCAACGGCATCGATTTCATCGACGAAGATGATGCAGGGGGCATTTTCCTTGGCGTTGCGGAACAGGTCACGCACCCGGCTGGCACCGACGCCAACGAACATCTGGATAAATTCCGAACCGTTAATCGAATAAAAGGGAACGCCGGCTTCCCCTGCGGTGGCACGGGCCAGCAGAGTTTTCCCGGTACCGGGAGAGCCCATCAAAAGCACACCCTTGGGGATCTGAGCACCGAGACGCTGAAATTTGGCCGGAGTTTTCAGGAATTCAACCACTTCCTGCAGTTCCGCCTTCGCCTGTTCCATCGCAGCGACGTCGTCGAAGGTGGTCTGTTCCTCGGAAGGCCGGAATCGTTTGGCCGGGCTCTTGGTGAAATTACCAAGCATTCCCGATCCCATGGGATCGGCCGACCGTCGGAGCATAAACCAGAAGAAGCCGATGATCAGCAAGGGACCAATCAGCCAGGGTAAAATATACGTACCAATACCGACACTGGTACTCTCGGCTTTGAAGGTTACATTCTGTTTAATCAGTTCGGGAACCAGGTCACGATCTTCAACCGGGTGAGAGGGGAGCACGGTATTAAACTCTTCCGCAAGCTTTTCACCCTTCTTTTCTTTATCATCCGGATTTTTCGGACGGACTTTCCATTTACCGGTCAGAATATCTCCATGGAACTCGACGGAATCGACGTTGCCCCTATTGAGCTCATCGATGAAAAAGCTGTAATCGACCTTCGAACCGGTATTCTCCGGCGAAGATTTCATCATCATCAGACTGCCAATGACCAGAATCAGCAGAATAATCAGCCAGGGGCCGGTTGAAGGGGCACCTTGAGTTTCTTTGCTGGATGGCTTTTGGGGATCTTTGCCGGGAGGAGGGGTTCGTTGGGGATTCTCCTGCGGAGAGGCCATATGCTGTTCCGTTCGTTGCTTAAGATCTTCTTACTGGTTGCTGATGGCTGGGATCATCCTGGTGTGTCATTGTCTTCTGGTTAGACATCCGTGTTTGACCAGGTAATTCTTCCTGCGAAGAGCGGGGAGACATGTGTATCATTGCCAGATTAAATATTATTTGCTGATTCTATGGGAAAATCCGCCCCGCAGGCAATGGTGGCAGACCTGATTTTAGAAAGGAACGGGCAAGCCGTTGTGAAAATAAGTGTAGCCGCTAAGCCAGCTTATTGCAGATTGAGGCTGGTCACTAATCCTTCAGACCGTAGCGTACGATACACCAGAGTGCTTTGACGCCGTCTTTCCAGCCGATTTTTTTACCCTGATCATAAGTGCGGCCGTCATAGCTGATCGACATCTCGAAAATACGACAGCGACGTCGGGCCACTTTTGCTGTCAGTTCCGGCTCGATACCAAATCGGTTCTGACAGAGTCCAGGAGCGATTTCCTTAATCACATCCTTTTTGAACAACTTATAGCAGGTCTCCATGTCGGTCAGGTTGAGGTTAGTGAAACAGTTTGAGAGGGTCGTCAAAAACCTGTTTCCCAGGTAGTGCCAATAGTAGAGAACGCGATGCGGCTGATCTCCCAGAAATCGGCTGCCATAAACGACATCGGCACGACCTTCGATGATAGGCTGTAGCAAACGAGGGTACTCAGAGGGATCGTATTCCAGGTCAGCATCCTGGATCAGCATTACATCCCCCTGCGCTTCCAGGAAACCGGTACGGACGGCTGCCCCCTTCCCCTGATTGACCTCGTGAAAAATGACACGGATTTCGTTATACGCATCCTGTTCCGACTGCGCCTGTTCTTCGAGACGTTTGAGAATATCGCGAGTGCCATCTGTGCTGCCATCATCGACGAGTACCAGTTCCTTACGAATGGGCACTGCCTTGACCTGGCTGATCAGGTTCTCGACCGTCTTTTGTTCATTGAAAATCGGGATCACGACCGACAGTAGAAAATCTGGCGGGATCGGATAGAAGCCTAACTGACGGCAGCCCGCTTCACCCAGGGACGATTTCAGTGAGTCGTACCATTCGGTCGTGTAAGGGTAGCCGTGCTCATCAGACTGTGGAAAACGTGCGATAGACGATGGTTCCATGATCAACTTTTAGTCGTAGAAGGGTTGTCGGTTTGAGATTAATCAGTTCTATTCTGTATTATAAGTCGTAAATAGCATCTGCAAGAGTAGTTTCTGTTTCGTTTTCGTATTCACTGGTGGATATGTGAAATGGAGCGGTTTACATTATCCATACCGTCAGGCTGAAATTCATTATTGCGACGGTAATGACGAAAGTATCGATTTTCTGATCCCACAGCATTGAGGCGCCCCAATGAAACCAACTCAGATTTTGTTCACTGACGTGAGTTCTCAAACCTGGATCGAGAAGGTTTTTCTGAATTCAGAGAGTCACCCTGAGTTTTCAAAGAAATCAGAATGGTCTGTCGACAAACGACCATTGCATGGAGGTCCATCTGAGGGAGTGGATCTGATTGAAGTTAATAACGGGCGTTTAAAGCTCAATATCATCCCTACCAGGGGCATGGGCATCTGGAACGGGATGTTCGATGAACTACCTCTCGGGTGGAATTCCCCTGTCAAAGCCCCGGTCAATCCTGCATTGGTCAACCTCTCTGAACGAGGAGGCCTGGGCTGGCTAAGTGGATTCAATGAACTGATTTGTCGATGCGGGCTGATTTCCATGGGCCCCCCTGGAACAGATGATGGTGGCAACCCGCTTGAGTCGGAACTGACTCTACATGGTCGTATCGCGAATACTCCTGCCCATTATGTCTCAGTCGAACTGGATCCTGCAGACGGGGGATGGATACGAATTACCGGACGCATGACAGAAGGCATGCTGTTTGGCAGCCAGTTGCAGCTGGAATCGACCCTGAAGACTCAATTAGGCTCTGAATCATTTACAATCAAAGACCGGGTTATCAATGTTGGTGCCAGTGAAGCAGAATCCGAACTGCTTTATCACATCAATGTGGGGGCACCTTTTCTGGAAGAGGGAGCTCAATTTTCGATCCCTTTCGAAGAAATGGCTCCACGCGATCCTCGCGCTGCAGAAGGTGTTACGGAATATCAAACCTATCTGGGGCCGACTCCAGGTTATGCCGAGCAAGCCTACTATTTTCAACCCGTCGCCGACGAACAGGGGCTTACCCCTGCTCTGCTGTCTGGTAGAGAGGGTGGAATAGGGGTTCTGGTTGAGTTTGTGCAGGCGAAACTACCCTGTTTTACACTCTGGAAAAATACTCAACCCGAAGCCGCTGGCTACGTGACTGGCCTGGAACCTGGCATCAATTACCCTAATTTCCGTGCAACCGAACGGGAACAGGGGCGGCTTAAGGCGTTACAGCCCGGTGAGAGTTACGAGACAGAGTTCAAAATCTCCATTTTGAATAATTCAGATTCGGTTGATGCCATCCGCCAGAAAATCACGAAACTAAGTCAACAGAGTCCGTCTGTGATACACGAGTCGCCACATCCCCGGTTTTCCTGACATTAAATCAGGGTGAAATTGAATTCCGGCTCAATTTTGGTGAAAAATCGAAGAAATCAGCGATTTCATTACTTTCTGCCTCCTATATGGCTGGAATTAAATGAAAACCTTCTGATATATTTGCCGGACTGATCTGCTTTGTGCCTTGATTAATGCGTTGGGCATTGACCATGAAGTCAGACAGATGGTTTTGGAGAAGTTGGTATTCACTGGAACGTTGCGGGAGATTCTCTGATCTCTTCGCTTTTTTTTTAGATTGTCGGTTCCGGTTTGAAGGCAAGTTGACAGCCCTGTAGAGGCCCGCATCTGTCAAATATGATGCGATGATGTCAATAAAGAGACGCTTTTAAGCTTGTGAAATAGAACCTTGCTCTGTTTCCGCTGACATCAGAAAACCATGACTTCCAGTCGTAATATGAATTTCGAAATCAAAAGTGTAGTTGGATTTTTTTTAGTATGGTTGATCGTAACTTAATTCGAGAGTTTGGTATTTCTGACGAAGACCTGGATGCGGCATTCGCCGAGGTCATGCCCGAAGTTGAAGCGGGTGAAGAAGGTGATGAGAATGATTGGGTGCTGGATGATGTCTACGCATCGGTTTCCATTGCCTATGATGTGAATCAGATCATCGACGGGGTAGTCTTGAGTGTCGACGGTGAAGAGGTTCTCGTTGATATCGGATTCAAGAGCGAAGGTGTTGTACATATCGACGAATGGTCCGAAGAGGAAGAGCCTCCCAAGGCCGGTGATAAAGTACAGGTACTGCTCGAAGAGGTCGAAGATGAGTTCGGCCTGACCATGCTCTCCAAACGCAAAGCCGACCGGATTCGCGAATGGGAAAAAGTCATCGCAACCCACGCCGAAGGCGATGTGGTTTCAGGTACTGTGGTTCGCAAAATCAAAGGTGGTTTGCTGATCAACATCGGCGTGAACGTCTTCCTGCCAGCCAGCCAGGTTGATATTCGTCGTCCCTCTGATATCGCCAACTACATTGGTCGTACAATTGAGTGTGTAATCCTGAAAATCGACGAAGCCCGTCGTAACATCGTAGTTTCACGTCGTAAGCTCATCGAAGAAAAACGCGAAAAGCTCAAACAGGACCTGCTCAGCAAAATCGAAGAAGGTCAGATCGTCAAAGGGGTTGTCAAAAACATCGCCGACTTTGGTGCCTTCGTCGATCTGGGTGGAATCGATGGTCTACTGCACATTACTGACATGAGCTGGGGCCGTATCAATCATCCGACTGAGATCGTTAAGATTGATGACGAAATCGAAGTCATGATCCTGAGTGTTGATCGCGACAAAGAAAAGATCGCTTTGGGCCTCAAACAGAAATCACCGAGCCCCTGGGAACTGGTCGAATCCAAATACCCCGTGGGAACCAAGGTTACTGGAACAGTTGTCAATGTCATGTCTTACGGTGCCTTTGTGAAGCTGGAAGACGGCATTGAAGGTCTGGTCCACATCAGTGAAATGTCCTGGACCAAACGCATCAACCACCCCAGCGAACTGGTCAATATTGGCGACGAAGTCGAAGTTGTGGTTCTGGGCGTCAACAAAGACAAGCAGGAAATCTCTCTGGGTATGAAGCAGACTCAGTCCAATCCCTGGGACGAAGTCACCAAGAAATACCCCGAAGGTGCCAAGGTCAAAGGGACTGTTCGCAACCTTACCAACTACGGTGCATTCATCGAACTGGAAGAAGGTGTCGACGGTCTGTTGCACGTGAGCGACATGTCCTGGACCCGTAAGATTTCACACGCCAGTGAAGTAATGAAGAAAGGCGATGAAATCGAGTGTCTGGTAATTTCTGTTGACGAAGAGCGCAAGCGGATTGCTCTGGGCCTGAAGCAGCTTTCTTCAGATCCCTGGGAAACCGACATTCCCCAGAAATACCAGCCAGGTGCAATCGTACAGGGTGTGGTTACCAAGATCACCAATTTCGGTGTCTTTGTTGAGCTGGAAGACGAACTGGAAGGCCTGCTCCATATCTCTGAACTGGCAGACCACAAGGTTGAAAATCCGGAAGACATCGTCAAAGTCGGCGAAACCCTGGATGTAAAAATCCTGCGTGTCGACACAGACGATCGTAAAATCGGCCTGAGTCGTAAACTCGAAGAACCGATTGAAGAAGAAGCTGCTGCTGGTGATAGTAGCGAAGCTACTTCCACTCCCCGTAAGGAACTCATGGGGGGAACCGGTGGCGATGCTCCGCTGTTCACCATGCCTTCAGAGAGTACGGAAACTTCTAAAGAAGAAGATTCCAGCGAAGAGTAAACTTGTATAACTCTTTCAGTCACTGACTGTCAGTTGCTAATAGAGCGGCGATCAGGAATGATCGCCGTTTTTTTTCGTAGAGACTTTATCAATTGCTCCATCAGATACTTAAGTAGGTAAGGTTTTTTGACTGGTGATATACATGGATCAAAGTTGCTGAATGCAATGTCAGTGTGGGCTATTTGTGAAAAAGTACTGTGATAGCTGGGTTTTAGCTCGCTAATCTTATCCAGTCGATTTAACCGTTACAGATTCCGTAGAACCGTGTTTTCCCGGGCTGCTTTTCGAGTCCTGTTTCAGAAAAGCGATGTTGCCTGCCGATAGAAATTCTACAGGGTGTCGGTATATCTAACCGACTGACTGTGATTGAATTATCGTGTCGAGAGGAAACGAGTTCCCGCGAACGGTTGCAAATCGAATGGAAAGCCAGGGATAACGAACGGCCTTTCCATTTGTCACCAGAAACAGATAACAGGTTTTCCATGCAGAAAACTGCTCGACGGCGTTCCTCTTCAGCCGTACAGAATCCATTAGAAACATATCTTAAAGAGATCAATGAAACCGCCCTGCTCTCTGCCGAAGAAGAGAGAGAGCTGTCGAATCGCATTGAACATGGTGATAAAGAGGCACGCGACCGGATGGTTCGTGCGAATCTGCGACTGGTGGTGAATATTGCTCGTGCTTATTCCGGCAAAGGCCTGCCACTCCAGGACCTGATCGAAGAGGGCAACCTGGGGCTCCTGCGGGCAGTCGAAGGCTTCGACCCGGATATGGGGACCCGTTTCAGTACCTATGCCAGTTACTGGATCAAGCAGTCAATAAAACGGGCTCTGGTCAATTCTGCGAAAACGATCCGTATTCCTGCCTACATGGTCGAACTGTTGACCAAGTGGCGGCGGGCAACTGCCCAGCTTCAGGATACGCTGGACCGAACTCCGACGACTGAGGAAGTTGCACGTGAACTGGATCTTCCTCCCAAGAAACTGAAAATCGTCAAGAAAGCAATTCAGCTTTACAATTCCTCGCCGCAGTCAGAACAACAGGACGCCGGCTGGTCGCTGGGAGAAATGATTCCCGATGACCGTCTCAAAGGGCCCGATGATGAACTGGTTGAAAATGACAACCTCAAACATGTTTTCAGGCTGTTGAAGGAAATTCCAGATCGCGAAGCCAACATCCTGCGGATGCGGTTTGGGCTCGATGGTGAGGAACCGAAGACCCTCAAAGAGATTGGGCAGGCACTGGGACTGACGCGAGAGCGAGTCCGTCAGATTGAGAGTGAAGCTCTCAAAAAACTGGCCAAGGAAATCAGTGGCGAGTAATATTGTTTACCTTGTCAAAATTGAATCTACTATGCAAACAGACCGGTTATTCGCCGGTCTGTTCTGCTTTGACAGGGACCACCAGCGGGTCATGAATGGTGGGAGTGTTACCCCGCTCCGCTTGCCGATAGATCTCAGCCAGTTGAATCATTAATGGTTCCAACTGTTGATAGTAATCGTCTTCGGATTCAAATTCTGTCTTTCGCTGTTTGAGTTCCAGAATATTGATTTCCAGTGCATCACGGCGTTGCTTTTGAGTTCCAGTGATCTGGGAAACTGGTCGCAATGCACAGACGGCAAACTGCTGAGCTCGATGTCCGTCTGGCAGGCTGGCTGTTGCTCCTGGCTCGAGGAGATGATCCAACCCCTTAAATTGATCAGCTCTTGAGCCCCGCTGATCGCCGTTATCGTCCAGCAATGCATGCTCAGTGGCCAGTTGGCCCTGCTCCAGGTAATGAGCTTCTGTCTGACGACAAGCGGCCAGATAAGCTTCCAGGAGTGAGACCTGTCCGTCATGATCCAGATCTGACTCTGGCTCGGAAGCCGCTGCGGACAAAAACTTACCGAAATGGGAAAAGTAGAACTCAAATCCATTTTTGGTAGCAGAGATTACCACACGATTCTCCCCTGAGAGTGCCTGCAGGAAAGGACCACTGGCCGAAAAACAGTTCAACACTGCGAGTGGATGTGTAATCTGATCACAACAGACTTGCAGTTGTTCCGCAGTCAGGTCGGGGCCGCGGAGATTAAAGCGAGCTGATTTCCCATCAAACGTACCATGCCCGATCAGGATCAACCAGGTCGCACTGTAGGATTCCGGGGCACGCAGCAGTTCTCGTTCGATCAAAGTTCGATCAGAATTGCGGGCATCGAGGCTTTCTCCAATCACAGTCAACTCGGCCTGTTTTCCAACCGCGAGTTGTTTCCAGTTCTCAGCCCAGTCAGCAAATTGAATGGCATATTCGTCTGTTCCTTCAGCCCCAAGCACGAGGATAAAACGTTCTGGTCTGTCAGGTGATTCTGCGGCAGCAAGGTGTACTAGCGGATTCCCACAGATCAGAGAGCACGCCGCCAGAATAATGGTGATTCTGAAACTTCGCATCAGGGTAATCCTTTCCAGCGTCTGAGAGACCATTCTCCAAAAAGACATCCCAGGACAAGCAGCAACACCCCCGGATGATGCCAAAGTGGTGTAACAGCCTCTTCCATCACAGGTAACTTGCGTTGATCCAGCGAATTGACAAATTGTCGTAATTTGGTAGCGGGAACGACCTCACCTTGAGAATCATGTGCCAACTGCTCAAGTAATGCCAGATCAGGCTGGGCCGAGCGAAACTCTCTGATCTCGGGAGCATTTACCCAGCCGCTGGTGACAGTTTGAGTTTTACCATCGGGAGCCGTGATTGTGGCGGTGGCAGTAAAACCTCCTGATTGTTGCGGCAGATACAATGTCTGGTATTCTCCTGGCTGATTGGCGAGCGGTTCAGCTGTGAGTTCAAGTGTTTCTTCGTCGAGAGTTGTGATTTTTAAAGCGACCTGGTAATCACTGCGTTTCTGAAATTCGGGATCGCGGACCAGAATCTTGATTTTTGTACCCGATGAGGCATCTTCAGATTCTACAACCTGCAGCGAGACTGGTTCCAGAACGTCGGTAGTCATCCAGCGCAAAAGCTGACGCCAGGCTTTATAGAGTTGCGGATCTGGAGAATCTTCCTGGAGACGCCAGCGCCACAGATCCCCAATCATTACCGCTGTGACGCGGCCCAATCCATAACGTTGTGAAGCGATTGCGGGGGTAGAGGAGCGTGATGTGCTTTTCGCTTCGGCTGCCAGGATCGCGCCTGGTTTGGTAGTGTCTACCCGGTTAATGGTTTTGAACGCCGGCATTTCTGCCAGTCGTTTCTGTTCGTCCTGTTCCTGTTTATAGTGACGCAACCAAGGTTGCAGCCAGCCATCTCGTGTCAGTTGAAACTGGACATCGCTGGAAATCTGTGTGTTGGGAGCGTGAGAAAAGTAGATTGGCAGCAGTCGCTTAAAGTCGGTTTTGTCATAGCCCCCCTGTTGAAACGATTCCTGGCCTCCCAGCATTACCAGCCCCCCGCCCCGTTCTGAAACAAAGCGGGTCAGCAGTTCGATCTGATCGTGAGTAAAAAATGCTGCTTCAAGGTCATCAATGATTACGGTTTCATACTGAAACAGCTCGGCTTCGGTTTTGGGGAAACCATCCTTCAGTTCATTCGGCGTTTGTGTGTTAATCCGGACAAACACCGGTTGATCATAGCGTTCCAGGTCCTTTTCGTTTTTCTCATCAAAGCCGCGATACAGGGCATTGCCCTCTTCTCCGTCTCGACTGCGGAAATCAAACTTTGTTTCTTTTTGGGCAATGCGAATCAGTCCTACCAGCTGAATATGCTCATCTTCCTGAATCGCACGCCGCAGAAATTTAAATTCCCAGTTTGGACGCCCTGAGACATAAAGAACCCGGTGTGCTTTCCGTCCCCGGTCGACCTTCAGTGTGCGCTGGTTATTAGCGAGCGTCAGTTCGCCTCCCTCTGGAATATTGACACTGGTTTTAATCCGATAGAAGGCAACGCCGGTCTCTGCCGGTTTGACCTGGAAGCGAATCTGGAACTGCTGCTCGGGTTGACTGACTTCGCGTGTGATGGTTTCAACGACTTTTCCAGCCGGATCTATTAGTTGGGCGGTAAGTTGTTTCTGCTGGCATTGCGTGGCTGAAAGATCGGCCAGGATGCGTATCGGAGCATCTTCGAAAGGAGAATAACTGACTGCAGTATTAGTAATTGCCAGATCGGTTGACCGAGCGACATGACCGATGGGAACCGGATAGATGGGGACACTGGTTTTCAACTGACTCGTATCACTGGCTGAAATTCCATCCGTCAGCACCAGGATTCCCGCGAGGGGCAGTTTCTGGTATCGCTGATTGAGTTCATTGAGACTGGTTACCAAATTCGAAGACGTTCCCTCAAATTTCAGGTGTGTCAGATCAGAGCGGGCATGGGCATGGGAGTCGAGCGAGTACTTGCGTACGGAAAAATTCTGTTCCAGATCGATGAGCCAGCGGGCTTGAGTGTCTGTTTGCTGTTCATCCGCTGATACTAGTAACTGTTTCAACTGTTCGCTACGGGGTTTGCCCGTTTTCGGGTCCTGAATGGCGAGGCTTTGCGAGTCATCAACCAGAACTGCGAAAAGATTCGTGCCGGGGGCCATACGTGTGCCACTACAGAGTGGCTCCGTCAGAGTGATAGCCAGGATTGCAATCGCCAGAAGTTTCAGCCCGGCTGCCCCCCCTGACAGGGCACGTTGAACTGTCAGCGAACGGTACGCATAGACCAACAGCCCCAGTCCTGCGATGATGGCTACTGGTACAAAAAGGCTCCAGCCCGGAGCACCAAATTGAATTTCAGCCAGACTGATCATTTTCCGTTCCCTAGTTCTTCATAATAGCGTCGGACCAGGTCTGAGTACTTTTCTGGTACCGGGTCACGGTCAATCGGTGCCAGCGATGTTTGCGCACCTCGTTTACTGATTTCGTTTGACAGAATTGTTTGAATTTCAGCCAGCGGTTCCAGGATTTGTGCATTGATCAAGTCTCCCTCTGGTGATTTGGAGTGACGTTTAAACTCTGCACGCATACTCTGTGCGCGTTCACGAATTTGAGCGACTCGACTACGTAGTTCGGGATCCCCCACCATTTCTTCCACGTCCCGCATCCGGTCTGACCATTCGCGGAACTGGTTTCCCGTCAAAGGTCCAGGGGGTGGGCTGCCGGGGCCTCCCTGGCCACTACCAGGTCCTCCCTGAGACTGTCCCCGTTGACCCTTAAGAGATTTGGGAGCGGGTGAAGTTTGAGAATCGTTGGGGGAGTTAGCCTGAGAACCGTTTCCTTTGCCTGGCTGGGCCGATGTCAGCTGAACTCGCCCCTGCCCCTGACTGGAAGGCTGTCCTGATGAATTGGACTGGCTTTTTCCAGGTTGACTTTGTCCTGGTTGTCCCTGCTGTGGTTGTCCTGATTGAGGCTGACCGGACTTTGACTGTTCGGCTGTGGACGGATTTTGACCTGATTTTCCAGGCATCGGCTGATTCTGTGCCAGGCTGTTCTGGGCTTGTCTATTCTCACCCGGTTTACTTTGTCCCTGAGAACCTGCTGCAGTGGGACGCTGGCCTGCTTGTTGTGGAGATGGGGGACCAGGTTTTCCCGAACCAGTGCCTGGTGGTTTTTGTTGGGGAGAATTGCTTGCCTGCTGCTGTTCCTGTTGTATTTCAGAAGAAAGCGATTTGAGTGCCTGGCGAGCGCGTTTTAATGATTCCAGATCATTGCCAAGTACGCTCTCAGCGGCGAGCTGAATTCCCTGTTTCATGGTCTCTATGCCGCGTGAAGCACGTTCTTCTGCTTCACGAGCCTGATTACCATTTCCCTCTTTCAGGAAATTGGCCGCATCTTTCAATGCCTCTTCGGGGCGAAAGGGTCTCGTTTTACGAATTGCGTCATACAGATGTCGTGAGAGCAGCGGCTCTGCCTGTTCCGATTCCTGTACAACCTGCTTCATCTGTTCCATGATTTCTTGGAGGCGGTCTTCCTGTTGTTGTAACTGATCTGCCAACTCCGAATTGCCCCGATGGCTTCGCAGGGAACGCCGTGCTCCCGGCCCCGGTTTCCGTTCCTGGTCATTAATCGCTTGGTTGATAGCCTGCTGTTGCTGATCAAGCTGTTCTGCCTGCAGGTTCAGCGAACGCATGGCATCGGCGAACTGGTTGGCTGTTTTTTTGCGGAAGTCATTTTTAAGCTGATTCAGTTTCTGCTGTGCCCGGGTGCCTGAGTTCAGAGCCCGGGAAACCTGCCCCTCTTTTAATGACTGGGCACTTTGTTGAAGATGCTGGCGGGTCTGTTCCAGTTCGCGACGTGATTTCATTGAATCGGGTTGTTTGGCCTGATCCATCCGCTGGGCCACTTCATCCGCCTGACGCAACAGTTCGCGTTGTCGTTCCCGCAGGCGTTTGAGCTGTCGTTCGATTTCTTCCCGTTCTGCGTCTGTTTTGGCAAACCGCTGTTTATTGGCCAACTCCTTGAGCTGTTCATTCAGATCTTTCTGACGCTCAGCCAGTTCCCGCAGACGATTTAGAATCTGAAGTGATTCCCGATCTGGTTGAGCAGCAGCGGGCTGAGAAGCCTGATTTTCTGTTTCATAACGCTGTTTTTTATTGGTCAGTTCCAGTTGCTGCAGTTGAGTCTGCGAACGGCTGCTGCCTCCCCCCTTGCTGCCTCCGCCGTTTTTACTCTTGGAGACTTTATGTTCCCGGGCACGCAGTTTCAGCAGCATCTGATAACTGGTCTGTTCTGCAGCCAGAGCCGTTGAAAGTGTCGATACAGACTGCGCCTCCCTGGCGGAGTCCAGGCAGGTAGCGGCCTCCTGCATGCTTTGCGAGATGGAGTCAATCAGTGCTTTTGATTTTTGGGATTTGATTTTTTCGGAAAGCTTGCGCAATTCTGCTACCAGCGACTGTTGTGCTTGCGAGAGCGTCTCGAGATCTGGGGAAAACTGTTCAGAAACGGTTGACTTGATCTCGCGGCGGATGACTTTCCAGGTTGCATTTATTATCTGTTTTTGTTGTTCTGCCAGCTTCTCGGCCTGTTGTGCGTTGCCACCACTTTTTCCTGCCTGTGAGGCGCCGCTGGGAGATCGTCCTTCCCGGAATATCTCTTCAAAGTGACGGACTTCCATGAAATACATGTCACTGAGGACTTTGCGCGTGCGACCCTCTGCTTCGAGATCCTCAGCAAACAGGTAATAGGAAATCAGGGTGTCGGGCTGCACGTGCAGACGTTCCAGGGAGAGAATGTGCTCAGCTGTGAAATCGACTGCTGCTTTATCGCTTTCACGGAGTACTACAGTTTGAGGTTCCTGGCCAGGAATCGAGTAAACCAGACCTACCTGTTGCAGGCCGAAGTCGTCTACTACGGTGCCTTGAACCATTGCTTCTTCGAGTGGGGAGACACGGGTGTCGCGAGCTGGAAATGTGATTTTGATTTCAGGTGGAAGATTGGGGATCACGGCCAGATCGATAAATGGCGGTGTGCGGTTTGAACGACCATCGCTGTCGTTCAGGTGCAGGTTCCAGGTCTGGTCCTGTTCTGCCTGCAATGTCATACGGCCCGATAATCCATTTGAATCGATTCCCATGTGCAACGAATTGCCGTTATCGGTTCTAAGTTCAGCTGTTTTGACAGGCTTATTAAAGCGGGCGTGGAATTGAATTTTGGAACCAACAATTGCACTCAGTGTGAGACTGTCTTCATTGCGCTGCGTTGGTTGACCTGTATAGTCGGGCGGCGTGATAGTGCTGTCAAGCTGAACCAGTTCGGGCAGGACATAGACTTTTATCTGTGAAACATCTGACTTCCAGTCTGCTGAGTGCACTCGATAGCTCAAATCTTCTGTTACAGAAGGAATTCGAACCGCAAAAATAGGGTCGTCCAGCTGTTTGGTCAGCGGAAGTTCTGTGGTGGTCCCACTGGCAGTTTTGAAATGCAGAGTTGCAGTCTCGGGGACTTTTCCCGAGAAACGTGCGGTGATCAGCAAAGGATGCCCTTTTTCCACCTCGGTAGAGCCGGGTTGAATTTCAACTTTGTATTCCAGTTGAGCCTGGTTGATGAGAGCGACAGCGGCTTTTTGGGGAGTGGGAGCGGCCCGGAGCAGATTCCAGCAACTCAGGCAGCAGAGCAACCAGGCAGTAAAGCAGGTTAAGTGTGTGGTGCTCTGTAGAATCAGCCTGCGGTTGGAAATCGCCTGCCTCCAGTCATGGCTTGTGCCGTGTGAAATGACCTGGGCCAGCAGACGCTTCTGCAGAAAAGTGGGTGAATCATTCCAGTTTTGCTTTTCCAGCTCCAGTGTTGCGAGGAGGCTGGTGTCGAGATCAGGATAAGTTTCTTCGATCAGTTTTGCCACTGCATGCCGACTGGCTGGTGAGTAGCGGTTGCGTGAGCGATGGACCAGCATACCGACAGCGATACAGGTTGGGATTCCCAGTAAAACCCCCAATAACAAGTACTGTTCGGCAGGTGCTGAGACGGGGGGAAGCAGGAGTACCGTCAGCAGGGTCAGGCAGCCTGCAACCAGCCAGAGTAGTGTCAGTCGCTTAAGCTTCAGACTGATCTGCTGGCGAAAAATGACCTGATTCAGCTGTTTTAATAGATCGGGCAGGCCCATGTTTACGCCTTTCCTGTCGCAGAAGATTTGCCGGTCAACCATCTGGCCAGCACCGTTTCCAGGCCCAGTAACGCAAGAGCCACTATAATCAACCAGCGCCAAAGCTGCTGTTTCTGTTCCAGTTCTCGCAACTGTGCCTGACGCTGAAGTTCGGCGGGAGAAGTATGCTCCTGCGATTCTAGATCGGAGTCCATAAAGTGGACTCCAAGTGCTTCCAGCTTCTCTCGCGCGAGAGGCTCTGTCTGGCTTTCGTTAATATCCAGATTTACTGCAAACTGCCTGGTCGGGGGCAACTGGGTATCACTTTCAACCTGATACAGTCCGGGCAGAATCGTTTCTGTGAAATCCTGCTGATCGGAAGCAAGTTTGATCTGGGAGCGATCAGGCGTGCTGATCAGACGCGTCTGTTGATCTGCGGGGAGATTGACTTTCTGGCCGATCGTGAACTGCGCCGGGGTATTCTGGGCTCGGTCATTCAGAGTCAGGATTGCATTTAACATGGGGACGAATTTTGTTGATAGCGCGAACTGGCTTTCCTGAGGCGTCCAGCCAAAGCTCATTACGAGCAGTTTTCCTTTGTTTCGTGTTATTTCCAGTATCGCGGGAGCCTGATGATCGAAGCGGGCCAGTACCCGATGTGGAATCTGTTCCGGCAGTTTGAGCCCGCGATAATTCCAGAATTTCAGTCGGGTGAAGTCTGAGAATTCCGGAGCCTGAAAAATCTGAAACAGGGGATGCTCGAAATTGATATCGGTGAGTAAGGCATAACCGTTGATTTCGGGGGAGACTGTTTCTATCAGTGCTGTGGTGTCTGCGTTATGCGTCGCCAGCTGATTCAGCGAATCAGTGGACTGATCATCGTGCAGCGTGAGAAGGACTACTCCCCCCTGCTCCAGATAACGTTGGACCTGTTCTGTTTCATCTGGTGCCAGTTGCCGACTGATCAACATCAAATGGATCTCTGTTGCGGTGAGCAGCAGTGGTGGTGAATCAGGGCCGATTGTTTGAAAATCAATGGAACGCTGGCTGGTACTGGGAAAGGCCCGTCGGGCAAAGTAATTCGCAGACTCAATCGAGTTTTCGGCAGGAGTCCCATAATGCACAATGGTCAGATTGGGCCGGACCGGGGGCTGAAGATAAAGGTGGTTATCAAAATTCTGTTGATCGCCACTGAGCACAATTCTGGGAACAGAGGCTGGCTGTTGCCAGGCGGCCATACGGACAACTCGAGACTGGCCTCGAGGGACATAGACCTGCTGACTCTTTTCGAGTTTACCTGGCTGTACTTCATAGGCGATTGTGAATTTTTCCTGTTGAGAGTTAGCTGCATTCACAATTCGAATTGTCGGTTGAGACTCAGCATCGAGCGTGAGTAACTGCAGGCCGGCGTTATCTAAGTTGTCAGCTTTTAGCTGGTGCAACCGCACACTTAACTCCTTCGGCCAGGAAAACTCAGAGAGCGCTTCGGTTCTTGATCCTGCCTGGAAATCCGTAATCAGTTCGACTTTTGTGTGACGCAGGATGCTCCCGGTTGGATCAGAGATTGCCTGTTCCTGGAGGAGTGCCGCCAGTTCCGCCAGGGCCGTTCCCAGATCAGTTGCTTTCCAGCCGGGAGTCAATTCCCCTAATAGATTCTGTTTTTTTTCGAGAGAACTCGCTGAATGTGTTTCTTGAGACTGTCGTAACGGTTTGACTGCTTTGAGCTGTGTGTCAAACGTAAAAACTGAGATTTGATTCGGTGGCGTCTCTTTGATGATCTCATTTGCCTGGGATAATGCTTTTTCCCAGAGGGAATCCCGCTGCATACTGGCACTGGTGTCAACCAGTAGAATGGTCTGGCTCTGGGGCTGTGTTGAGGCGAGCTTCAGATCCTGGTTCTTGAAAAAAGGGCGGGCGAATGCGGCGACGAGGAGAATCACGGCCAAAGCGCGTAATGAGAGTAACAGCCAGTGCTCGATTTTATTTTTGCGATTAGTCTGGTGGGGCTTGTGTTCCAGAAAGCGGAGAGAGCTGAAATAGAGGACGTTCTTAGGCTGATGACGAACCAGATGCAGCAGAATCGGCAGTCCGACGGCGATGATACCAACTAAATAAAGTGGGGTTAAAAAACTCAACTCAGGTCCTCTAATTAGATAGCACTGTCAGGCAGCGCGATCGGTAAGGAATTCAGAAAGCCCCAGCTCAAGGGGCATATCTGTGGTTAACTGATGGTAATGAACTCCCTGTTTGCGGCAGAACGACTGAATCGCCGCCTGATGTTCCTGTAACTGTTGCTGATAATTATCCCGGGCTGCTTTGGGATTGAGGGCGATACGCTCACCAGTTTCCAGATCTTCGAAGATGGCTGTTTCGTGGAAATTAAGGTGAATTTCTGCTGGGTCCAGAATCTGGAATAATGCGACTTCGTGTCCTTGTGCGCGAAGATAGCCGAGGTGGGTATTTAACTCATCCAGGGGGCTCATCAGATCAGATATCAGGACTACGAGCCCTCGTTTATTGATGGTTTCTACTGCATGTTTCAATGGAGAGATCAGATTGGTGTGTGAACCTTGCGGGGGACGCTCCAGTTCGATCAGGATTCGTCTGAGCTGGCCTCGCGTAAAGCGAGCGGGGATGACCGTTTCTACCTGCTCGTCAAAAATGATCAGTCCGGTGGCATCGCGCTGCTGGGCTAGAAAATAGGCAAATGTTGCAACCAGGGTTTTGGCGTATTCGGCTTTGGTATAGCCCAGGCTCTGAAACTGCATCGAGGTGCTGAGGTCGAGCAACATATGGCAGCAGAGGTTGGTCTCTTCCTCAAATCGTTTAATGTAGTGTTCGTTGGAGCGAGCTGCCAGTTTCCAGTCGATATGGCGCGGGTCATCTCCGGGCGTATATTCGCGGTATTCGGTGAATTCAACGGAGAACCCGTGGTAGGGGCTGCGATGCAGTCCTTTCCAGGTTCCTTCAACAACGGTTTTTGCACGTAATTCGAGAGATTTGATCCGCATCAGACAGGCAGGGTCAATGCGTTGAGACATCAGTCTCTGATTACGGCGGGCTGTGGTATTTGTGTTCATGCAGCTTCAATTCATCCTTTGACGGGGGCGGGAATAGTCTCTATCAATTTCTGCACAACCTGTTCCACGGTGACCCCCTCGGCTTCTGCGCGATAGTTGATCAGAACTCGGTGACGCAGGACTGGTGCCAGCAGGGCCTCAATATCTTCCTGGGTGACATGAACTCGGCCCCGCAGAACGGCCCGGGCTTTGGCGCCCAGAATCAGACTCTGGGCTGCACGTAATCCGGCACCCCAGTTGACCCACTCATTGATAAATTCCGGAGTATTCTCCTGGTGTGGCCGGGAAGCCGCACAAAGTTGAACCGCGTAACGGACAATCTCTTCGGCAACAGGTACTTCACGCACAAAACCATGGAACTGCTGGATATCATTTCCGGTAAACAGTGGTTCGATCGGTTCAGAATTGCGGGCTGTCGTCTGGGTCACAACGGCGACCTCATCATCTTCAGAGAGGTAATCGATGACCAGATTAAACATGAAGCGGTCCAATTGTGCTTCTGGTAAAGGGTATGTGCCTTCCATTTCGATCGGGTTCTGAGTTGCCAGCACGAAAAAGGGCTTTTCCAGTTCGTATCTGATCCCCGTGACGGTGACCTGTTTTTCCTGCATCGCTTCCAGCAGAGCAGCCTGTGTTTTGGGAGGCGTGCGGTTGATTTCATCTGCGAGCAGAATATTGGTGAAGACGGGGCCTTTAACGAACTTCATTGCCCGTGATTCAGATGTATCACCTGCCAGAATTTCCGTCCCGGTGATGTCGGCGGGCATCAGGTCGGGAGTAAACTGAATACGCTGAGATTTCAGTTTGAAGACCTGGGCGAGGGAATTAACCAGCAGAGTTTTTGCCAGGCCCGGAGCACCTGTAATCAGGCAATGTCCGCCGGCAAACAGTGCAATCAGGAGCTGGTCGATAATTTCTTTTTGCCCAATGACTGCTTTAGAAATTTCGCGGTCAATCTGCTGTCGACTGTTCTGCAGCATTTCAAAGATGCGCTCGTCAGTGTCGCTGACATCGGGGGAGACAAGTTTCAAATTCACGTTTCGACTCCTGATAAAAAAACTGTCAAAGCAGAGACGCTGTATTCAGTGGGTCATGGCATAAAACACAATGTTAATCCCCAGGGGATAAGCTTTCTTTTCCGAGAACTCACGGAAGTACCATTTGTCCTCCCCTTCCCGTTCCCAGCCATCACCCAGATCGGTATTGTGACAGACAACCGCCATCAATCGGCCGCTATCGTCGAACAGGCCGCGATAATGCACTTCCCGGGCATCTTCCCGTTCCCAGGTAATTCCTTCAGAGCGTCCCCACTGGGCGACGCCGATACTGGGGACCTGTGGTTTTTCTTTGAGGTCATACACACAATGGAAAATGGGATGTTCAAGAGGGATGTCGACCAGTTCGCGGTCCGGAAAAACACGTTTCATTTCCCAGGCAAAATTATCCCACTCGGCTTCTCCCCAGAAATCGTCCACCATCATGAAGCCACCGTTGGTCAGGTAACGTCGCAGGGCGGTGACTTCTTCTTCCGTAAATTCAAGGGAGCCGGGCTCAATCAGATAAATAAACGGGTAATGGAAAAGCTCCTCATCAGTCAGTTCGAGGATTCGACCTTCAGGATCGACTTTCAGCGAAGTTAATTGCTGTAGACGGTAGGAGAAGTTCAGATCACTGTCTGGATAATCGGTAGCCCAGCGGCGCCAGCCCCGGTGTGAGTTGTAGCGGATGCGGACGAACGTGAAGACGTCATGCTGGAACTCGGGATCAACTTTCCATTCCGGAACACCATTCCGGTCCATGGGGATGCGGGAGCGGTACTGTCCAATACAGATCGTGGCGACGATCAGTATAATGCCTGTGGCTGCCAGTGAAATCAGGGTTTTGTTCATGGCAGGCTCCTCCCGAGCCTCTGTGTTTACATGTCAGTTCCGTTGCGAGCGTGGGGTGGTGTTCTCTGTTGTCAATTCCAGGAGTAAAAGGTGGGCAGCCCGAAAACGGGGGGCCTGTTCGAGCGCGATCAGTGTGTGTCGTTTTGCCTGCTGCTGGTTCTCTGATTTCAGCAGACGGGCTATCTGGTAGTGTATTTCAGCTTTATTATGGGGATCTAATGCCAGAATCGCCCGGTAGGCCTGGATCGCTTCCTGCCGCCGGTCCAGTCTGGTACAGGCGGTGGCAAGTGAGAGTTGTGAATCCTGATTCAGGGGATTCACGGCATGGGCCAGATGGGCCGTTTGATAAACGGCAGACCAGTCTTCCTGCTGCTGATAGAGTTCGATCAACCTCTGGTAGACTACCAATGCGTCAGGATTGATGCGGGCATGCTCTTCCAGAATCTGTTGTTCCTCTGCGAAACGTTTCTGATTCTGGTAAAGTTGGGCCAATTGTTGGGCAGCGTTATCTGCTCCGGTATATTCAGGATAGATTTCCACCAGTTTTTTAAGGATGGTTTCGAGTTCAACTGTGCGGTTTTCTTCTGAAAGAATCGTTGCATAGGCCATCAGACCTCGGAAATGGTCAGGATGTTCCCGAATCCAGTCATCGAAGCGTTTGGTATCGTCATTGAGTAGCGGTCGCAGGTCCTGTTCGGACCAGTCTGCTCGTGGAGCGAAATCGTGTGCCTGCTGTTTCAGCCAGGCAGCGTACTCTTCTTCCAGTTCTCCCAGTATCTTTGTGCGACGTTCGATAGCAACGTTGATGGGGATGCCCGCCTGCAGGTCACCCAGAATGTCACGTACGGTTTCCAGACCGAAGTTCCTCACCAGGTATTCCACGACCATGGATGACTGGTAATACGCAAACTGAATATGCAGACTGCTTTTGGGGTTCATGAATGCGCTACTCAGCTGGCTGATGGGGGTGGTTTCTCCCTGCAGGATCATTTCGCGATATTGGGGAGTCATGGTCTCGCCCCAGTACGCATTCTTCTGACGTTCTTCATACACTGAGATACCCTCGCTGATCCAGCGGGGCATTTTATTGTGGGTGAGTTCCAGGGTGACGACATGGCAGAATTCATGCCAGAGCACAGACTGCCAGTTAGCAGGGTGATCGGCCTGCGAAGCGGGACTGTTGGCGGTAATGACTTTGCCAAAACAGACTCCCAGATAGCCTGAGACAGCGGGCATACCAAACGTACGCACGGCGAAATCATCCGGATCGGGAAAGATTTCGACGGTGATTTTCTGGTTGAGTTTGAGTCCATATTTCCGAGAGAGCGACTGTTTGGCTTCATGGAGCAGAGCTTTGACCTGCTCACCGTATATCGCTGCTTCTCTGGCTTCCATGCGAATGATGAAGGAATCATCTTCCAGTGTTCTAAAGCGAGCCAACTGGTCTTTCAGCTCCAGCAGGTTAAATATAGTCGTATCATAACCGTCCTGGTTGTGTGCCTGTTGAGCATGCTCCCAGCCACTGACTTCCTGTCCCAGCCTTAACTGGTCCTGGGCGAGTTGAATCCGGGCCGGCAGATATTTTTCCTCTTTCTCCAGAGCCTGTTTCTGGTAGGTGGCACCCTCTGAAAATCGATAATGTTCCGAGAGTGTTTTGCCGATCAGGTAGTCCACATGCGGGTTTTGATCGTGATGACTTAAGGCCTGCCAGTAATAGGCGGTTTCATCTGAAGGACGATTTTCAAAATGGGCGATCGCAGCCAGGCTGGCCCAGGCAGAAGCCAGATGAGGATTGATCGAAAGGATCTGATTCAGTTCGGTTTTGGCCGCCTCATACTGTTCCGAATCAATCAGCTGGCCAACCTGCATCATTCGTGCTGGAATGTGGCGGGGATTGATTTCCAGAACTTCGGCGGCGAGCACGGCAGCGCGTTGAGAGTCGGAACGTGCTAATGCCTGTGAAAGTCCGAAGAGGAGATCTGGATCCTTGGGGACCTGTTTCAGTCCCGCTGTGAAAGTTTCGTTGGCCAGGGCATAATCGTGCTTAGCTAAAGCGAGATTCCCACTGGCAAGCCAGGCAGCTCGCTGGTCGGGATATTCCTGGATGGCACGATCAAAAAAAGTTTCGAGTACCTGACCAGGATCCATTCCCCGTTGCAGGGAAGCCTGTCCCAGCGCCACCAGACTGTCAGCATCGGTATAGCGCCAGGCAGAACGGCTGGCGAGTTCATGAATGCTGTTCAGAAACGCGTCTGCAGCTTCATGCTCATTATTCAGGTGGTAGATCTGCCAGGCAAGATATCGTAGGGGCAGGCTCCAGGAATACCGTTTTAAGCCAGCGTTTATCGTCTGCTGGGCTTCAGCGTATTGCCCGACGGCAAGTTCAGCCTGTGCTTTGATCAGCGGCCATTCGGAGCCGTACGCCTTTTTTTCAATGGCGAGGGCAGATGTTTGAATACAAGCCTGATACTGGCCGGTCAGGAGAAGTTGCTCACAGTCTTCCTGTTCCGACGCTGATAATTCAGTCGCGATTGTCAGGGACCAGAGTAGAAAGCAGAGGGTAGAGAGAGGGCGAGTGCGAAGAGCCAGTGAGCGAAGCTGAACCAGCAGCGATAACGAAACGTCAGGCCAGACTCGGAAACGATGCACTCGTTGCATAAGCGCCCCTTCCCTGGGAAAGTTCAATTCGCGGAGCGACTCGCGACTATTGAAACGTAATACTTATGCCCAGGAACAGAAACAGTTCCTCTCCCGAACATGGAAGTATATCACTCGTGGACTATCGCAGTAATCGTCAGGTGTCATTCATGAGCAGCAGAGTCAGAAGAAAACGATATCTGATTTTTCCCAGTTGTGCAACAAGAAAATATTTTGGGGAGGGAATTTCCTGCAATTCCTGTTCAGTGTTGCACTGGAGAAACCATAAAAAAACAGGCAGGTCTCGCTTCCCTGATTCGGGTTGAGAGCCTGCCTGTTTATGAACAGTGCTGTTGAGGAAACCTCAACGGTGACTAATACTATCGCGATTAGAATTCGCCCAGAACCTGTCCATCATTGATGATCGCCAGTTTCTGATAAGTTCCCATGGCTGCGGGGCCATTGGATGAATTGTAGTCAGAAGAGTTGATGTTTTCGCTGATGAAGCGAACAGTACCATCACCCAGCAGGAAGTGGCAACCACCTACGTGCTGGCTGCTGAATCCACGATGAGCAGGACCTGATTTCAGGTTGATACGAGTTGCATCAGAAACAACGCCCAGGCTGTCTTCTTTCAGGCTGGTGATGATTCCGCTGGTACCGATGTTGTTGGTACGTCCGCCGGCCCAGATGGCAGCGTATGGCTGCTGAGTGACAGTTCCAGTGAACTGGAAGGCACGTTCGCCAACCAGAATTGTGTTGGATGTTCCGTCAGTGAAATCACGGAATCGGACGCTACTACGGGGGTAAAATGTTCCCTTGTCCTGGTAGGTGGTAACCGGAGTTCCGGTCAGAGCTGCTACGTGGCCAGAAACGCCAGGGTAGCTGAGAGAGCCGTAGCCACTGGGAACGCTGTCAGTACGCTGGTTGTTGATCACAGGTACGACAGACGAAGGGCAGCGGTAAACAGGAATTGCTGTTTGTAAAGCGGGCTGACCGTTGTAGGTAGTGTTCGCTGCGGGAAGAAGCAGGCCACCATTCGGGTTGAGTGAATTGTAGAGTGGTGCCTGATCGACAAATGGCAGCAGGAAGGTAGACCAAGCCCAGGTAAAGTCAGTTGAGCTGCTGGTCTGGTTGACATAACCGAGCGGGAAAACAGTGTGAGTATCGGCGTAGTTGTGAATAGCGATGCCGATCTGCTTCAGGTTGTTCTTGCAGGTAGAACGACGAGCTGCTTCACGGGCCTGCTGTACGGCGGGCAGAAGCAATGCAATCAGGATTGCGATAATGGCAATCACAACGAGTAACTCAATCAATGTGAACCCACGCTTTGAGGTTCCTTTACGACTCTTCATCTTAACTCCAGTTTGTCTTAGGGTTGGGTTTAGAGGGCGCCTGCTTGAACTGCCTGTGCAGTCGAACTGCCAATCCATCTGCGAGCAAATTGGTAGACTTCACAGTCTGGATGGATAGCAATCGCAGTAGAAAAATATACCTGCGATGAAGAGGAAACAAGCACTGCTTGTTCTTAGTTTAAGAAAAAATTGAAATATTTTTCCGGCAGTGGTCAAGTGTGCAATTTGAGGCCGCAAGTCCCTGTTTTTCAGGCATTTATTTTGCAGAATTTTGTCAGGAAATTTGTTTTTTTGACGAACGTGGAGTTCTGTGCATAGGGGTGAACCCTATATTTATGCAAATATTGGCATGCAATTTTTTTCAACGACGCAGGCGTTCAAATCGGGCCAATGCCATTAGCGGAAAATAGGTGCGGTACAGGTGGTATTTGAGATAGAAGACCTTGGGGAAGCCTGTCCCGGTAAATGGTTCTTCGTCCCAGTTACCGTCATTCTTCTGTGTTTCCAGCAGGTAGTGAATACCTCGGCGAACTGCAGCGGAATCGATTTCTCCTGCTGCCATCAGGCCCATTAGAGCCCAGGCGGTCTGAGAAGGCGTAGCCTCTCCCTGTCCGCGTAAGGATGGATCGGCATAGCTGTCAGCTGTCTCACCCCAACCACCACTGGGTTGCTGTTTTGACTTTAACCAGCCCACTGCACGGACAATTCGAGGGTCGTCGGAGGGGACTCCAATCTCAACCAGACCGACAATCGATTGCCAGGTACCATAAAGGTAGTTGATTCCCCAGCGTCCGTACCAGCAGTGATCGTCTTCCTGCTCGCTCCAGACGTACTGAATCGCGCGTTGCGTAGCGGGGTGGCTGATGGGTAGTTGGACATCGGCGAATGCTTCCAGGACCCGGGCCGTTAAATCGGCGGTACTCGGATCCACCATCGCATTGTGATCTGCGAAGGGAACCTGTGTAAACAATTCCCGGTCGTTGTCCCGGTCAAATGCGCCCCAACCGCCATCTTTGTTCTGCATTCCCAGGACCCAGTGCACGCCTCTGCGGATGGCGCCAATCATCGGTTGTAACAGTTCCAGATCGGCAAAGGCCTGTTCGCGGGACTCACTCCTGCCTGCGACAATCGCTTCTGTGTCCAGGTCTTCTTCGTAGGGGTTCCATTCAGGATTAACCAGGAAGTCAGTCAGCCATTGATCCTGTTTGAGGGTTTTGGGCAGGCAACGACGCAGGGCCATGATGACCATCGTTGTGTCATCGACATCGGGGTAAAACTCGTTGTTGAATTCAAAGTACCAGCCTCCGGGAGTCTGGGATTTGCTTGAATTGACCCAGTCGCCCGGAATTCTGGCTTCCTGGGAGAGCAGCCATTTTACGCTCTGGCGGATGGCCGGATGACGATTGGAGACGCCTGCTTCCCGAAGTGCGATCGTGCTGATGGCGGTATCCCAGACGGGGGATTTACAGGGCTGCAGGCGGATGCGGTCGCCGTCTTTGATCTGTAGTTTTTTGAGTTCTTTCAAGGCACGCTGGATATCAGGACTGCTTTCATCCTCTCCAAGACATTTTAAAGCGATCACTGTCCAGATGATTGGAGGAAAAATGGCTCCGAGTCCATCACTGTGATCGAATCGCTCCTGCATCCATTGATAGGCTTTATTGACTGCCCGCTTACGAAAAGGCTTGATCCCCAGGTTTTCGACCAGTTTGAAACCCTGGTCGACGACTTGAAAGAAGCGGTGCCAGTCGAACCAGGTTTTTTTCTTGAGGGAATCGAGTGCCTCTGATTTCGGAACGTTCCGAGGGTAGTTCTCTGGGGAACCGGTAAAGAGTTCGTTGATCCCCTGCTCTTCCGGTAAAGTGACCGAGGGACGATATTCCCAGAGAATACTGAGAGGAACCAGAATGGTGCGGGACCAGGCTGACATTTCAAAAATGTTGAAAGGCATCCAGCGTGGAATCAGCATCAGTTCGGGAGGGACAGCAGGGCATTTTGAATAGGGGATCACCCCCAGAAGTGCCAGGTAAAACCGTGTGAAGCTGTTGACGGCTTCGACCCCGCCTGCTGCCAGAATTGCTTTACGAGCCCGCTGCATGTACTCGGCGTCGGGTGAATGGCCCGTCAGTTTCAGGGCAAAATAGGCTTTAACTGCAGCACTGATTTCAATGGGGCCTTCGGGGTACATGTTCCAGCCCCCCTCAGGCATCTGGATATCCAACAGGTAGTTGGCACACTGGATCGCTTCTTCGCAGTGCTGTTTGCCGAGGAATGCGAGGAGTAGAATGTACTCTGATTCGAGAATCGAGTCTCCTTCCAGTTCGCCGCACCAGTAGCCGTCGGGATCCTGCAGGGAGAGCAGATAGTCGCGTGAGCGGGCGATGCCCTTCAGCAGTTGATCGGGGTGATCAAAGGGGGCTGCTTCCGTACTCGGAAAAATCTTGAAGGTGGGGGTGGTTTCGTTTTCGGCTGCCGAGCTGTTGGAAAGATCGCTGGCACGCAGTCTGCCTGAATTCATTTCAGGTGCTCCCTGACTCTAAGATGATGGATTCCATTCCCGCAGATTGAGCAGGTCTGTACGCCGTGCACTCAATCCGAAGGCGGAATCATACGTTGGGAGCGTTATTCTTACAACCTCAATCCAGATAAGGGCTTTGTGAAATTCACAAAACCCTCCTGGACCGATAATAAAGCGGGCTCAGCGGGACTCGGTTTGTCCTGCCAGTTCGGGGGCTTCAGAGGATGCGTCCATTTCGTGGCCCGATACAATGACTTCGAATCCGAGATCAGAAATCATTTCATAATCGGCTTCTGCGGCCTGCCCTTTGGTTGTGAGGTAATCGCTGACGAACATGGAATTCGCAGCATAAAGCCCCATGGCCTGCATCGAACGCAGGTTTACTTCGCGTCCGCCTGCAATCCGGATTTCCGTTGAGGGATGAACCATGCGGAACAGGCAGAGTGCCTTAAGGCAGTGACGGGGGTCGAGCTCATCTACTGCTTCCAGTGACGTGCCCTCGATGGAATTCAGGAAGTTGACCGGGATCGATTTGGTTTCCAGGGTACGCAGCTCAAACGTGGCATCAACAATGTCTTCCAGCGTTTCTCCCATGCCGACAATCAGTCCGCTGCAGAGCTCCATTCCGGCTTCACGTGCTACTTTCAGGGTATTCAGCCGATCTTGATAGGTATGGGTGGAGCAGATCTTGTCGTAGTATTCGCGGCTGGTGTTCAGGTTGTGATTGATCCGGTTCACGCCGGCCTGCGACAGACGCTGTGCCTGTTCTTCATTAAGCAGTCCCAGGCAGCAGCAGATGCGGAGATCGTATTCTGATTTGATTTTCTCTACCACACTTGCAACGTGCTCCACTTCTTTGTCGGTGGGGCCACGTCCACTGGCGACGATACAGTAAGTACCTGCTTTGGCTTCATCGGCGGCCTTGGCGCCCTCAAGCAGCTTCTCTTCATTCAGCATACGGTACTTGGGAATGTCTGCCTTGGACCCGCGGGCCTGTGAGCAGTAACCGCAGTCTTCTGGACAAAGTCCGCTCTTGGCGTTTTTAAGGTAATAGAGCTGAACCTGTTTCCCGAAGTATTTCTGCCGTACCCGATAGGTGGCTGCCAGCAGTTCCAGGAGCTCATCGTCAGATGAATTTAAGATTTCCAGACCCTCTTCACGGGTCAGCTGATAACCGGATAAAACCTGGTCCGCCAGCGACTGCCAGCGAGAAGAAGATGTGGGAACCTGAGTGCTCATTAAAAAAGATCTTTCAGTAGTAAAAAACGTTGGTGTCACTGGCTGAAGTGCCAGCCTCTTAATTACGCTTCTTCACCCGCCTGAATTACGGTTTGTGGATTTCTGTATAGAGAAAATGCAACAGAAGGTGAATCTTGAGCGTCCAGCCTGAATTCGGAAGATCAGAGGCAGGAGCCATATGCCTCTATGATAGGCGAATTAGATGAGAGTACAAGTTTCGGAGTAGCATCGAAGCGTAACTGAAGGGATAAACGGAAGTTTTGATCAGTAGGAAGTGCGGATCCATTTCTGATTTACATCGCCGGAGTCATCCCGCAGTGTGAACATTTTGTCCTCAATGCTATGAATCTCCCGGACAAATTCTTCTCCCCAGAGTTGTTTGATATAATCTAATTTATTCTCTGGACTTCCGCCAACGGTTCGCAGTGTCAGTTTTCCCTGATTGAGGCTCCACTCGATATTGATCGTGACACGGTCTCCCAGAACAGCAGTCCAGAGTCCCTGGGGTTCGACGATCATCGTTGCCTTGCCGTTCTCTTCGATGGTAAGGATCTGTCTGCTGGTGCTTTTGGTCTGCTCCCATCGTCCAACGAGCCGGGTGAGGATCTCTTCGGGAGTCAACTGTGAAATCATTTCGCCAGTAATGACGTCCGATTTTTGAGCCTGTGATAAAGTCTTTTGGGGGGGATTCGCTCTCACAGACTCTGGTTTTACACGAGGTGGAATCTGCTGCAGAACGGCCTGACGTGTTTGCAGTGGCTGACGGGATTCTCTTGTCTGCTGGTTTGCCCTGGTTGCAGAAAACCAGAACGGTGCTGAGAGTCCTGTCAGCGCCAGCAAAAGTATTCCCGATGTTTTTTTAACCATTTTTTCTTCCTGAATGTGCAAATTTACCGTACCGGTAGCGCAACTATATCTTATTTTCGGTTCGTCTGGAGCCCCGGATTTCTTAAAAATCAGTCGAAAACAGCACTTTTAAACGGTTTGTCGCTGCAACGGGCTTAGCGACCGATACTTCCGCCAATCGCTTTTTTCTTGACAACTGGAGTGTGAAAGTGGATATGACTTTCACCAATCGTGGCTTTCAGGCGGTTTTCGAACTCCTCGCTGCAGGACACGCGAAGATTACCGGGCGGGTTCAAGACGTACCTCAAGCTCGTATCCGGCTTCTCCTGGTCCACGGAATCGACGACCAGAATGACCTCGGTTTGCCCCGGAAACTGCGTCAAAACATCATGTACATTCACCATATCCTGTCGCGTGTGGACTCCCCGTTTGAAGTTGATCGCCAACCGGTCGGTAAACTGCTTGCGGGCGTCGTTGAGGGTCAGTAACTGGTCCACAATCACGTTGGGCTCCCTGCCCCGTTTGTCTATCTTTCCCTTGATGATCACCATAGCTTCCATCTTAACCTTTTCCCCGAAGCGAGCGAACTGTTCGGGCCACATAATGCAGCGTACCAGGCCGTGCGGATCTTCAAAGTCAAAGTTCACGTACCGGGTGTGACCGTTCTTACTGGGTTTTTTGGTGGCAGCATTTTTAATGGAGGAGACCATACCGGCCAGAATGACTTCGTCCCGGTCTTCCATTTCCGCGAGTTCATTCGTTCTATTCTGCGCGTATTTGGTCAAGGCATCACCCATTTCAGCCAGGGGATGTGAAGTCAGGTAAAAACCAAATACTTCCTTTTCAGCGGCGAGTTTCTGTGCTCGCGACCAGTCTTCTGCTTCTGGCAACAGTGCCTCATCTGCAGAATCGGGTTCATCACTGGCAGGCTCATCACCGAACAGGCTTTTCTGCCCACGTGCCCTGTCCTTATGAATCTTAAGAGCCGACTGCACTGCTCTTTCTACAGTCAACATTAATTGTGCCTGATTGCCGCCCAGGCTGTTCAAGGCACCAGCTTTGATTAGTGTTTCCAAGGTGCTGCGGTTTAACGATTTGGGGTCGACACGTTCGCACAGGTTATACAGGCTGCTGTATTGACCGTTTTCTTCCCGCTCTTTCACTACTTCTTCGAGGGCCTGCTCTCCGACCCCCTTAATGGCGCCCATGCCAAAGCGAATCTTTTCGCCATCGACACTGAATTCCACATCGGACCGGTTGATGTCCGGAGGCAGAACTTCAATTTTCATTCTGCGGCAGTCATCGACGTGCTCGTTGATTCGCTCATGGCTCTCCATCCCACAGGAAAGTAATGCGGCCATAAATTCTTTGGGATAATGTGCTTTGAGGTACGCAGTCGCGTAGGCGACACCCCCATAAGCAGTGGAGTGTGATTTATTGAAACCGTAACCGGCAAATTTTTCGATCATGTCGAAAAGTTCGATCGCCAGTTTTTCATCCATGTCCCGTTCTTTGGCACCTGCGATGTACTGGTCTTTGAACTCTGCGATGATTTTGAGCTTCTTCTTACTGATCGCTTTAATACAACGATACGCAGCGGAAAGTTCAATCCCTCCGACGCGGTTCAGAATTCGCATCACCTGTTCCTGGTAAACCATCACGCCATAGGTTTCTTCCAGAATTTCATCCACGATCGGATGAACTTTGGGGATCGGAATCCGGTTGTGTTTCACATCGACGTACTGCATCACCATCCCCCCTTCCAGAGGACCCGGACGATACAGAGCCGAGGTAGCGATGATATCCTGGAACTTGTCCGGCCTCATCTTGGTCAGCAGGTCACGCATTCCGCCACTTTCCAACTGGAAAATGCCCTTTGTTTCTCCGCGTTGCAGCAGGGCGAACGTTTCTTCATCGTCCAGAGGGAGATGGTGCGGATCGATTTCAATCCCACAGTGCTTCTTCACGTTCTGAACGGCTTTGTCCAAAATCGTGAGGTTTCGCAGACCGAGGAAGTCCATCTTGAGCAGCCCCACCGATTCCACGGTAGGACCATCCCACTGGGTGATAATGTCCGTTTTGCCGGTGATTGTCTGCAGAGGGACGACTTCAGAAAGCGGCAAGTCGGCGACCACCACACCCGCAGCGTGGGTTCCTGCACTGCGGCAGAGACCTTCCAGCTGCATAGCGAGATCAAGCAGCTGTTTTACTTCCATATCCTGGTCGTAGGCGGCTTGCAGATCGGGGCTTTCCTTGATGGCATCCTTGATCTTGATCCCCAGTGAGTCGGGAACCATCTTGGCAATTTCGTTGACGCGGGCCAAGGGGACGCCCAGCGCACGGCCTACGTCACGGATCGCGGCTTTGGCCTTGAGTGTACCAAACGTTCCGATCTGGGCCACGCTACGTTCGCCGTATTTCTTTTTGGTGTAATCGATCACCAACTGACGGCGGTCACGACAGAAGTCGATATCGATATCGGGCGGTTCGGTACGGCTGGGGTCGAGAAATCGTTCAAAAAGGAGATCGTACTTCAGGGGGCAGACCTGCGACATTCCCAGGAGGAAAGCTACAATGGCTCCACAGGCCGAACCACGGGCCGTGCAAGGGATCTTCTCACTTTCAGCGAAGACGACAAAGTCCCACACGATCAGGAAGTAACTGGAGTAACCCATTTGCTCGATGACGCCCAGTTCCTTGTTAAGACGATCCCAGTGCGCCTGGCTCAGTTCATCACCGTACTTGAGGGGCAGACGTTCTTCACAGAGTTTGCGCAGATACTGCGTGTCTGTCATGCCATCCGGTGGCTGGAATACCGGGTAGAATTTTTTGTCTGACATCTGAATGTCGACCCGCTCGGCAACCTCCTGTGTGCGGGCAACCGCATCCTCAAAGCCGGGGAACGCGTTATACATTTCTTCCTGAGTACGGACGAAGAACTGGTCTCCTGTCATTTTCATCCGTTTTTCATCACTTACGACCGCACGCGTACTCACGCAGAGCAGTACGTCCTGGGCAACAGCATCTTCCTGTTCGACATAATGCGCGTCGTTGGTGGCAACCAGGGGCAGACCCATTTTGTTGGCCAGTTCGACTGTGCCTTCCATACACTGCCGCTGAATCTCCAGACCGGCATTCTGGATCTCCATATACACGCGATCGCCGAATACTTTTTCATACCAGGCGCATAGTTTTTCTGCCTCTTCCCAGTCTTCTCCCAGGATATGGTGCGACAGTTCGCCTGCGGCACAGCCTGTCAGCAGGATCAGTCCGTCGCTGTGGGCTTCTAGGATCTCCTTGTCGATTCGCGGCTTATAATAAAAGCCTTCAAGGTAAGACATGGATGAGAGTTTGATCAGGTTTTCGAACCCCTGACGATTCTGGGCCAGCAAGGTCAGGTGAAAACTGGCCTCTTTCATCCGAGAAGCCCCCTTTTCGAAACGGCTGCGGGGGGCAATATAGGCTTCCAGACCCAGGATCGGATTGACTTCCTGACTCCGGCAATGGCTATAAAAGTCCATCGCTCCGTACAGGTTGCCGTGGTCGGTGATTGCCAGCGAGTTCATGCCTGCTTCTTTGATCTTGCTGACCATTTCCGGAATGCGGCTGGCGCCATCCAGCATGCTGAAATGAGTGTGACAATGCAGGTGAGCAAAAGGACGTGTGTCGCTCATGAGTTTCCGTGCTCCCGTATGATGGCTGCCGTCCAGGCAGTTTTTGGCTTGCGCAGTGAGAGATATCTAAGGCCTGACACTGGGGAGAATTCCACGACAGTGCTCCAGTTAACGAGTGTATTTGGAATATTGGGTTTGTCAATCTACCTTACGCTACTGAGGTTTGGGTTTTTGATATGGACAAGCTTTGATGTTGGAAACCTGAGAATTCAGGGCGTCTCTTTTCAGGCGGCCAGTTCCTGAAAGGTGCTGCAAGCTTGACTGGCTTGAATCGTCAGGTGGCTTAGATCCAGAGATTGATGTACCAGTTTACGCCATCTGCGAGGGGCGGACAGAGGTCACAGGCCAGTAAGAGTGGCATATAGAATGCGGCGAAGAATGGGGAACTCATTGAGTGGTACGAAGCAAACCATTGCCAGAACAAGGGACCGATGGAAAGGATGTATATCGTCAGGAAAATAGCCAGTTGAATCAGATAGCTGATGATATACCGCCGCCGACTCCGCTGGGGGAGATTTGTTTCTGTCTCTGGCAGATCGGGGGCAGACGTCAGTTCACTTTCCATGTGGTTATTCTACGCTTGAAGAGAGAGTCGGGTCAAATACCCATTCTCTGGTGATCTATAAAAACAGGTATTTTCACAGGGAATTCATAAGTAAGAGTTACACTGGCAATTTCTGATGTTCTCGAAACCAGTCAATAGTCTCTGACATGGCTTCTTGATAGGTCGTCTGTGGTGCATAGCCCAGCTCATGCTGAGCTTTGAGCGTGCTATAGTCCAGATTCAATCCCAGAAACTTAATACGAGCCTGAGAGAGGATGGGGGCCTGTTTCTTTCCCAGCAGACGCCACAGTCCCTCAAGCAGTTTAGCCAGGTGCCGGGCTACCGGCAAAGGGACTACTTTTTCTGGTGACTTGTATCCGGCCAGATCGGCTATCGTTGAGATGAACTCCCGTTTGCTGACCAAGGTAACGTCGGTGATATTGTATATCTGACCGACGGCCTGTTCCTGATTCAATGCGAGAAAGATAGCATCCACCAGGTGTTTCACATAAGTGTTATTCATCAGTTTCTCAGGAGAACCGAGGTATGCAAACTGACCAGACTGGAGTCGCTCCAGAATTCGGGGCAGAACGGTCCGGTCGCGGGGGCCATAAATGAATCCGGGACGCAAAATGGTATAAGGAATCGACTGTTGCTGGAGCATCTGCTCCGCTTCGATTTTGCTCAAAGTGTAACCATCAATCCCGGATGCATGAGGGGGCTCGGTTTCATCGGTGCCATGATGATCACGGGCTGCATAAACGCCCAGGGAGCTGATATGGATCAATCGCTTTAATGTACATTGTTCCTGGAGAGCTGCGATCAGGTTCATTAAGCCGGTAACGTTGGTCTGACGGTATTCATCGACCCTACCCCAGTCTCCCACTTTGGCGGCAGTATGTACGACCTGGGTAATGTCCGAGAGCTTTCCTTGAAGGGTTTCGGGACGGGTCAGGTCGCCTTCAATCAGTTCTGCCCCCTGCTCTTGCAGGAATGTCGCCTGCTCCACAGAGCGGACCAGAGCGGTGACTGGTTTACCGAGTGCTATCGCCCGCTGGATCACCTGGCTGCCTACCAGTCCGGTCGCACCTGTAACAAGAAGTTTGTCCTCAGCTGGATTTGTCATGTCTGGCCTCCCTGCCCCTGCGGCAATATTGTGTTATGGTTTCAGCCTGGCGTTTTCAGAGCGGAGATGATCCTGGTTGAACGGGGCCCCTGTCCACTGAATTCGAAGCGGCGTGCGGTTTCTGAGACGTGTGTGATCGTGATCTGCAAGACATCACGGGGCAGCACTTCTGAAACTTTTTCCGCCCATTCAATCAGGCAAACTCCCTCTGCATACAATAGTTCGTCCGCTCCCAGTTCGAGGAATTCGTCTGTATCTTTAAGACGATAGGTATCGAAGTGGTAGAGAGGAAGTTGACCTTCGTACTCTTGCACAAGTACAAAGGTGGGGCTGTTTACTTCAGCAGGATCGACTCCCAGTGCCGCGGAAATCGCCTGGACGAGGCGAGTTTTGCCGGCACCTAGATTCCCATTCAGGGCAATGACCGTGCCTGGAACCAGTTGAACGGCCAACAGTGCCCCTAAACGCCGGGTATCTGCTTCACTGGTTGAGTCAAAGGACCATTCTGCCGCTGTTTCCAAGTATCCATCTTTCCTGAATCGAAGGTTGAGTCACTGAACTTCTGCTGGTATAGCCTGTTTTTCTTAAAATCACAATGCATCATCCCTGTATATCACGTGCCGAAAACATATCAAAACTCAGACTGGTCCAGGGCAGCCGATTTCCATTTCACGGGGCACATCAGTAGAATATCAGCTGTCCTCGTGTTAGATCCCCTGCCTCGAAATTCTGTCTCAAAATGCCCTACGCTTATCGCTGTCTGATCTGTCTCACGCTCACGCACATCATCGTTGATGCCTCCGCCATTGTGGTCGGTCCCCTCTGGGGGGAACTGGAACGGGTACACTCGCTTTCGGAAAACGCATTGTTTCTGGTTTTGACAATTCATGCACTGGCTTCTTCGCTGGCGCAACCCGTTTTCGGCTATATTCGCGATCGATATCCAATCCCCTCAATTTTATGGATTGGTCCTGTGCTGGGGGCGATCATGATGCCTCTGGTCGGACCTGCTCCCGATGTCGCGGTATTGTGTGTGGCTTTATTGCTGGGTGGAGTGGGCATCGGTTCTTTTCATCCCGAGGCTGCTGTGGTCGCGGGAGCTCTGATCCCCGAACGCCGGACACGGAGTTTGTCGCTATTCATGTTTGGTGGCGCGATGGGACTGGCCCTGGGACCGATTGCCTGTGGTGCCATTGTTTCAACCTGGGGCTTGAAAAGTGTCTGGATCCTGGCTCCGCTGTATGCCGGCTTAATCCTGATTCTACACTTCGTTGGAAAACCACCAGCGAAACTGTTCCAACGCGATAAAACTCAGAAACCTCAATCGCTCTATCATATGCTGGAAGGAAAAATCTCTCTGGCCCTGTTCCTGTTTATGGTCTGTTCATTGAGGCTGGTTCCAAACATGGCGATGGACAAACTGATTTCTTTCATTCTAAAAGATCAGAATGTTTCTGCTTTTCAAATTGGGTTAGTGCAATCCGTTTTTCTGTTTTCTGCCAGTGTCGGCATGTTACTGATGGCGTTCCGGTTCAAATCCGGTCACGAAAAAGCGTTTATGATTGCCTGTCCGCTGTTGGGAATTCCGCTGATGCTGGTGTTGGGCTGGGAAGGCTGTCCCACATGGTTGATGACGCTTCTGCTGGTCCCCAGTGGGCTGGTGTTGTGGGGGACGAGTCCAGCGATGGTTTCCTATTCTCATCAACTGTTTCCCAAAGGTGGTGGTGTTGCTTCAGCAATTACGATGGGTATGGCCTGGGGAGATGGCGGAATGATTCAGGCTAAAATTACCAGTCATTTTGTTTCATTGGGGGCTCCCCATCTAGCCTTTTATGCGATAATTCCCTGCCTGTTGCTGGCAGCCATTGGTGCGTCTGCTCTGCCGGCGTTGTCGACAGAGTCAAATCAACAGAATGATGCGCTAGAGTCGGCTTAACCCTGCCGGCCTTTAGCAGGCAAAACCCCAGTTTTAAAAGAATTCTGGGAAAAAGATCGATTTGTGATGCAAATTCAGGTGTGCGAAACAGCCAAGGCACAAGATATGGTGTCTGATCTGCAACTTGAAAAAATAATCGCTCAAAATGATCGATTCGCTGGACAGCCTCCAGACAGGGTACTAAGATCCCCCCACTTGAATGATTCGAACTGACTCACAGACGACATTCAAACGGACTGATTCACATCAGTCCGACACGGACCGAAGGAACGGACCGCTAGAAGAGAATGGATTCTATTTTCTATTCGTTCGACAGGGGGGATATTTCATCCGCTCGAACGCACTTCGTTAGCGTATCGCTCTGCTTTCTCCGGTCCCCGGTTTTTGGGGATATCCCGTTACCTCCCCAACCCGTTTTGACCGCACAGGAAGTGCACTTGAAGTGAAGGATGGATTCGATGTCAAAAAAACCTCTGATCGGAATTACCGGAGACTTTCGCCCCGAGCAAAAACAGACACAGGCACTGAGCTGGTTCTACACTGGCTACTATGACTCAGTGACCGATGCCGGCGGAATTCCCGTCATGGTTCCCCCGCTGGCTGATGACGATGACTTGAAACAAATGCTCGAACAACTGGACGGTCTGGTACTTTCGGGTTGTGCTCTGGACCTGGATCCGATTCGCCTGGGATTCGAAAAACACCCTGCTTCCCGCGCCATGCCCCTGCGTCGTGAAGACTTTGATCGTCGTGTCTGCACCATGGCCATGGAAATGAAAATGCCGTTATTGGCCATCGGAGCTGGTATGCAACTGATGAATGTCATCAGTGGTGGAACACTGCATCAGCATGTCACTGAAGATGTTCCCGGTGCCATGTATCACCGTGATGGTGTTGAAGCTAACCTGCGACATATCATTGATATCGTACCTGGTACCCGCGTTGATAAAATGTATGGTCCCGGAGAAATTCGGGTGAACAGCCAGCATCACATGGCTGTGAAATATGTTTCCAAAATGTTTGTGGTTTCTGCAACAGCACCGGATGGTGTTGTTGAAGCGATCGAAGTACCTGATGAAGATTGGTTCTGTGTCGGCGTGCAGTGGCACCCGCAGAATCATTCTGCTTCCGCTCTGGATATGCAGGTCTTCGAAAACTTCCTGGCTGCCTGCGAAGAGCCAGAACCACAAATTCTGCAAATGCCTGTCCGCAAAGCAGCGTGATTCCGAAATGGATCACGGAGGCACTTCTCCAGCGATTGTTCAGGATGAAATCGCTGAGAGGAACTTAAGGTGCTTCAGCTTTGTGTCATCGGAAAACGATGAATCAAAATCGGCAAGTCATCAGGACTTGCCGATTTTTCTTTTCCCCTCCGAAGCTGGGGAAAGTTTCAATTTGTGACGGTTAATCTGACGATAACGATCATAGCAGGCTGGTGTGCGCGAAGTCTGACGAAAAATCGCCCATCGCCTGAATTGAAATAAGTATTCTAACCCGCTGACAGAGAACAGGTTATCGTAATGTTGCCCTGACGATATTACGTGACAGAGCCCGAACCAAACTTATGACGAGTGCCCAATATAAGGTCGAGTTGCAGATATACAGTGGTCCATTGGACCTGCTGTTGTACCTGATCCGGCGGAATGAGCTCGACATTCTGGACCTGCCTGTGGCTACGATTACGTCATCCTTCAATGAGTTTCTAGACGTGCTGGAACTGATTGATCTGGATCTGGTGGGTGACTTTCTGGTGATGGCGAGTACCCTGGCGGAAATCAAAAGCCGGATGGTACTTCCCCGGGCGGAAGAAGAAGAAATTGCGGAAGTGATTGACGATCCCCGCAGCGATCTGATTCAGCAGTTGCTGGAATACAAGAAGTTCAAAGATGCAGCGAACGCTCTGGAAGAACATGCTGCCGAATGGCAGGAACGCTATCCCCGTTTGTCAGATGAACGGCCCAAATCAGGCAAGGATCCTGCAGAGGATCTCATCAAGGAAGTCGAACTCTGGGACCTGGTCAGTGCGCTGGCCCGCGTAGTGAAACGCAAAGAGGTCGAAGAGGAGTCGAGCATCACTTATGACGACACGCCAATCTCCACATATGTAGAGCGAATCGGAGCCCGCGTGCGTCAGGAAGGGAAACTCGCCTTCAGTGCATTCTTTGAAGGCGAAAAACTGCGCAGTCGGATCACCGGGATCTTTCTGGCGATATTGGAACTGCTTCGTCATCATCATTTCCGGGCAGATCAGCCGGAAGATTACGGCGAAATCTGGATTATGGCTCCCTTGCCTGAAACGCAAGACTCAGACAGCGCTCCGATAGCGGAGACTACTGACGCGTCGGTAACTGAGCATGCGGAAGAGGAAGTTGCCAGTGTCGAAACAAATGCTCCCGAGATGGTGCAAACAGCTCAGGTAGAAGTAGAGGCACTTCCCGAGTCGGGCGAGACTGAGCCTGATCAAGTTGCTTTGGATGCTGCTCCTGAGGACGAATCTGCTGTGAGCGATCAACCAGAGGTGGGGCTAAGTGACGACACCGATCCGGAATCACTCCATCCGGAAGCATAGTCATTTTTCAGGTGTCCGGGCTGGGATTATTAGTTCTCTGCCGGGAATCAGTGGCTCCCTTTATTCGCGACACCAGGATGCTCTACAATATCTGACATAGAAGATATTCATTTCCCCGTTCCGGTCAGAGGTGAACCGGTGCGCTGACCAGACGCAGAGAGTAGAGCAACCATGTCCGTGTTTCAGTTACAGAGTGACTTTCAACCTTCGGGGGATCAGCCCCGTGCCATCGATGGACTGGTGAAAGGCATCAAAGAAGGCAAGTCTGACCAGGTTCTGCTGGGGGTGACCGGATCCGGTAAAACGTTCACGATGGCCAATGTGATCGCAGAACTGGGACGCCCTGCTCTGATACTGTCACACAATAAAACTCTGGCAGCGCAATTGTATTCTGAATTCAAAGAGTTCTTTCCGAATAATGCAGTCACCTATTTCGTAAGTTATTACGACTACTATCAGCCGGAAGCCTATATTCCCCAGCGCGATATTTATATTGAAAAAGACGCTTCGATCAATGATGAAATTGATCGACTCCGGCTTCTGGCGACCAGTGCCCTCGTCAGTCGGCGGGACGTGATCGTGGTGGCCAGCGTGAGTTGTATCTATGGTTTAGGTTCACCTAAAGACTACCTGGAGATGATGATTCCTCTGCGTGTGGGAGAGGAGATTGACCGTGATGATATGCTCCGCAGACTGGTAGATATCCAGTATGATCGCAACAACGTTGAACTGGCGCGAGCCCGGTTTCGCGTACGTGGAGACGTAGTTGAATGCTGGCCCGCATATGAAGAGTTTGCCTACCGGATCGAGTTCTGGGGAGACGAAATCGAAAACCTGGCGGTCATTGATCCTTTGACGGGCGAGGTATTACGAACGGTCAAGGAAGCCTACATTTACCCTGCCAAGCACTTTGTTCTCCCGCAGGAACGGATTGAATCAGCGATTACAGAGATTCAGACAGAATTGGATGAGCGGCTGCAGGTATTACAGAGCGAAGGGAAGCTGCTGGAATCTCAGCGGCTCAGTGCCCGGACCCGCTACGACATGGAACTGCTGGAAGAGGTTGGCTTTTGCCCGGGTATCGAG
Organism: Gimesia sp.; assembly: GCF_040219335.1. Lineage (NCBI taxonomy): Bacteria > Pseudomonadati > Planctomycetota > Planctomycetia > Planctomycetales > Planctomycetaceae > Gimesia > Gimesia sp. Next base: position 166,310 of record NZ_JAVJSQ010000004.1, on the reverse strand, counting down.
AATTACAGTCGTGCTCTGGCGGGCAGAAAACCAGGTTCCCCACCGGATACGCTACTGGACTTCTTTCCTGATGATTTCCTGTTATTCGTAGATGAATCGCACGTAACAGTCTCTCAGATTCGAGCCATGTTTGCCGGGGATCGTTCGCGTAAGACAAACCTGGTCGACCATGGATTCCGGTTGCCAATGGCTCTCGATAACCGGCCTCTCACCTTCGAAGAGTGGAACGAACGCCGTAAGCAGACTGTTTTCGTTTCCGCGACACCAGGCGACTGGGAACTGCAGCGCGTTGAAGGGGAAGTCGTTGAACAGGTCATTCGACCCACGGGGCTGATTGATCCAGCGATACGCATTGTCCCGGCTCGCGGTCAGGTGCCTCATCTGAAGGAAGAAATTCTCAAGCGGGTGGAGGTAAATGAGCGTGTGCTGGTAACGACCCTGACCAAGCGGCTGGCGGAGGATCTGTCGTCTTATTTTCAGGAAGAAGGCATTCGCTGCGCATGGCTGCATTCTGAACTTGATGCCTTTGAGCGGGTTGAAATTCTGCGGGGGCTCCGCGAGCAGAAGTATGATGTGGTTGTGGGGATCAACCTGTTGCGCGAAGGACTGGATATTCCGGAAGTGTCACTGGTCGCCATTCTGGATGCTGATAAGGAAGGCTTTCTACGAAGTGAAACGAGTCTGATTCAGACAATCGGACGTTCGGCACGACACGTGAATGCTGAGGTGATTCTCTATGCAGATCGAGTGACTCCCAGTATGCAGAGTGCGATTCAGGAAACGGACCGTCGCCGTGCGATTCAGGAAGAGTACAACCGCGAGCACAACATCACTCCGGAAACGATTCGCAAAGCAATTAAGCGGGGAATTGAAGACGAAATTGAGGCACGCCAGTTTGTGCGGGAGTCAGTCGGCTTTTCGGACGAGTCGGAATACATTACCCAGGAGTTTCTCAATGAACTGGAAAGCGAAATGCTTGAAGCAGCGGAGAAACTGGAGTTCGAGCGGGCGGCACTCTTGCGAGACCGAATTGACGATCTGAAAAAGTCGGGAGGCAAAGCAACCAAGTCAGCGTCAGGAAAATCATCCAGCAGGGGCGGCAAAAAAGGGAAGGGTCAACGCCGCAGACGTTGATTCAGTGTGATTGCTAAAAACCAGAGTTCAGCTTCTGGAGTGCTGCACCCGTGAGGGAGTCGGGGTGCTGTGCCACTTCGGCAGGTGTGCCGGTGACTACGATCTGGCCCCCCTGCTCTCCGGCGGCTGGTCCCAGGTCAATGATATGATCGGCAACTCGAATGAGTTGCAGGTTGTGTTCAATCAGAATCAGGGAGTGTCCCGCTGTCAGCAGGTATTCAAAGCAATTGAGCAGGTATTGTATATCAAGGGGATGTAGGCCTCGACTTGGCTCATTCATCAGGAACAGTGTGCGTTTACGACTGCTGGTCGTGAGGTAAGCTGCCAGTTTGAGTCGCTGACATTCTCCACCGGAAAGGGATGGGAGTGGCTGACCCAGGGGTATATAACCCAGTCCCACATCTTTGAGTTGCTTTAGTTTTTTCTGCAAAGACGCCTGTCCCCGGAAAAAGGGGAATGCCTCATCGACGGTCATTTTCAGAACATCTGCGATGCTCAGTTTGCGATATTTTATCTCCAGAAGTTCGCGTTGATAGCGTTGTCCGTGGCAGGACTGGCACTCCATAGTCAGATCTGCCAGGAACTGCAGGTCGATTTCGATGAAGCCGGTACCTTTGCATTCAGGGCAACGGCCCCCGCTTTTACTGTTGAAGCTGAAGTCTTTGGCTGTCAGGTTTCGCAGTCTCGCGTCAGCGGTCTGGGCAAAGATGCTGCGGATTTCATCAAACAGATTCAGGTAGGTCGCGGGGATGCTGCGGGGAGTCTGGCCGATCAGAGATTGATCCAGCAGGATAACCTCGTCGATCTGATCTGTTCCAGAGGTTGATTCATAACCTGCTTCCGGGGCTGATAGGGGCTCTTCAGTTAGTGCGCTGGTGAGGCTGGGGAACAGGGTCTGCTCGACCAGACTGCTTTTGCCGCTTCCGCTGATACCGGTAACGATGCAGAGTTGCCCCAGCGGAAAAGTAACTGAGATTTTCTGGAGATTGTTTCTTGTGCATCCCATAATGGTGATCGATCCGCTCGGTTGTTTTCCGGGCTGGGATCCAAAGTCATTGGAATGAGTTGAGTTGAGAAAACGGCTGGTCGGCGAGTCAGTCGCGTGTTGCATTTCGGCAATTGAACCCTGGAAAACGAGTTCTCCCCCTGCTCTGCCGGCTCCGGGGCCGAGTTCGACGATGTGGTCTGAGGCACGAATGAATTCCGGATCATGCTCTACGATGACCAGGCTGTTGTTGAGGTCTCGTAATTGCTGCAGTATCGAAATCACGCGCTGGCTGTCAGCTGGATGCAGGCCCGAAGAGGGTTCGTCCAGAATATAAAGTGTGTTGACGAGGTTCGAGCTGAGAACGGCAGTGAGTGCGATTCGTTGCTGCTCTCCGCTGGAAAGCGTGGAGCGACGGCGATTGAGGGACAGGTAGCCGATGCCCAGGTCTTCCAGTGTCTGCAGTCGATTTGTGATCTCCCTGACTAGCGAAGTTGCCGTGGAACTTGAATCAAGGTGACTCAACCAGGAATTGATCTGGGGTATCGTTTGTGCCCCCAATTCGTCAATGTTCAAATCTGCTATCCGGACGGCACGGGCCGCGGAGTTAAGGCGACTTCCCTGGCATGAACCACAGGAGAGTTCGCCTGACTGAGGATCTGTGCCTGTACCCCGGCAGACTGGGCAGGCACCCATCTGGCTGAAGAAATTAAAGAGCTGTGGCTCAGGCTTCAGGTAAGTCTCCTGGCATCGCGTGCAGGTGAGGCTGGAGAAGAAATCACAACGGTACCATTCCTGCTCATCAACAATGAATGGTGTGTCCTTCGGTTGGCTTGCTGGTAGCTGCTCTGCCAGTAATGTTGCTGTACCTGCAGATTCGGCAAATGCCAGCTCCAGGCTTTCCAGGATACGCTGATCATCTGCTTTACGTGTGCTGAGGCGATCGAGTACGATCAGGCAGTCATTCGTGATCGAGCTGTTGTTTCCCATTGCGTCGAGCTTACAGGACTGGTGATTAATGATCGCGCGCGTCAGGCCCTGCTGAATCAGTTCGGCCAGCAGTTTGTCGGTCGGTCGATCAGAAATGGATCCCAAAGGAAAGCAGATCTGGAATCGTGTCTGTTCAGGCAGGCTGTAAATGAAAGCGAGGACCGATTCCGGGGATTGTGGTTTGACGGGGATCTGGCAGTTTGAGCAGATGACCTCTCCCAGGGTGCTGAACAGCAGGCGGAAGTAATTCTGAATACCGGATTCAATGCCGACGTTCGGTTCCAGTGTTTTACCTGTAGCAGCGCGTCGTCCGGCATTCTGTTTGAGAGCGACCGTGGGTGGGATTCGGGTAATCCGGTCTGCGTCCGGCTTGGGCAACTGGTGAATGAACTGACGTGCTGCTGGGGAGAGGGTTTCGAGGTAGCGTCTTTGCCCTTCCGCATAGAGGGTGTCAAAGGCGAGGCTGGTTTTGCCTGAACCACTGACGCCACAAACTGTCACCAGTTGCTGCAGAGGCAGGTCCAGGTCGATGTTTTTCAGATTATGAACACGAACTCCGCGCAGCTGAATCGCAGGCGTCTCAGGACTCTGTGTTGCTTCGCCGTGCGAGAGTTCAATCATGTGCTGTCAGTTTCAGGCAGCGTCGGAGGCGTCCAGGTAGTTCGTGATCCGGTTCTTGGGAGATAGGCCAGGAGCAAACTCCTGTTCGGTCCGCTGCAGGCGATACTGGAGGACATAAGCATCCTCCCCGGCGTCTTCGAAATAATTCCGCAGCACTGAAACGGCGCGGAAATCCATTTTTCGGAAGAACAGCTGGGCCGAAAGATTGGTTTCACGGACTTCCAGAACAATTTCCCGGCGTCGTTGCTGCGAGAGCTTGTCGATCACCCGTTGTACCATCTGGCGACCGATTCCCTGCTGCCGAAATTCCGGGGCAACAGCGAAATTCAGTACCTGGATCATAGATTTATGCAGTTCGTAAATCATGAATCCAACGATCTGATGGTTGTGTTCGGCTACCATTCCGATGCAGTTCCGCTGGCGGAGGCAGCTGAGAAAGTACTCTTCAGACCAGGTGTACTCAAAGCTTTCTTCTTCGATACGGAGAACCTCTGGCATATCTCTGCGGATAAGCCAGCGAATTTGAACCATTAAGTCCTGATTGGGGGGTTGATTGAGACTCATAGTGGCCTTCCTGCTACTGATAAGTGCTTCAATAAGTTCCTGCAACTGGTGCCCTGCTTCATCCTGAATCAGGCAGCAGCTGGATCGAAAATGATGACGGTAAAAGGCTTGTCCGGGCGCCGATAATCATGGTCATGATTGAAGACGTGAATCAAAGCTGACGACGCCGAAAACAGCGAGGTTGATTCGCGAAACTTATCAGAACTTGAAAACGGCGCACAGAGGAATTTCAGCATTTTTTCGTGAAATCGGAGACGTGCAGGAAACGTGTGCGCAGGCAGCTCTCTGACCTGACGTTCTGAAGCCTCTGTGCAGCAGGGGTTTATCAGCCTTTGGGGGGGATAGGCATGCGGCGTTTCATCACCATGTGGTTGATGACTTCTTCTACCCCGGTCAGTGCCTGAATTCGCTTACTGAGATCCGGGCATTCGTCATCGAACTCGAGCACACCTTCCAGGCAGACACCATTTTTGGTGCGTCGTACGACCAGAGAGTTCAGGCAGACATCGGAATCGATGGCCAGCGCGTGCTTGATCTCGCATTCGAGTGCGTGTGGCGCTTCGAAGTTACGGGGAGCAATGCGGGAAGCTGTGTTTGCAGGATGCGGTTGGTCTGTGCGGGGGAGGGGTTTACTTTTCATGTGGTTGTTCCTTTCACCACCAGTTAAAATCGTTCCATCAGCATACTGGATTTGGGTCTATCCTTTGACCTAATCTTACCATTCACTGAAGAAACTGATAGATGAAAAGTAAACCTTCTTTTTAAGATTTTGAAAAAGGACCTCCCCCTCTCGAATCCAGCCTGGATTACTTCGCGGTAGTGATAGTACAGAGTGAATAAGGGATATTATTGATGTGGTAGATGGCTTCCATGTAGTAGGCAACATGCCCCTTATCTGGTTTGTTTATTTCAGCCAGATAGCCATTGTCTTCCGGGGCAACGTCTTGTGATGACCATTGGGCGTCACGGAAATCCTTATCGTCAGAGTAAGCGCTCCAGATGCGGACCCGAGTCGGTTTGCTGTCACAAGTCAGCGTTAGTTCGTAATCATTGCTGTTGTCCCAGCTTATGTTCGGCAGTTCCTGACCCGTTGCTGCATGGATGAAGAATGCTGCAATGGTTTGCAGGGCGTATTCGACCCCATTCCCCAGGTCATGTCCTGCGTTGGGGACCTGTAGAATGTACTTGGGACCGACCAGATCCGACCAGTAAAACTTCATGGCGTCGACGACCCAGTAAGGGTCATTGGTGCCATTAACGAGGAGTTTGGGAAGTGTGAGCTGATGGCGGTAGGTATAAGGGTCCATCATGAGTCGCAGGTGTTTTTCCCGAGGGGATTCGACCCCTTCAACGATCAGGCCTTTGCTGGTGTAGTCAATAATCTGAACGCTGTATTTTCCCCAGGTGGCAATCTGATGTTTCATCTGTTTGCGGAAATTCAGGGTATCGATCACGATTGGTGCTGTGGCGATGATCCGTTTGTCTACAACGGGGGTGAGCCAACTGGTCCAGCCGCGCTTGGATGCCCCGGTAATGACGAAGCCGTCGATCTCAATATTTCGATGCTCGCGCGCAATTTCCTGAATGGCGTCCATAGCCTTGACGGCACTTTTGGCCATGGGAAACAGCAGCGGCCAGTTTTCGTCTCCCGTTTTCAGGTATTGCAGCCAGGTTTCGGTGATCAGGTCATCCTCTTTTTTGCCATCAAACAAGGGCTGGTTGGGGACCTGTGTCAGTAAGGCGATGCGGGCTCCGGTAGTTTTGGCAAGCAGGAAGGCGGGTTTGAGTCGTTTTTCGTTGGGGCGCGAGCCATTGCTGCCCCCTGTGACGAACAGCAGAACCTTGTTGTTAATCCGAACCTGATCGGGCTCAAAGATGTAAAGCCAGTGCTTCCAGGTGTGTCCCTGCCAGGTTTGTGAAGTCAGCTCTACAGGGTAGGCTGTCACGCCGTCGTGGGACAGTGAGTCATGGATTTCCCATTTGTATTCTGGCTCTTCTTTCTGGATATAGTTAAAGAAAGCCTCGGGAACCTCTTTCGCTTCTACCGGTCTGGTGCGGAGGTTTACATTTTCCGCTGCAGGGAGTACCAAATTGAAGCTGAGAATTAACAGGAGAATGCAGGTTCTATACAACATGTTTTACGTCCGGTCTATGAGCAGGAGTGGCGGGCAACTATTTAGGGCCGCCTGGTTGAGTCATTCTGGTGCGACTGTTAAGTCGATGATTGCGGGAAGATTTATTTGGTGGTCAGTTCGATGACACCCAGATCAACTTCATCGCCTTCTTTAACAGAAAATTCTATTTTTGACTTCTGTGGTGAATCATAGCGTTTTTTCAGCTTGTCCGGTCCGCTGTAGCCACGGTTCACTAAATCGAATTTCTTCCAGACAAAAGTCAGAGCATATTCGCCGGGAGGAAGGCCATCACCGGTTGTATAAGTTGAAAGTTCAAAGATACCATCGTTATCGCTTGAGCCTCTTGATAGCGTAGGGTGTTCCATATCAACTTCACCCTTATTGACGCAGTTGATTTGAATCGGGGATCCGGGGGCTTTGCCATCAACGGTGATTTTCCCTTTTACGGGATACGTTTTTTTAGTGTAAGGTTCCTCTACATGGTTGCAGCCTGTGAATACAAGCGACAATAAAACCAGGGGAATGGCATTGATTCGTTTCATGGAGCTTTCTCGGTTGTGGCTGATGTAGAATGGCTAAACCTGTCAGCGCCAGACGTAGCGTCTGGCGCTGAGCCTGCTGTTGCTTGGCAAGATAGGTTTAGAATTCGCCGAGGACTTCTCCCCCCGCACGAGTGGTGAGAGATGCCAGAGTGTAGGCATCAACATTCTGGCTGATGAAACGGACGGCGCCATCGCCCAGCAGAAAGTGAGCCCCTCCAACGTGGAAGCTCAGAAAGCCTGCACTTCTAATATTAGTGCAGTTGATGGCGCAGGGGCCATCGGGTGTACCATCTCTGAGAGAGCCTGTGTACCAGTGCTCACCATTCAGGAGGTCTCCCCATCCGCCACCATTAGTTGAGCCATAGGCGGATGTGAACGCCGAATGAATGGTTGTGCCAGTATAGATATTTGTGCCTCCCACCCGTTCGCCGAGCAGGATTGTATTGGATGTTCCGTCGATTACATCACGAATTCTGGTGATTGTGTTGCTTCCCCCTGAAGGATTGCTGGGGTCGACTCCTACATTGGTCAGCATTCCGGATCGACTGTTAGCTGCCGGGTGACCGGTGTAGGCGATTGAGGAATAAGTGCCGCGAACTCCTAAAGCCGGGCAATAGTCGGTTCGGGCAGCGGTGTAAGTAAGTGGAAATCCGGCAGGTGTTAAGTCGTAGGTGTGGGTTGTGGCCTCTGGTGTGGAAGGACACATGAAGACTGGAAGTGGGTTCTTGATGACCTGCAGGTTTTGTTGCACAGCAGGAATGGCGGCCAGTTGATCGAAAGCAGGATACGATGAATTCCACTGGTTGTAGAGTGGTGCCTGATCCATGTAGGGGAGAAGCATGATGTTGTAAACACTGGCTTTCGGATTTGCAGGGTTGGCGGCATCTACAAACCAGGAAAAGGGGAAACAGCTGTGTGCGTCATGGTAATTGTGGAACGCCAGGCCTATCTGTTTGAGGTTGTTTTTGCACGTCGATCGACGGGCTGCCTCTCTTGCCTGCTGGACTGCCGGCAGTAACAGGGCTATTAAGATGGCAATAATCGCAATGACGACAAGTAGCTCAATCAGAGTAAAACCTTTTTTGAGGCGCGAGTTCAGTTTCATCCTCTTTCTCCTTAGGCACAGCGAAATGAATTATGGGATCCAGGGAAAATCAGAGTAAGAATACATTCTCCATAAAGAGAGCTTTCTTCTGTTTTATATTCAGCAAATCACGCACCAGGGTGTGGTTCGGATTGCTGGCAAGAATTTGCAGTTTGAAAATGACCTATAACTTCAGGTTTTTTGATATCAGGCATTTAGGACATGTATTGGATAGGGCCTGATAATTTCTCAGCATACCTTCCCGTTTCTCGACAATCCATATCATTATCTATGAAATAGGTAAAAATACTAATTTTAATTTTTGGGGTAGCGAAGGTTAAGAGCTTGACTGTGTAACCTGCAGGTAAGGTTGATTTTGGGGCTGGAAATTCTGCTAAAAGTAGCCCGGTCCGCTTTCTCTTTATTGTGTGAAGGGGATGCCGTTTGGGGTAGGTGGCAGTTGCTTGTGTAAAAATTACAAGCGGTCTAAGCTACGGCATTTTTTTGCATAACCCGCCTTGACCAGATTTGAAGAATCGGGAGAATGCTCCCACTTCAAAGACGCAACCAGAAATTGATCACTTCCAATCACATCTCCCAGCCAGTTCCGGCTGTTATTGTTTGCCACCAGCCTTTTAGATCAAAGCATTCCCTAGCCACCCCCCTTTCAGACATTGGTTTCATTGAAATGCATGGTTCATACCTCACATCCATGTCATCTTCATCGTTAAGCTTGTCACCGGGAACGATTGCCATCAGTTTAAGATCGCAATTTCCTTCCGCGAGCTTTGTGGATTGTGCTGACATTTGCGTGACGTCCCTGCAGTCCGACAGTCGACGCTGTCAGCCGGGAGACCTGTTTGTGGTGATTGCCGGGACCAGAGAGTCTGCCGAAAAGTATATCCCTGAGGCGATCAAAAACGGTGCTAAGGCGGTACTGACCGGTCGTCCGTTGACGGGACTGGAAGTACCTCAGTGTATTGTGGCTGACGTTCGCAAGGCATATGCGATTCTATGTTCGGAACTGGCAGACCGTCCTTCAAGGCAGTTGGATGCGGTAGGGATTACCGGGACCAATGGAAAGACAACGGTCAGTTGGCTGGTTCGGTCGATTTTACAGAGTGCCGGATACAAGGCCGGTCTCACTGGTACGGTCGAGTACCATGACGGAAATGAGTCTCGCCCTTCTTCGCTGACGACGCCCGATGCATTAGAGTTGTCGCAGTTATTATCTGCAATGGTCAAGAATGAAGTCACGCATTCAGTAATGGAAGTCTCCAGCCACGCTCTGGACCAGAGCCGGCTTGCGGGGACACAACTGGCAGTCGCAGCGGTGACGAATGTCACACAGGATCATTTTGACTATCATCAGAATTTGAAAAATTATGCAGCTTGTAAAGCACGAATCATTCAGCATCTCAAGCCTGAAGGGACGCTGGTGCTGAATTTCGATGATCCCGTTTGTCGTTCGATGGCAGACGGAAAGCAGTCGGCTCAAAAGCTGCTGACTTACGGGCTTGAGTCGGAAGCAGATCTGCAGGTGACTGAGATACAGGAATCAGCGGCTGGTACAGAATTTGAAATTGTATTCGGGTCAGATACGGTGTCAGTCAGTACAACACTCATTGGCAGACATAATGTTTCGAATTGCCTGGCGGCAACAGCTGTCTGCCTGGGGCTTGGTCTGAGCCTCCAGGAAATCGTGACCGGAATTCAGGCCCTGGAAAATGTTCCCGGTCGAATGGAACAGGTGAATTGTGGTCAGTCCTGTACCGTGCTGATTGATTATGCCCATACTGATGATGCATTGCGACATGCGATTCTCTCTGCCCGACAGGTCTGTAATCGACGTTTATTCTGTGTATTTGGGGCTGGCGGGGATCGCGACAGTTCGAAACGCGGCCTGCTGGGGATAGCGGGCAGTGAAGCAGACCGGGTGATCATCACCAGCGATAATCCGCGGAGCGAGGATCCCTTTCAGATCATGAAAGCGATTGCTGCCGGCTGTCAGTCTCAGGGAGTGACGCCGGAATTGATCGAAGATCGGAAAGCAGCGATCGAATATGCTTTGTCAGAAGCCGGGGCAGGAGATCTGGTGCTGATTGCCGGTAAAGGTCATGAATGCGAACAGATCTTACGTGACAGGAAAGTTCCCTTCCGCGATCGACTGGTTGTAGAGCAGTATTTCGCGGAGCAGAAAATTTCGGACTCTCAGAAAGTTTCCGCTTAACAGATTCTATTATTCACAATTCAAAGGAACCACGGGCCAGACAGTTATGAATCATCTATCTCTCGCAACACTTAGCAAGGTGCTTCTCAGCAGATCGAATAACTTCGATTCCGCTGCCGGTACAACTGGTGTCAGCGGGATTTCAATTGATTCACGCACGGTCCAACCGGGGGATCTGTTCTTTGCAATTCAGGGGCAGCGCCTTGATGGTCACGAGTTTGTAAAGCAGGCATTAGAACGAGGGGCAAGTGCCTGTGTTGTGAAACAGCAGCTCGTCTCTGAAAACGACTCGGCACAACTCTTGTTCGTGGATGATGTGAATCAGGCACTCACACGGTTTGCTTACTGGTATCGCCGGCAGCAGTCTGCAACTGTCATCGGAGTTACGGGAAGTGTTGGCAAGACAACCACCCGCAATATGATTTACACAGCCCTGGCTCCTTATCTGAAGGGGGTGCAGAGTCCTGCTAACTATAACAACGAGTTTGGTGTCCCCCTGAGTATTGCTCAGCTTGAGTCTGTGCATCAGTTCGCGGTACTGGAACTGGGGGCTTCACAGGCGGGTGAGATTCGTAGTCTGGCAGAAGTGGTGAGTCCTGAGATCGGTGTCATAACTGGAATTGGGCCTTCGCATCTGGAACATTTTGGAACACTCCAGCGAACGGCTGAAGCGAAGGCAGAACTGTTTGAGCAACTTCCTGTTTCGGGACTGGCAATTGTCAATGGTGACGATGCCTATGCGGACTTTCTGGTCTCTCGCAGCCCTGCTCCCTCATTCCGGATTGGTTTGGGAGAAGGCAATGATTTGCGAGCCGTGGCGGTTCGTCAGGAAGAAAATGGCCTGACCTTCCAGGTCGATGGAACAAGTTTTGTTATCCCGGTCATGGGCAGTCATTTTGTCTACCCTGCTCTGATCGCGATTGCCGTTGGTAAAGTGCTGGGACTGTCAAATCAGGAATTATCAGACAGCCTGCGGGAGTATGAACCAGTTCGCGGTCGCTGTCATGTCGAACTGGTTGGAGACTGGACCGTGGTGGATGACGCATACAATTCCAGTCCGGTTTCGATGCGAGCGGCATGTGAGCTGTTGAGCGAGTGGCCAACTCCCGGAAAGCGGATTCTGGTAATGGGCGATATGCTGGAGTTGGGGCCAGACTCGCCCGGTTATCATCGCGAAATTGGAAAAAAGGTCGCCTGTTCCACAATCGATCGATTGTATGTATGTGGTGCCCAGGCGGCATCCGTTGCGGCAGGAGCACTCGAAGAACAGTTCCCTGCTGGATGTATCGTGCAAGGGGCAGATGTCGAAGAGATTCAAGCGGATGTATTTTCCGGTCTAGAGCCGGGAGATGTTGTATTAGTCAAAGGTTCCCGTGGTATGCGGATGGAGCGGCTGTTGGAATATCTCAAGCAGCAGGTTTCAGTGCAGTCCACTCAGGGAGAAAAAAATATTTCATGTGTCTAACTCAATGATTTTGCCATGTGCTTAGGGTTTGCGGGAATCCAGAGCGCGTTCGCTTCGGCGGACAAATCAGCACCGGAAATTGTGATTAATTGGGTCGATCACTCCAATGCTGTATCATGGTGAAATCATTTCCGGGCGTCGAGATTGGGGTCTCGGCGCCCGGTCTCTTTACAGGACCTGGTAAAAAAATGAATGAGACCCTGAATCCGGGCGAGAAAAACACTGCATGATCATTTGGTTGTTGAATCATTTTTCTCCCCTGCTGGAAAAACTGGAAGTGCTCTCCACGGGCGATTCGCGTGTGTTTCTGACTGCACGCATTGCGCTGGCCAGCCTGTCTTCATTTCTGATCGCGATTCTACTCGGCCCGTTTGCGATTCGCTGGCTGGAAAAACGTTTTCGGGAACGAATCGACAGCGCCTCGGAAAAACTCAATGAAATTCATGCTTCCAAGAATGCAACCCCGACCATGGGGGGCATTTTTATCGTGGGGGCAATTTTGATCTCCGGTCTGCTCTGGGCGGATCTTTCCAGCGGCTATGTGCAACTTGGCCTGTTGACGGCGTCGGGATTTGCGCTGCTGGGAGCTTACGATGACTGGGTGAAGCTGAGTACCAAGCAGAATGGTCTGAAGCCACGGCAGAAACTGATTGTGCAATTAATCTTTTCTGCATTGATTGGGGCTGCCTTGTATCATAGTCATTCGACGGTTCCAGCGGGCCTGGATCTGATCATGCCGGTCACTCGTCTGGTGTTTCCGCTTGGAATTCTGTTCGTTCCCTGGGCGATGCTGGTCATGACGGGCAGTTCCAATGCTGTCAACCTGACTGATGGGCTGGATGGACTGGCCAGTGGGTGTATGGTGTTTGCCGGATCTGCTTTCGCCGGCCTGACGTACCTGGCGGGACACAAAGTGATGGCAGAGTATCTGCAGATTCCCTACATTCCCGGGGCGGGTGAATTAAGTATTCTGCTGGGGGCAGCCGTAGGGGCGGTGCTAGGATTTCTCTGGTTCAACTGTTATCCAGCCCAGGTTTTCATGGGAGATACTGGTTCCCTGCCTCTGGGAGCGTTGCTCGGATTTGCAGCGCTGGTCATTCGACAGGAAGCTTTACTAGTGATTGCCGGCGGCGTTTTTGTTGTCGAGACACTGAGTGTGATGCTGCAGGTGTTCTGGTATAAGCGAACCGGGAACCGCATTCTGGCCTGTAGTCCTCTGCATAATCATTTCCTTTTCAAGGGCGAACATGAAATGAAGATTGTGGTTCGCTTCTGGATCTGTTCCGCCCTGCTGGCGATTATTGCTGTTGCCAGTCTGAAAATTGCAACCTGATCTACTATCGAGTTGGTTCAATTCGGATAAACCTGAAAAGCACTGATTGATCTATCGATTTTAGCGGTTCGCGAAGTGGGGACAGCGATTCCCTGGCCTGTTATCACGGTTTTGTCAGCTGATTCATGTCGGGCGGCAATGTTTCTAAATCATGGTCTGGTTATGGGGTTACCTTTGGTGAGGTGCCCTAAAAAGAGACGATTTCAGAGATGTCACTCTGTGTCATTTTCGAGATCGGAATATGAAACCTACCTCACTCCTGCCGCAAACTCAGCCTGATCATGATCGCAGTCTGTTCATCTCGATGGCTTGCGCGCTGTTGGGAATCGGGGTGTTGATGGTACATAGTGCCAGTATCACGTCCTGGCCAACCGAGTTTGAGCAGGTTTACCTGTCCCGGCACCTGACCTTTCTGGCTCTGGCAGTTGTGGTTTCCTCAATTGCCTCCATGCTGCCAGCCCGATTCTGGTACCAGCGTGCCCCCCTGCTCTTCTGGGGAACCGTGGCATTGCTGGTGCTGGTACTCATTCCGGGAATCGGGACGCGGGTCAATGGTGCCCAGCGCTGGCTGAGATTAGGCCCTATTTCATTGCAGCCCTCCGAGCTGGCAAAGATCGCTTTGCCATTGTTGACTGTACGGTTGATGGTCCAGCGTCGGAGGTTTTTAAACCACTGGTGGAAAGGGACAATTCCACTGCTTGTTCCCCTGCTCCTGGTGATACCACTAGTGCTGAAGCAGCCTGACCTGGGAACCTCGCTGTTTCTTGTGGGAGGTGTGTCGCTGGCTCTGTTCCTCGGTGGCTGGCCTCTTCGTAATTTTATAATAGGTCTGTTATGCGCGATTCCTGCAGTCGGAATGCTGGTGGCATTGCGGCCTTATCAGTTGAAGCGTATCACCGGTTTTGTAGATACCTGGACCAACTGGCAATCGGCGCCTTACCAGCTGAAACAGTCGCTCATGGCTTTGGGGGCGGGCGGTATCAGTGGTTCCGGTCTGGGGAAAGGTGCGCAAAAGCTAAGCTTTCTTCCTGAGGCGAATACTGACTTTGTCTTTTCTGTTGCCGGTGAAGAGCTGGGATTGATTGGTACACTGGGAATTGCAGGCCTGTGGATCGGGTTGTTCCTGGCCGGATTCAATATTCTGCGTTCCCAGAATCAGAAGTCCTTCGCCTACGTTGCTGGTTTTACACTTTTGCTGCAGCTGGTGTTGCAGGCAATTATCAATGTGGCCGTCGTGACAGCTATGGTTCCTCCCAAGGGGATTTCGCACCCTCTGATTAGTTATGGCGGGACGAATCTGATGGTCAGTCTGCTCTCGTTGGGGATTATTGTCAGCTTAACACGCGCGGGAACAGACGAAGATCTGCAGATCGACCCTGCCCTGGATCAGTCAGATGATCCTGAGGCTACCATTGATCAGTCTGCAGGCTCTCTTCCGGTCGATGAGGACCTTGCAGATGAAGAGTGCGAGGATGAAGAGTGCGAAGATGAAGAGTGCGAGGATGAAGAGTGTGAGGATGAAGAGCTGGAAAAAGAGTGACTGGGATTTTCCTATGACATATTCTATGCTGAGCTGTCTGATCTCAGTTTGAAATCCTTGTCCGGTAGCGTCCACGATGATGACCGAATCCCGTCTTAAGAAACGATCTCTTATTTTTGCCGGCGGTGGCACTGGCGGTCATCTGCTTCCCGGAATTGCGGTAGCAGAACAACTCGCCTCAATGGACGACTTTTCGATTACTTTTATTGGTTCCAATCGACCAGTCGAGCAACAGATTATTGAACGTTCGGGATATCAGCATCTCGGACTGGCTTCTTCTCCCAGTAACGAGTTGAAAAGCGCTCCCTGGAGATTCTTCTGGAATAACGGACGTGCCTGTCTGCAGGCGCGGCGGATTTTGCGGGCGGAACGACCGGCTGCGGTGATTGGACTGGGCGGGTTTGCCAGTGTGCCTGTGATTCTGGCAGCCAGCTGGCTTAATATTCCGATTGTATTGTTAGAGCAGAACATCATTCCCGGTCGATCCAACAGGTTTCTATTCTCTCGCGCCAACGTAATCTGTACTTCTTTTGCTGAAACCCGTCTTCCTGAGCCCCGCTCAGGAAGACCCATGATTGCCTTTACTGGTAATCCAGTGCGTGAGCAGATGATGCATCTTGAGACCACCCAAGAGAGCGAACCATCAGAGATGTTGTTGCTGGTTCTGGGTGGCAGCCAGGGGGCACGAGCGGTGAATCAGGCGGTACTCGCTTTGTTAGAACAGGGGCGAGATGCCCTGCCTCACAGACTGCATGTCGTGCATCAGACAGGAGAGACGGACTGGAAGCACGCGGTGCAGGAATATCAGAAGCTGCAGGAACACGATTCCGAATTGCGCGTAACCGTTGAACCCTTTATTGATGATCTGGCGGAATGGTATTCAAAGGCCGATCTCGTGATTTCGCGGGCGGGAGCCACGACTCTGGCAGAGCTGGCCTGCACGGGGTGTCCGACGGTATTGATTCCCTATCCAAATTCGATCGGCGATCATCAACTGATTAATGCTCAATTCTATGAAGCAGAAGGAGCTGCGGTGCTGGTAGAGCAGATGACTCATGCCGAAGAGACCGCGCGCAACCTACAGACCGCAGTAGTCGAACTATTGCATGATTCTACGAAACGGAATTCATTGTCTGAGGCCATGAAGAAGCTGGCTCTACCCGAGGCTTCCCGGAAGGTGGCAGTTGAAATCATGGCTCTGATTTCTCATTGAGGTGGTGTACAATATACCATTTTCAGGGGGTTCAGGTACTGATATCCGGTTACAGAGGTACCTGTGCTGGCAGAACCTGTCAGTTTTCAGGGCTTTTCCAGGTTTTACGGAATCCCCCCAGCCTGTTGATTCACGAATCAGAGGGGATTTGTTACCTTTCTAGCACTTGGGCAGCAGGAATGGAGCCATATTGTTCTGCCAGTCGAGATTACACTACTCAAGTTCTTTTGCATCAGAAGTTTAGAAATTGGAGACGAGACGTGTCGCTCATAGTCCAGAAGTTCGGTGGAACGAGTGTCGCTGATACCAGTAAGATTCAGGCTGCAGCCCGTCGCGCGACTGCCATGCATCAGGCGGGGCACCAGGTCGTGATGGTTGTCAGCGCCCGCGGCAAAAAAACGGATGAACTGGTCGGCCTGGCTGCTGAAATCACCGATCATCCGACTCCCCGCGAAATGGACATGTTGCTCTCTACCGGTGAGCAGGAATCAGTGGCATTGATGGCGATGGCGATTCATAAACTGGGCGTCGAGGCGATCAGTCTGACTGGTTCTCAGATCGGTGTAGTGACTGATTCCTCGCATACGAAAGCTCGTATCATCTCAATCTCGACTGAGCGGATGAAAGCGGCTTTGAATGAAGGCAAGATCGTCATTGCTGCCGGCTTTCAGGGGCGGGACAAAGACTGGAATATTACCACCCTGGGACGTGGGGGAAGTGATACAACGGCGACCGCGCTGGCAGCTGTTCTCGAAGCCGACATGTGCGAGATTTATACCGACGTGGAAGGGGTCTTCACCACCGATCCCCGTGTGGTTCCCGAGGCCCATCAGATGGCCAGCATCTCTTACGATGAAATGCTGGAATTGGCCAGCCTGGGAGCGGGTGTGATGCATTCGCGTTCTATTGAATTTGCCAAAAAATACAGAGTTCCCCTGAAGGTACGTCCCTCTTTTTCGGATGGTGAAGGCACCCTGATCGCGGCACAGGCGTTGGATGCGGCTCCGGTCGTGACCGGAGTGGCCTTTGTGAGGGATGAGGTTCGGGTGAGCCTGACCGATATTCCGGACGAGCCGGGTATCATGAGCAGTATTTTTGCCCGGATGGCAGAGCGTAAAATTACCCTGGATATGATCGTTCAGGATGTGGGAACGGGGGGCCTGGCACGGGTATCCTTTACCGTACCTCAGTCTGATCTTGCCGAGACGTTGACCGCAGCTGGCGAGGCAATTGAAGATATCGGTGCCGGCAAGATTCAGCATGGAACCAATCTGTCCAAGGTTTCCATCGTCGGCAGTGGCATGCGGAACAATTACGGTGTTGCCAGTCGGATGTTCTCGATCCTGGCAGACGCTGATATCAATGTGGGTATGATTACTACCAGCGAAATCAAGGTGACGGTACTCGTCGACCGGGATCAATGCGATGAAGCAGTCCGCGTGATCCACAATGGTTTTGAGTTGGACCGTTTGACCAGCTACGATTTTGCATCAAATCAGATTCAGGCCGGAGAGGGACAGCCTGACGAGTCTCAGCAGAAAACAGCAGAACTGGAGCAGGAGATCGTCGATCAACTCTCCCATATGGAAGACATCGTGGTCAGCGAAGTTCTGTTGGATCAGACCCAGTCCCGAGTCACTGTCAGAAATCTGCCGGACAATCCGGGCATTTGCTCACGTCTGTTTTCCGTCGTCGCAGAAGGCGGTGTTTCCGTGGACATGATTGTGCAAAACATGGGCGAAGAAGAACAGGCACATCTTTCGTTCACCGTGCCGCGCACTTCGCTGGAGAAAAGCCTGAAACTGGTCGAGCCGCTGCTCTCGGAGTGGGGGGAAGCCGAACTGAGCCATGAGGCTGAGATTGCTAAATTGTCAGTGGTTGGGATTGGACTTCGCAGCCATACGGGAGTCGGGCAGTCAATGTTCAGCGCCCTGGCGGAAGCGGAGATCAACATTCAGATGATTAACACCAGTGAAACCCGGATCAGTGCCGTTGTTGCGCTGGAAGATGGCGAAAAAGCCTACCAGGGCCTGCTGAAAAAGTTTGGTCTGAGCTAATCGTCTGTCGAGAGTGCTGTCTGCAGTAATCGCGGGAGGTTCGCAGAGAACTGGCTCCGCGGCAGCACCTGGTCGCAGCCTGCATCTCTGGCCTGCTGAAGTGTTTCTGTATCGACGTGTGGTCCATATGCGATGCTGGTTAATTGCGGATATTGCTGCATCGTCCGGGTCAGTAGTTCCCAGTCAATTTTCGGCTGATTTAAATCAATGATCAGCAGTTGCGGAAGCTCGTTTGTCAGCTCTCCCATTGCCTGAGCCAGACTCAAGACGCAGGTAAAAGAGAAGCCGTTTAGACGGGCGGCACCGGTGATCTGACTTTGAAACATCAGGTCGGCGCAGAGAATCACGATTTGGGATCGGGGTTCTGTTTCGCTGGTCATACTAACTCAATCATGGTTGTTCAGGCCTGAGCGAACATGATTCGACTGGCAGGCCTGGCGCGGTTGGTATTTCAGATAGTGGAACGATGAAAATGGACGTGCTGCCATTCTCCGTCCTGTTTCTGCCAGATGCGGGATTCTTCGCAGGCAGCACTGTGATCGTGGCCATGTTCGTCAATCGACTGTACCACGCGGATGTAGGTGACCAGAGCGACTTCTCCCATGATGGAAACCATGGGGGAACTGATGGTGGACTGCCGCGGTCGACCTGTCGGGTTCATGTCGAAGTAGAAGCGATGAAAGTCCATTCCGGTTACGAGATGCCCTCGGGCTTCCGGTTCGAAACAGGTCAGCTCTTCATCGCAGAGGCTGGTATACGTGTTCCAGTCTTTGTGATCAATGGCGTCCAGAAGCTGTTTGCTTAATTTCAAGAGGTCTTGTACATCGTTGTCTGACATCTGCGGATCCTGCTCTGGTGACAATGAAAATTTAACTCTGCCTCATCTTATCTGTTAATTCTATTTCAGGAAATTGAATCGTCTTTTTATTTTCCGAAGTTTCCGCATCTGGATTGTATTCGTCGATGGTCACCGTTTCGCTGGATTTTTTCCTGGATGATTTAGCCTGGTTTTCCGGCAGATTCACTTCGACGGGGATCACATCGTCTGAAGCGGAGGTAAAAGGAAGCTCCGGCAGTAGTTCCCCCACGCTTTTGAGATTGATTGTGGAGCCAACGTCCACGAAGGCCTGCGGGTCGTAGTCAATACGAAAGCTGACGTCTGCAATGGAAAGTACGCAACCCGGCAATAGCTTGGTATCCCGTTTAGGGGTTACTCTGTTTCCATCGATAAAGGTGCCGTTGGAGCTACCCAGGTCATGTACCAGTGCCACGGACTCAGTCAGGACGATCCTGCAGTGATGACGGCTCACCAGATCGGACTTGAGCTTTAAGTCACAATCGGCTGATCGGCCCACCAAAGTCGTTTTCGTGAGTGTCATCGACTTCAGTTTCTTCGACCCATTTTGAAGGCTCAGACGAATTTTCATAACGGTTGACCACACATAAGAAAACCCGCCGGAGAGCTGCTCCGGCGGGAAATTGTTCATTTCAAGTTCATTATAGATTCTGCCCAGGGGCAAGTCTATGCGGCTGCTGAGTCATCTTTGGGGAAAAGATGTTCAGTGCCCCGGATGATTTCCGGAGTAACGACGTACTTCTTGCCGGCTTCCTGCTCGGGCAGTTCGTACATGATGTCGAACATGGCCTGTTCGATCACGCTACGTAAACCACGTGCTCCAGTATTCTTTTTCTGGGCGATACAGGCAATTTCGTGCAGGGCTGCATCTGTGAATTCCAGTTCGGCGTTCTCCATTTCGAAGAACTTCTGAAACTGGCGAACCAGTGAATTCTTTGGTTCCTGCAGGACGCGGACCAGATCTTTTTCTTCCAGCTGACTGAGCGTGGAGAGAACGGGGAGTCGTCCGAGCAGCTCGGGGATCAGGCCAAATTCAAGTACATCGTCGACTGAGGCCTGGGCCAGCAGGTCGTTCTTGGATTTCTCCTGATCTTTCTTCTGATGTGACTGCCCGAAGCCGATCGTCTTGCGACCGAGTCGCTTGCCGACAATGTCTTCGAGTCCCACAAAAGTACCACCGCAGATAAACAGAATATTACTGGTATCAAGCTGGATGTACTGTTGCTCAGGATGCTTACGGCCTCCCTGCGGAGGCACATTGGCAACGGTACCTTCCAGCATCTTGAGCAGTGCCTGCTGAACCCCTTCTCCGGAAACGTCGCGTGTGATCGAAACGTTCTGGCTGGTCTTGCCAATTTTATCGATCTCGTCGATGAACAGAATCCCGCGCTGGGCAGCTTCTACATCGAAATCAGCGGCATGTAGCAGTTTGAGGAGCAGGTTTTCGACGTCTTCGCCGACGTAGCCGGCTTCAGTGAGGGTTGTCGCATCACCGATGGCGAAAGGTACCTGCAGGTAGCGAGCCAGACTCTTAGCGAGCAGCGTCTTACCGGAACCGGTGGGTCCGATCAGCAGGATGTTCGATTTATCAAGTTCAACATCTGAACTGGCTTCCTCGGCGTGCATCAGTCGCTTGTAGTGATTGTGGACAGCAACCGCCATAACTTTCTTGGCACGTTCCTGACCGATGACGTAGTCATTCAGGTGTGTGACAATTTCCCGGGGAGTAGGAACATTCTTGAACAGTTTCTTGGTCGTTCCACGACGACGATGTTCCTGTTCCAGAATCGACTGGCAGACTTCTATACATTCTCCACAGATATAGGCATTGTCGGGCCCCTCTACCAGAGGGCCGACTTCGCGATAACTTTTTCTACAGAAAGAGCAGTTCGCATTTTTCTTACCAGAAGAATTACGTTTTCCAGAGGTGATATCTCGTCCGGTGGGCATAGCTTCCCTTCAACGGTGTCAACTAAATTATGGCGTTCAACGTCCAGTGAGTTTTGATTCTGCCTCCCTGCAAATCACTCGATAGGTATAACTTGTGAAATGAGTTCCTCATCTAGAATCAGAAATAATTATTATTAGAGGCAATCAATCGGGTGATACAGTCGTTTCCAAACAGGAACTCGATGAAGCACAGTTGACCTTCAACCGGGTAGTTGCTGGTCACTCACATCTGGAGAATCGGACAACTCGTCTTTCTTCTCTTGTTCCGGATTGTTATCGGATGAATCAACAAGCCGTTTTTTGATGGATCGGAATTCGTCGTCGGTAAGGTCACCTTCTCGTTGCATTTCTGCGAACTGGAGCAGTAATTCACGCGCATCGACATGACGATCTTCATTTTCCCTAAAACGTCCTACGATCCATACTATTACCCAAATCAAAAAAATGATTAGTAAAACTGCCAGGCCCCACTCAACGGCGTGTCCGTCAAAGAGTTCCTTAAACAGCTTCTGCTTAGCCGCCTGATTTCCCTGTAATAAATAATTCTGAGTCACTTTAAAATCAGCAGAAGGAAATCTCGTTCTGCCTTTCCTAGTTTAAACCTGCGACAGTCACCTCAATCGCGTTCTTTTTAACGTGAAGTCCATCTGAACGCTGCTGAGCTTTTCTTCATTATTGGAAAGAACCATAATTCAGGCAAGCCCTGTTGAGTCTGAGTGCCTTGGCTGTAGTTTAAATGAA
Organism: Gimesia sp.; assembly: GCF_040219335.1. Taxonomy (NCBI): domain Bacteria; kingdom Pseudomonadati; phylum Planctomycetota; class Planctomycetia; order Planctomycetales; family Planctomycetaceae; genus Gimesia; species Gimesia sp. Next base: position 144,870 of record NZ_JAVJSQ010000004.1, on the reverse strand, counting down.
CTTGCATATCATGCGCCAAAGTCGAGCAAAATACGGTGGTAAATCAAAACAGGTGTTCTGTGGTGAATCGCATAATTGTGGCGTTTTGGAGTAAACCGCTTTAAATACAGGGGTGATCGGGTTTTCTAGACGCCTGAAAGGGAAACGGGCCACGTTTAGGACTGGGTACAATAGAAAAGAGAGGACGCTCAGAGCTTCAGAGGTTCTGGTAAGACTTACATTGTCGAAATTACCTTAAGTTGAACGAGAATAATTATTTGGGAAGTAACGAATCGTCAAAGATCTCCGGCTCACTGGTGTGCCTTGCATTGCATACCAGACTCATCACTTTTATGATCTCTTCTGCCAGTAACTACGTATAATAGAAGTCAACCTGCTCGGCAGCGAATGTTGATTTATGACTTATAACGACCGGTTTTGAATTTCAGGGATTATGAATGGACTTTGAAAAGCGTCTTAAGCACGCAATCAATAAGGGGCGTGCGGCCAAAGATGAAGAAACCCGGCAGGAAGTCGGTAAGAAGATGTCCGAGGAGGAGTTTCGTAATCTTCATCTGAAGTACCGACTCGAACTGACTGACCACATTGATAACTGTCTGAAGAAACTGGCCGATCACTTCCCCGGTTTTCAGTTCAATACAGTCATGGGAGAAGAGGGCTGGGGATCCCGCATTACCCGCGATGATGTCAATCTGTCACGTGGCAAGGCACAGACACTGTACAGTCGGCTGGAAATGATTGTCAGACCGTTTACAGAAACACATATTATTGAACTGGTTGCTAAAGCAACCATTCGCAATAAAGAGACCTTTAACCGCTCACATTATCAGTTTATTGCAGAGGCTGACATTCAGTCTTTTCAGGATCTCATGGACTTGTGGATCCTGGAATTTGCCGAACAGTTCTCTTTTCAGTCGTAATAACTGAATTCTATTCTTATCAGCTTGATCAAAATATCAGAGAAACAGGGGTAACAGCAGATGAGTCGTCACGCGGATTTCTCACAGGTTATGGATCGTGGTGCGGTGGCGATTATTCGCGCTCCCTCCAGTGAATTACTGGTTGATGTTTCCAAAGCCATCTATGCTGGGGGCCTGGATGTGATTGAAGTCACATTTACCGTCCCTAATGTTCTGGATATTCTGGCTCAGGTGAAACGTGAGATCGGCGACAAGATCCTGTTGGGGGCCGGGACTGTTCTCGACCCGGAATCAGCGCGGGCTGCGATTCTGGCCGGGGCGGAATTTATTGTGACTCCGACTGTGAATCCAGACGTGATCGAGCTCTGTAACCGTTATGATAAACTGATCATGACGGGCGCGTTTACACCCACCGAGGTGCTCACTGCCTGGGAATCTGGGGCGGACATCATTAAGGTCTTCCCCGCTTTTGTGGGGGGGCCCGAATATCTCAAAGCCCTGCACGGTCCCCTGCCCCAGATCCCGCTCATGCCAACAGGCGGAGTCGATCTGGAAACGCTGCCTGCCTATATGAAAGCAGGTGCCTGTGCCGTCGGTCTGGGCAGTTCGCTGGTGACGAAGCAGATGGTCGCTGATGGCGATCTGGAGGGAATCCAGAAGTTGACCGCTGAATACATGGCCAAAATTGCTGAGCTTCGCAAAGCCTGATTCAACAAGGCTTTATAAATAACTGGCCAGTCTGGTCATATAAGTCTGACGGGTTGAAGCAGTACTGGTACGACTGTTTCAACCCGAAAGATCGTCTCAAGTCGTAAGATCCGAATGGACGATATTTTCCGATAGTCGGCATTCGGTCTACTAGTGGTCCGTCAATCCTGAATTGACGGTTCAAGCGACGCCAGGCGAGCGTATGGCCCATTTCAGGCTGCTTGTCATGTCAGGATCTGATCCATCACTAGTATCCCCGTACGTCTTGGCTGTTGGGTCAGTTACCATAATCGCAGGAGGGGCTCCAGGGCAGGATGGCCTGATTCTATTGTCATCCAGCCATGGAGGTGCATTGGCATGAGACTATTTTCACTACTGGTAATCAGTTGCTGTATCTGGAGTGGCGCTGCAACTTCTGTTTCTGCAGCGACGGCATCACCTGTCTTTACCAGTAAAACACAGTTCCGGATTCCTTACCACTACGATCAGGCAGAAATTGATCGTCTGGGGGCCCGGGAGATTCGCCTCTATGTCTCGACCGATCGCGGAGTCAGCTGGAATCATCAGCAATCGGTATCTCCTTCGACGCGGAAATTTCCTTTCACGGCGACCCAGGATGGGGAATACTGGTTCTCGGTCCGGACGCTTGATGCCAATAATCAACTGCACCCCTCGGGGCGCGTTTTCGAACCTGGTCTGCGTGTGGTCATCGATACCACCCCACCCCAGCTCGATCTGGATCTGAAACAGGTTTCTCCGGGAAAAGTTCAGCTGATCTGGAACGCTGAGGACAAATATCTGGACCCCACTAAACTGGTTCTGGAATATGCTCAGAATGGGAGCCAGGATTGGCAGCGTGTGATTGTTGCCCCTAACAGCCGAGGTCAGACGACCTGGTCAATTTCCCAGGGGGGCGTTGTCTCGGTACGAGGCATGATCAAAGACCGGGCGAATAATGTGGGGAGCAGCCAGAAACAAATTCGCGTCGTGGCTGCAGCCAGCCGCACATTACCCAAGCCGAAGCAGGATCTGCCAGATTTCAATCAGCCGATCGCACAGGGGGCTCGTCCCGAACAGAGTTTAACACAGAACGATCCGGGTTCACCGGCCCCCTATTCCAGTCTGAAGCAACCCGGTCAGCCGGAACAGCCTGGTGCATTAGAACCATCTACTCCGCTGGCGAATCGTCAGATGCCCGGGGTCTTTCCCCGAGAGGGACAATTTGATCCCGCTCCTCCAGCGGGAGCTCCCATCCAGGATTCGGTCAAAGGACAGTATGTTGCCGACGATCCCGAAAAACGGCCTGCCTATGCGAAAAACCGGTATCCGATGCCTGCTCAAAACTGGTCGGCTGATCGGAAACAGGTATTGAACGGGACTCAGTTCCAGATCGGTTTTCAGGTCGATGAGGTTGGACCTTCGGGAGTGGGAGCTGTCGAGCTTTATATTACAGAAGACAATGGCCAGAAATGGTATAAATACGGTGAAGACCCCGATAAAAAGAGTCCCTTCCAGGTTGAAGTTCCCAACGATGGAATTTACGGATTTACCCTGCGGGTTCGCAGTGGTGCCGGGTTGGCCGATGCTCTGCCCAAGTCAGGCGAAAAGCCTGATGTGGTTGTTGTGGTAGATCGTCAGGCTCCGGTGATTCAACTGGACCCAGTGGTTCAGGGAGTGGGAGGGGAAGCGAATAAAGTCACGATTTCCTGGAATATCAGCGAGCCTAACCCTGCAGAAAAGCCAATCGCCATCAATTACTCGACCCAGCCAAGTGGTCCGTGGGAGCCGATTGTAGAGTGGCAGGAAGACCAGGGGCGGTTTACCTGGTCGGTTCGCCCCGGGAATCCTTCCAAATTTTATCTGCAGGTTGTTGCGAGAGATGCTGCCGGCAACATCTCTCAACAAGTGACACCTCAGCCGATCGTAGTCGACCTGACGAAGCCGTCAGGTCGGATCGTGGATGTGGAAGTTCTGAGCAGAAAGCCTTCTTACTAAGCCTGCTCTGATTTTTCTTCTTTGGGTTCGGAACTGGGAACTTCGAATTTCGGAGCAGTGAATTCTTCCGAACGTTCTTCCGGTTTGGGGCGTGGCGTTTCAGGCTGAGAATGTGAGTAAGAAGCCTGATTGACTTCGTCCTCGATACCACTCACTCCCTTTTTAAATTCGACAATCCCCTTGCCCAGGCTGCGTGCGACTTCTGGCAATCGTTTACCAAACAGCAGCAGGGCAATAATGCCGACAATAATCATTTCATAACCGCCAGGCATACCCAGAAAGGCGGGGACGGCATTGATGTGTGTGATGGTCTGGAACATGTTTTAACCTCTCAATTATCATGAAGGTGAAGAAGGTGTTCCGCAAATTGGAAAGCACTGTGCACCTTGTGGCGATTGGAAACTGAATTCAACCTCTGATTCGCGCAGTCGCGGTTCGTCAGCCTGATTAGCTGTCTTTGGAGGAATCCTGCGAAGAGATCTTTGAGGAATCGTCATCGGATTCCTCCCCTTCCTTCGCTCCTTTTTTGAATTCGACAATGCTTCTACCGAGGGAATTCATCACGCCGGGCAGACGTTTGCCAAACAGCAGGAGAACAATTCCCAGAATAATGACGACTTCAATCCAGCCAGGAAAGCCAAACATACTAACGGTCCCGTTAACTTCTATGAATCGGTCGAGGTAGACGATTCCGTGAATCTCTGTAATCCGGTTCTTTCAGTGAAATGGTAACAGATGGAAGCTTCACCGAAAATGAACACCAGCATAGTCGGGATGTTCCAATCGGGTATGCTCTGCTGACAGCAGGGAGAGATCAGGAGGAAATCTAATTCCTGCATGATGGCCCTGCGAAACGATATCTCGAAGGAAATCCCAGTGATGGATATCCACTCGGTTTGCCCGCAGGAGAGTCGCAGGAGGATTGAGCGGTAAGTAATTAAATCATAACCGCCCAAACGCGGCTGTCAACAGAATTTAAGGGCTCATTTCTGCTGAATTTCTATTCCGTATTCAAAATGAGAATCCTGCGGGTCGTAACCGACTCCGGAGATCCTCCGTGTAGCGGAAATTATCCCCTGTTCTTAACCTGTTGTCGCATCAAGGGATGTCCGTTGGAGTAAAAGCTGCATTTCGATCCACTGACTTTGCCTGGCAAAGGTGTCGAGGGAGGCATTCCCTGAGGCTGCTGACTCTGCACAGCAGTCGACGAACGCGTTCAGCGACCATCTGCCACTGGACACCAGTGGGGTTTGCCAGTCTAAAACCTGGTCGTCCTCAAACTGTGCAAATAAAGGGGCGATGACGTCCGGGAGTGCATTGAGCAGCGGGTGATGGCCGACTGCCCTGCTCCAGTATTTGGCGTTTGAATAGTCGGGCTCACGGCGGTGCATGATGTGATGCCAGTAGTCACCTGCACGATGTCTGCCATCATGCTGCACCGACTGCGAATATTGATGGCTTTCCTCGAGGTAATCATGAATGCAAAGCAGGCCAGCTTTCACGGCTTTAGCATCCGGGCGGGAGCTGATCTTGGGAAGATCCTTCTCTGGCTGATATGCCTGCAGTAGTGAATAAAGCCACTCACATTCCGAGCCGGGTTCGTGAGGAGCCAGCTCCGGTAAATGTCGGGGGAATCCATGATAGTCGTCGACGTCGATCACGGCATCAAGTATCTGGCAGTCTGCTTCAGCCTGAATCAGTTGAATGAATGCCTGCCAGAGCAGATGGCTGTTGGCGGTCAGATTCTGCAGGTTCTGTAAGTCCGCTTTTCTGAACAGGACCAATGCATGTTCCAGAGGATTCAAGGCCAGGGCTGCAGCAGTGGGTGTCAGTGTGTCCCACGCCTGACTAAAGAGCGTCGCTCTGTTCAAAGGGCACACGATCAGACTGTGTTGCGGAGTTTCCAGTTGACCCGATACCAGTGGATCCGGCAAGCCGGAGTCTGAAATAGGAAAATCCAGAAATCCCACAAAATCAGCTGCTGACTGCTCACAGAGTCCGGTGATGTCTGCCGCTGACAGATCACAAGTCTGATTCTGAGGTAAGGCTCCAACTTTCAGTGCGGATCCTTCCGGGGGCACTGGAATTGTTTCTGAGTATTGCTGCGGTAGAAAAAGCTGGAACGTGGCTGTCATGGGAATACACTTTTACGGGTTAATTCAGATCGTTCGACAACCTTACCCTAACGGATTTTCTCCTGCACCGAAAGTCAGTAGAAGACTTTATGAGCAGGCTTATTCCGGAGTGAAACAACAGAGCTGGCCGTCCTCCAGTGTGACGAAAATGCGGCCCTGGGAATCGATGGCGGTCCCCCCTTTCACAGCCAGTGCTGGCAGCGGATGAGACCAGAGATCGGTTCCCTCTCCGATGTCAATGGCGGTGAGAAACGGCTTCTCTGGTTGTTGATCGGGATGTCCGGCTGTCAGCAGTGTCTGGGGAGACACAATGAAACTGGTGAAACGCCGCTGCTGCTGATCTTCCCAGAGGTTTTTGCGTTTGATTGCCTGTCCCGTTCTGCGTGCCCGCATACTCAACCAGCGGGCGACCTCTTTTTTCTCTTTCGGGGCTCCGGGAGGCAACGCTTCCTTGAGCGTCAGGTTGGTAAACACGCTGCCTTCGTAACTGGCATCATGCACGAGTTCCCTGCGGTCGGCGAGGGTATGTTCAATCGACAGATATTTGCCGTATTCAGGATAGTAGGGATAAAAGGCGGTACGGTATTGAGAGGTGACCTCGGAACGCGGCGTGTTGAGGCACTTAAGGGTTTTGAGGTCATAACGTGCAAGCTCATAAACGCCTCCGGCCAGGAAACGGAGTTCATCGTCAGCTATATATAGACTTCCCTGCAGGCTGATGCCACTGTTGACCGTGGGGGACAGAACTCCCGAGGTATTGTTTTCACGCTTGAGTTCTCCAGAGACAGGATCCAGGGCAACCAGGTGTGTGCCGTCAAAGTGAGCGATACCCGCTGCTGCGTACACGGTGTTATCGTGGACGACGACTCCACCGGAAACGGGCCACGTCGAGATCAGCTTACCGTATACCGGGATCCAGCGGACAGTAGGAGCCACACGAAATGACCAGAGTGGTTCGCCTGTTCTGGCCGCATACGCATAGACGCGTCCGTCAGCTGAGCCCACAAACAGGCGGTCCTGCGCGATTGTGGGAGGATAGTAGATCGCTCCGCCGGTATAGCGTTTCCAGACCGGTTTCCCCTCCAGGTCGAAAGCAGAGATCGCTCCATTGCGGTCTCCAACAAAAATCATGTCCCCTGCTACAACCGGGGCTGTAGGGAGAGCGTTACTGACAACTTTCGTGGTCCATGCCTGTTTTGTTTTAGGTGGGATATCGACCTCGGTGCTGGAAGATTGCCGGGCATCACCACGAAAAGCGGTCCAGTCCTGTTCACTCGCTGAAAGTGGTTCAACTGTTTCCAACTGATCCGTGTATCGGGTAAGGCGCGGGGGAGTATCTGCGGCGGGAGTAGATGAATTCTGTTCCGGGCCCAGACAGATGTGACCATACAGCGAAAGTTCGCAACCACACATCCAGGGGCCCCAGTAGAGTAGTCCGTTCGAGACGATCACGCCATCCTGACAGGGAGGCCGCATTGGAGCGATATGTTGCGCTGAATCGGTCGCCGTTTCCAGTCGGACAGTGCCGCCTCTGGTGCGGAAAAAGATACTGTCGACGCTACCGGTCGCCCGGGTACAGGCCCGGCGGGTGGGGAGTGCCGCGAGGACGTCACCCGTTGCGTAGTCCAGCTTCATTCCTGTCTCTTTAGGGCCGGCTGCATAGATACCATCCTTTCTGAGCACCAGTTGCAGATTTCCATGTTCTTTTTCCCACATCAGGTAACCATCGGCTGCAGAGGCGGATACCAGATGCAGCCGTTGTGGACCAGCAAAAAACAAGTAATCATCGCTGCATTTCAGATAGGTGGTGGTAGCGTATCCAGTTACATAGTGTTGAGCGCGCTGGTTGGATCCGATAGAAGCCAGAAGCTTGGGATCGTTGTTTTTCCACATTTGTTTGCCCTTTTTGGTTTCCAGGCATGCCAGGAATTTATCTGGGCAGTAGTAGAAAATGCGTCCGTTTTTCATACAGACTCCCCGGCTGTCGATATAGTCCTGGTCTTTGAAGTGCCAGAGGATCTGTTTGTTGCTGAGATCGATCGCCACGAAGGTTCTGCCGAAGCCGAATGCATTTTTCGGATCGGAATAATCATGGCCCTTCCACATGTCCCAGGGCCAGTGCCCCAGTCCACGCCGTGCAGATTTCTGGGTATCGACTTTGACTTCTTTATTTCCGACCAGTGCATACAGCACGCCATCCTGCATGCCCATCCATTTCCAGACCGGTCCATCAGAGAACTTCTGATCGATCACGATTTCGTCTCTGATCTTGCCGGTTTCACTGTCAATGATTTTGCAGGACTTATCATCGGCTATGTAAAGTGCATCGGGGGTGCCAATCATCGTGTTACGGTGAATCATAAAGCCCTCAGGGAGTGGACGTTTCCAGAGGATCGTGCCGTTAAAGGCATTGATACACATTAAAGTATTCAGAATGGCATTCTGATTCTGTTTGTGTGCGATATGTCCGAACGCTTTGAATACTTTCCCCCCTGCTGCGACCGAAACTTCGGGCATGGGGGAAAATTTAGGATCGGCCAGAAACTGAGTACGGTAGGGAGCCCGCGCATTCTGATCTTCTGATTGAGGATTGTTGTCGGGACGATGATAGGGATGAGTCCAGTCATCGTTGCCGGTTGGAATCGGTTTGGTGAGTTCTCCCTCAGAATGATAAGCGGTTCCCTGTGGACGCAGGACCCGGAGAATTTCTGCACGAGTCTGATCATTCTTAAGGGGGACTGGTACCAGGACGACATCGGCCAGATTACTGGCAAGGGCAATTGCATTATTTGTTCCTGCATCTGCAAACAGGCGACTTCCCAGACAACCCCGTTGATCTGCCAGCTTGCGGACTTCAGCCAGTTGCGCTGCATCAGAAGACTGGAAATAGATCTGAAATTGAGTTTGCTCAATCAGTCGATTGAGCTCCGATTCCTGTTGATTCGGGAGCGGTCCCAGTACAACGCAGATACCCTGTTTCGTGTTCAATCTGGGGAGAAAGGTTTCCAGGAATGATGAACTACCCTGCCCGCTGACTGCGGGTTCATTCGAAAAGGTGGGAGACGGTACTCCGATCAACGTCAGAAAGAGGAACAGGAAACTTGAAGTCCAGTATTTCTTCATCTGAAATCTCCATTGATCAGGAATGGATTTCCGGGGAAACAAGTTGTCGTCTCAGATCAGTTTCGGGGAGGCTGTCTGAAGGCTTTATCATGTCTGTAAAAAACAGATATTCAAAGAGAATCCTGAATAATCTGATGTTTTTATCTGAGTTCTTCCATTCGATTTGGAGACTGAATCGATTGAAAAGCAGTGTTTTCAGTTCAATTCCGTCTGATCTATCCCCTGTTTGTGTGAACATGCGGATATGCTTCCGGGTAAAATCGGTGCGATCTTGAGAAAAATGGAATTATCGGCTGGTTAAAATATAAATTCTGTGAACAATAAAGCCAAATCTGCTCCCCAGTCAGGTCTGGGTCAATCGTGATCTGGCTGAGTCGGAGTGCATTGGTTTAAGCTGAACAAGGGGACCTGTTCAAAACTTAAGCCCTGACGACTGGTGATTTTATTTCAGGTCACTGGCGGTATTCTTGTATGAATCACATCTTACCTGATTATTATGTGAGTGAAGCAACATGGTTTTATCTTTCCCTGTTGCTGACGCTGGCGGTCTTTTTCCGATTTGACCGGATTTTTTCGCTGCGCAATCTGGACCTGATTCTGTTGCTCTTGATTTCGCCTGGTCTCTTATTCCTGGGTGACTACCCGGTAGTGGGTAATTTCTGGCTGTTTGTCGGTACGGGACTGTTCGTAATCCGGATGAGTATCGACTGTTTCTTTCAGAGGCGTCCTCGCGGCGAACAGAACCTGAACAGCTTTGGAATGGCATTTCTCTGTGTCTCAATCTTTGCGTTTTTTGTCGTGCGTGTGTTCACGGAAAATCCGGCGCCAGATACGATCCAGACAGTTAAACAGGCTGACAGTCTGTTGAGTATGCAGGATGCCGGTAATACAGCGGAAACGCAACCTGCTGAAGCTGGTCCTACCGCGCGACTGCTGGCTGCTCCAGTGGTTCCCTTCTCCAATGCAGTCGTTACCGGGACCCTGGATCACGCGACTCTGGCTGCCCGAATCATGGCGATTCTGGCACACGCATTTGTGGTTGTGGGACTGATTATCATGGGGAAGGTCCATTTTGCAGACACACAGGTGGGGCTCGCGATGGCCCTGCTTTATCTACTGCTACCCTGTACCGCTTATGACGTCAGTAAAGCCAACCATGTGTTGCCAGCGGCGCTGCTGGTCTGGGCATTTGTGACGTATCAGAAGCCGATTTTGTCTGGAATTTTCATGGGTCTGGCCTGTGGGGCGATGTTCTTCCCTGTCTTCCTGCTGCCTCTCTGGGCCAGTTTCTACTGGAAAAACGGGCTCAAGCGATTTGTACTTTCCGGAACTCTGGTAGCTGTGGTCCTGCTGGGCAGCCTGATTCTGACATCAGTTGATCGTTTCTCTTTCACGCAGCAGACGATTGGTTCGATCAACTGGTCCGTGCTGAAGTTTGAAGGAGGCCAGCATATGCCGGGCTTCTGGAGCACGTATGATTCTGCATATCGCATCCCTGTATTTGTGATTTTTGTGCTTTTGATCACCTGTCTGACAATCTGGCCCCGCCGTAAAAACCTGGGACATTTGATGTCACACACGACGGCGATCATCATTGCCACCCTGCTCTGGTATCCGCAGCAAGGAAGTGTCTATCTGCTCTGGTATCTGCCGATGCTGCTGATGGTCGTTTTCCGACCGCGTCTGCTGCATACGACCCAGAATTATGAGGTAGATCGCAATCAGCAATCCGGCGAAAAGCCGAGCTCACGCTTCCAGGACTCAGTCAGCATTGCGAAGCATACTTCGCAGTAATCCGCTCTCAGCGCTGTCCGGAATATTCAGGATCCAAGTGCCGGGAAACAGGTGCTGTCTCTGGCTGCGGCTGATTCTGACTGGTCAATAAAGGTGCCTCAATTTCCGGGTTGGCAAAATTCGTCTTGGTACCGACGATATACATGGGCCGCGCCCGGACCTGGTCATAGATACGAGTCACATATTCGCCCAAAATACCGATTCCCAGGGCATTCAGGGCACCAAAGAACGAGGCGGTAATGGTGGTCGATGCCCAGCCTGGAATCGCCAGCCCGGTAAAGAGTTTGTGGTAGAGCACAAATGAGATCAGAGCGAGACAGACCAGAGTGGAAAGGGCAGCAATCAGGTAGAAGATGGTCAGAGGCAGGAATGAGAATGAGAAAATTGCCGTCTTGGCCAGTCGACAGAGTTGTACGAAAGAAACACGGGGGTTGTCATCATACCGTGCCATACGCTCAACCTGGATTCCGGTCTGTCGGTATCCAACCCACGAGCGCAGACCAGGAAAATACCGGTCACGGTCATTGAGTTGTGCGATTTGAATCGCAACTTTGCGATCAATCAAACCAAAATTACCGGCATCACGGGGGATAGGCGTATGGGAGATTTTATTTAGTAGTTTATGAAAAGTCTGGAATGCCCAGCGTTTGAGACGGTTTTCTTTGCGTTTGGTTCGAATGGCGTAAACGACGTCATAACCAGCCTGCCAGGTTTCCACGAATTCCACGATCGCGGTCGGGCTGTCCTGCAGATCGGAGTCCATGATCACGATGGCATCGCCGGACGCGTGCAACAGCCCCGCCTGCACGGCGGCCTGATGACCGAAATTTTTAGCAAAGTGCAATACCCTTACCCGGGGATTGAGCTCAGCTAACTCATCGAGTATCTGCCCGCTTTTGTCAGAGGAACCATCATTGACGAAGATGATTTCATACTGGCTGCCTACAGTTTGCAGAGCATCCTCAACTGCCTGCTGGAGTTCCGTAAGGACGCTTTCTTCATTGAACACAGGAAGTACGACTGAAATCAGTACGTCAGTGACCGGCTTGCGGGCAGTATCTTTCGTGGTCTGGATCTCACTGGCTGCGTTCATTTGATCAGAACTCCTACCAGGGACAACCCAAAGGGAACACCTGTCGAATGAATCAGGGTGCGTTCAAGCCTCGCACAGGACATGAGACAGGAATTCGTAAAGCGGGAAACACGGTTAAATCGGGGGGGCGAGTCATCTCTTTTATTCAACAGTCGGTCTTTGCCACGAGCCAAAATCGCGGGAGCGAGTGTAAAGGAGTTCCAGTGAGTCACCCATTTCACTTTTAATCCAGCCTGCTTTGCATTCTCGCGGAACCGGGATTTTGTATAGCGACAGAAGTGCCCTAATTTGCGATCCCAGTCGGAGTAGAGCCAGGGGTATGCAGGAACGGTAATGATGATGCCTCCGCCTGGTTCCAGTGTCTCGGCTGCATTGTTGAGGAGTTGCACCGGGTCTTCTACATGCTCCATGACATCCAGTAAGAGAACGGCTTTCGCTGATCCTGGATCAACGGGCCAGGGTTGGCTCAGTTCATGGACGTGCAACTGATCCAGTCCACGGGATCGACCATATTCCACTGCTGCTTCCATGAGGTCGAAACCTGTGACATCATATCCCATGCGACTGAATTCAAGGAGATTTCGTGCTGAACCGATCCCCCCCTCTATCAGCAGTCCGGGGGCGGGGAACTCTCTGGTCAGGATCTCGGTAACCAGTTTCCGTTTGGAAACATGCCACCAGTAATTGTCCTCAAGTTCAATTAATTCAGTCAGATGTGCCGGGTCCACGTGATCAGACCTCAATAAGAAATTACGTTGATGTCATGAGTTCAGATGACTCTGAGCCAAGTCAGGGTAATCAGTAGAACTAGACAGTTACCATATGAAATGTCTGTTTTTTGTATTGGATACAAAATATATATTTTAACTATAGTGCTTATGATGTCTATAGTGTTGGTTGGTGAAGTGTGATTGCATAAAAATACTGTAAATATGTGGAGTTTTTGGGTGATTGACCTGCCAGACAGACAGTTTTCCCTGGGGGCCTGGTTTGCCAGTATAATTTTGTTATTTCTGGTCATTCTGTGTGTGCCCCTGTTTATCAGAATGCCGCTGGCAACTGATGTTGTGCTTTACGATGTGCAGGCTGAGACGGTGCTGAACGGGGGGACTCTGTATCAGGACATGTTCGAGACCAATCTGCCGGGCATTGTCTGGTTGCACATGCTGATTCGACCGATCATCGGCATGAGTTCTGATGCTCTGCGGTGTGTCGATCTGCTGTTTTTTACCGGATCGGTGGCCCTGTTGGCCTTCTGGAGTCGAAGAAGTCAACTCTCGATTACTGGTATGCTATGGATCGCCATCGCACTCTATGCCTTTTATTTTTCTCTCTCAGAGTGGTGTCACTTCCAGCGAGATACCATCATTCTGCTTCCATCACTGGGAGCACTCTGGATGAGGCGAAAACAGCTCGATCGCCTGTTCGCAGATAAGCAAATCAGGGTTGCTTCGATCTGGGGCTGGGCATTTCTGGAAGGCTTGCTCTGGGCAACTGCATTCTGGATCAAACCTTTTGTCGCAGTTCCCGCGTTATGCGTCTGGCTGGGGTCCGTCTGGCTGCTGGGACAGTGGCGGCGTTCTCTACTTGACCTGACAGGATTATTGTCAGGGGGACTGTTTATGGGAGCAGCCGGCATTGCCTGGTTATGGCAGACGGGGGCATGGCCCTGGTTTCTGGAGACGTTTCTGGAGTGGAACCCGGAATACGTAGCCGCACGAAAATCTGGCTGGATATTTATGCGGTTTGCCCAGTTTCTGTATCGATTCTATCCCTGGTTTCTGCTGAACCTGATAGCAATTCCTCTGGCGCTGATCATGTTGAAAGACGGCTGGAAAGCACGTCGCAAGTCTGAATCAGAAGACGTCTCCAGTCCTGCTTCAAGAGATGAAAGTCTACTGGCCCTGATGTACCTGGGTTGGTTGTTTCAGTCGATGGCATTTCAGCATCTGTTTGATTATGTCCATCCCCCTGCTCATCTGCTGGCGATCACAGTGATCGGCGGCTATCTGGGCAGTCGTTACAGTCGACATGCTTTAGGTTGGGGCTGGAAATCAGGAATGGCCCTGTTTCTGCTGCTGGTGGTACTCACTTTTCCTGCGTTTAAGCCTGATCGCGCCCGCTTGTGGAAGACCTGTCTGCTGCAATCCAGCGATGCAGAATTAAAGGCTAAGCTGGCATTACTGGTCCAGGTCGACTGGGAAGATCTCGCTGCCGTCCGTGAGTTTCTGGCGGAGCAGCAGCTCAAAGACCGCGAGCTGCATTGTTACAACAGCACTTTAATTTATCTCTATCCGGAATTAGAGTTGCAGCCAGCGACCCGCTTTGGCTTTTTCGATTCGGTACTGGTCTTCTGTCGCAAGCACCGCGGTGATCTTCACCAGGCGATTCAAGACAGCCCACAGAAATTCATCGTGACTGATCTGATCGAGAGCGGGTTTAACAGAGAAACAGCACTCGCACCTGCAGAAAGTCCAGGAAAGAACGTGCCGCCTCAGTACCCCGTCAGTCTTAAGGGAGCCTATCCCTGGTCTCAGCCGGTCGTATTTCGTTCGGGACGCTATCTGGTACATCGGGTAGAACGTCCGCTGGGGAAATTCATCGGCGGGGGTTTTGTACCGACCGAAACGGACGTACAAAAATTCCTGCAGCGACAAAAAGAGAATACTTCAGAAAACAATGCTCGAAAGAATGATTGATTGATACTTGTCTGTCTCAAATATTATTCGGCTTGTGGTTTAGAGTCTGAACGGAATGCTTTCACCAGCAGAATGCATAATATTGCCAGGGCGGTTAGAGAAATAACACGCCCAATCTGAAAGCCGGGCGGAACGAAGCTCAGTTGAACCTGATGCTGACCAGGTGGCAAGGGAATCGCTCTCAAAGAGAAATCTGCGGGCAGGACTGGTAGTTCCTGCTGACTCAGACTGGCAGTCCAACCGGGGTAATATATGTCGGCCAGGACCAGGTAGCCTGGCGCGTCAAGATCCGCTTGAAGACTCAGAAAATTGGGGCTGTTTTCCAGGATGGTAGCCGGTTGAAATGCCTGTCTCTCTCCCTTGGGGAGGACATCCTGTCTCAGTAAAACTTCATCACGTGGTTTTACTTTCGAAATGGCTGCTACAATTTTCTTACTGGACTCCTCGTCCTGAAGAGCACGGGTTTGTCCCACCAGGTAAGCGCGGGGAAGCGGGTTTTGGTTTTCGATAATCTGGAATGGAATCTGGCGAGGCTTTGATCCCCTGAGTGTGTATTCCGCAGGCACCTGACCCTGTAAAACCGTCTTCCAACCTTCCAGCTTTATGGGATCGCTGGTTCTCAATACGGCATATTTGATACTCATCAGGTCAAGTAGCTGTGGTTCCGCTTTTTCAAGTTGCGGCGAGTCGAATCCTGCCATCACTGTTGCTGCATTGGGTTGATTGAACGTGGCGGCAGCCAGGAGCCCGAGTCGTACGAGGGGCACTGGTTCGTAACCTTGAACTTTTAAGAGTTGATTTTTCCAGGCTTCACGATCACTCAGCAGGTGCTGGTCAGCCAGGACACGGTGTTCACCCAGGTTGTTCTTCAGGAATTGGACGATTTCTGTCTCTCCCCGGATGGATGATTGGGGGATGGTGCACAGGATTTGGTTTGAATAGACTGAGAGTTCTCCGGTACAGATCAGACAGAGGATCACGAGTCCTCCGATAGCGGCTTTTCGTGAGAGGCTGGTGAGAAAAACCGCAATAGAGATGCCTAGCAGGGCTGTCAGCAGGTAGCCTGCCTGGATGTTGAACATCTTGTCTGGAGCCAGACTGACTTTGAGGCTCCCTGCGGACTGATATACCAGATAGCTCAGGGCGGGAAGTACTACAACTACAACAGTTCCCGCGAGCAGTCGCATCACTCGACGTTTTGAATTCTGGTACAACAGCGAAATCGACTGACATCCAAACCCGGCCAGCATTGCGACGACCAGAGTGCAGATCCATAGCTGACGACCAGGGATTCGAAACATCGATGCCCCGGGAATCAGTTGATAAAACAACTTATAAAATGGAAGTTCGGGACCGAACGCCAGCAGAAAGGCGATCAGTCCAATCAGTGTCAGCCGGATCACAATTCGTTGTTGAAAGGAACTAAAAACTCCCGCAATAGCCAGCAGCAGAGGCAGGCACCCAAACGAGCAGATCGCTTCCCAATAAAATGTTCCGGGGCCGCTATACTGGTCCGGTTTTCCCCAGACGAACGGGTCAATCATTTGCAGCAGGCTGGCTGCATTCAGGCTACCTGCGCTGAGGCTGGCCAGGTCAATTCCGCTGGAGCGGACTGCCTGTTTCGTATAAATGAACACCGGAATCAGATCAATGGCGACAAGCCCTGCTGTTAACAGACCTGCTGTCAGCCAGCCTTTAATCCAGAGACCTGGTCTCCCTGTTTCTGCAAGTTCGGTTACGGCCCCCTGCTCGTTTTCAATTGGCCGCTTTTTGATAAAGAGTTCGAGGATAGATTCAAAGACAATCGCAGCTGTGAGGAACAGCAGCAGATAGTAGAGCTCCTGGACATGGCCGCAGAAAAAAGCGAGTGAGATTACAATGACCAGGAAGGGAACCGCTTTTTTACTTCCTGTGCGCAGGAGTTCGTACGCGTATAAGATCCAGGGGAACCAGGTGATTTGTGTGACAGACGTGAAGTGCCCTTCACCCGTTTTGGCAACATAGTAAGGAGCTGCCAGGAAAATAATTCCTGAAAGCAGCGCACTGAAGAAATTCAGACGGTATTTTCTGCCGAGCAGATATGCACCCCAACCGGCCCACCAGTGATGTAGAACCAGTACCCAACTGATGGTCGTAGCTGCATTGAAAAAAAAGAAAATCCAGTTGACCGGGTAGAACAGGGATGCCTGTGGGTTTCCCAGCCAGGGCATCCCCAGCAGCGACCAAGGATTCCAGAAAGGAAACTGATTGTATTGCTCCAGGCACTCGCGCTGATAGTCCTTGAAGCCGATGAACGCGTTGGTCGTGTCGTTATATCCCTGGTTCTGGATACCAACCAGAACATCTGCCGGGTGACTCACGAGTACCTGAAAACAGACTCCTGAAACGATTAACAGAATCAGCGCCGCGATCACATTTTGAAACAGTCTGGACTTCATGTGTTTCTTTTCAGCATCACTGATTCGTTGACTCGCATTTACATGACGAGCTGGTTTGTAAAGAGACTGAAACGCTCCATTTGTTTCTGTAAGTGTATATGAACAAATGCTGTTGCGTGAATGTCAGCCTGTGCTATTCCCGATACGTATCCAGGGAAAGGAAGCGGGAATGCTGCCAGTTGGAGAACATATAGCATTGTGCATGCCAAACTGACCGGTCGTCTGGTATGCCTATGGGCTCATTATGTCGGCAGATCAACCACGATGGGGAGGTTTTAATCCGTGGGGCTCGACGATCAGACCGTACATTTCAGGACGACGATCCGCCAGGCGATCAATCACGTGTTTATCCGGGACCCGGTCAACGCGTTTGTTACGGGCATGCTGCGGATCGAAAGTGGCATATAGAATTTCTTCATCTCTACCGTTTGAAGTGGCCAATGTTTCTCCGGCGGGGCCGCAGATGCGGCTCTTGCCGATGAACTGAAAGCCCCGCTCTTCACCGACCCGGTTGATGGCGCAATAGAAGATCCCGTTTTCCATGGCCCGTGTGTTGATGGCATGCTCGGCCACGCAGTCTGCTCCGGTGGGCCAGTTTGTCGGCAGGATGATCAGATCAGCCTGCTGGAGTGTCATGACACGTGATGACTCCGGAAACGCACTATCGTAGCAGATATTCACACCAATGCGTGCGGATGGGTGTTCGAAGACCTCGAATCCCCGGTCGCCAGGCGTCGCGAAGCGGTCGACACCGAGATAAGGCAAATGGATTTTTCGATATTTGCCCAGCACGCCTTCTCGCGTAATTATAACTGCCGAGTTATAGACCCCATGTGATGCCTGTTCCAGCATTCCGATCACAACAGTTAGTTTCAACTCACGGCAGACCTGCTGTATTGTTTTTGTTGTGGGCCCTGGAATCGTTTCAGCCAGTGGCACTGCTTCCTGCAGGCTGTCAAAGCAGTAACCAGTCAGTGCACATTCGGGGAATACAGCCAGTTCCGCTCCCTCGGAAGCCGTTTCGTGCATCTTTGCGATAATTCGATGGAGATTATCCGTTTTCTCCATCAGGGCGATATCCATCTGGACGCCGGCTATAATCATTTTGCTGCTCCCCTGCTCTAGATTGAGCTAGTCCTGGTCTCGCTGAGTTTTTTACCCATGCGATTATAAAGGACCCGAGAAGGGGATACCATCCCAGCGGTCAGGATACAGGGATTTAAAGACGCTCGGTGGTTTTAAAAGGCAATGCCTGCTGAACTGGCGGTTCTGATTTTTCGATCGGATTCGCATGTTGTGGTGGGGGAATCAGCACGCCTGAATCGACCAGAGTGATATAAGTCATGGTGAGCAGGATTGCATAGGCGACCGCATTTCCAAACAGTCCATTACCAAACCATTTCAGTGCACTGCCTGCAGATTTTTTCAGGCGGATGGTGACCCCTTTGCGTTCCACACTGTAAACCTCATCCAGAACGAGGTGGGAGAGGAAGCCCAGTGAGATACCACCGGCCATCAGAAATTTTACGGCGAAGGAATCACTGATATAGGAGAGGAAGACGGCTTCTCCGGTGATGATCAGAGCGGGGATGCTGTGAAACATCCCCCGATGTACCGCGAATTTCGAGAGGATCGCGGAACCGCCGTAGCGAACTCCCGCATAGGTCACGACCGCCATCAGGATCGCATCATCGGGATCTGCCCCTTTGCGAATCATGCAGCGCATGGCCATAAAGGAAGCGACGGCGGCAGTCAGGCTGAACAGTTCCTTGATGGGCCGTCCCGTTTCAGAATCGAGGTCTGGCAGCATACCTCCCACCCAGGTCAGTACTCCTGCCAGAATACCCTGAGTCGGGGTGAATCCCAATAAGAGGGTACCTACGGAGCCGTAAACGACTCCCAATAACCCGCTGACGCTGATGTGCTCAGTATAACCGGCCATGCAATTCTTCCCTGAAGTTGCCTTCTGTTCCTGAATGGATCGAATCAGTCCTTCCTGAGGAGATCCTAGCAAAGAACTGCAGCGGGAATCAATGCGACTTCAAAACCCTGTTTTATAGCTGGAAATCGGCTAATTCTGGGCAATAATCTGCAGGACCTCGTCTTTGAGTCCGTCGTTGACGGCCATTCCGTTGCCTGTATAAATTGAAGGCTTGCCGTCAAAGTCAATCCAGTGACCGCCGGCTTCTTCCAGGATGGGCAGCAATGCAGCAGCATCCCAGGGGCTTAAGACGGGATCCACCATCACTTCCGCACGACCAGTGGCCACCAGCATGTGGCCATAGCAGTCGCCCCAGCCTCGAGCGAGGTAGGAATTGCGACAGAGGTTCTCATACGCCTTCTGCTTACCGATGGTTTCCCAACGGGTCATGGTGGTAGTACAGAATACGGCATCAGAGAGTTGGGCCTTATCTGAAACCCGGGCACGACGTGGTTCCTGATCACGGATTTTCCACCAGGCCCCATCCCCTTTGATCGCATAGACGACTTCGTCCAGGGCGGGGAAACGGCAGACACCCATGACGAGCTTACCGTTTTCTTCCAGGCCCAACAGAGTTCCGAAGAGGGGCACGCCCTGTGTGAACGGTTTGGTGCCGTCAATCGGATCCAGAATCCACTTGAATGCGTTTGAACCTTCGACCGGCGGTAATTCCTCACCCATGATGCTGTCGTCAGGGAACGCCAAAGTGATTTCTTCCCGCAACAATTCCTCTGCCCCGCGGTCGGCGATAGTGACCGGTGAGTTGTCTGACTTGCGATCTACCTTCAGTTCGGGGGACTGATAGTGTTTGAGAATGAGCTCGCTGGCCTTTTCAGAGGCGGTCAAAGCAAGTTCCAGGCGGGCTTTCAGTTCAAATTGTTCTGAGTGAATAGTCATGATAAGAAAATGGTTTCCTGAGGTTGGTCAGAAGTTATCAGCAATATTGAATGATCAGCGAGTCGCTGACACTTTGGTTGAATTATTCATTTTCCAGACGATAAAGGTGCTCCCCTGCTTTCCTTACCAGGAGGATGCCTTCGTCTTCCCGGTCTGCGAACGATTCGACATCGATCGTATCGGGATCACGATATCCGAGATTGATTTTCTCACAGAGTTCCGGAGGAATCTGGGAAGCCAGAGTTACCTGGACCCGGGGTCGTTCGATACCATCTTTGAATGTACCTGTACCACGCACATGAGTGGAATGGGCGAGGATGCCCCAGGGGTAGTCCTTAAACTGGTCCCACTGTTTGGTGAAGTAGTCGCGGACATGGTAGCCAACTTCGGAAATCAGCTTGCCATGAGTGACCGAAATTTCCTTCATGTGCGGGGCGTAAATGATCAGTTCACCCCCATCAGCGACTACTGGTTCCAGCTTGTACATACATTTGCCGGCAACCCAGAGTTCATCGTACATCAGGGGAGCACAGGAGAGTACCTGTTTGAATGGTTTCGGCTTCCGTTTGATGTGAATCTGACCGGAGAGGTTGGCTGCCGATTCCCAGGCTGATTCCGGGGTTCCATAAAACAAGCCGTAAAGCGAACTGTCCGGAGCGACGACGAAGGTGATACAGCGTTTCTCGTTAGGGATCATTGCTGCAGAACGGTTAACGACTTCGCGTACCGGTGTATGTTTAACGCCAATAATTCCCACGTTGGTAATCAGGGCGCCCAGCCAGTGGAAGAAGTTCAACAGGTCCGGACCGGAGATTCCCGGGAAGAAATATTTACTGCCACCGGAGAAACCGACGACTTCATGTGGGAAGACGGGCCCCATAATCTGGAGCAGATCGTAATCCCGGATGCGGGAATTGATCGTCACAGGGACTTCCATTTCCAGCAGGCCTTCGGAGATGGCTTTGGTATCTTCTTTGGTGAGCGTACCAATCTCGGTCAGACGTTCGGGGTTGTCCCACTCGTGGTTATACAGTCCCACGTCTTTGTATTCTGTCTGGCGGGCCGATTCTGAGATTCCCAGCAGGCGACAGATGTCTTTCTCGGGCATGGGAGGATGCGTGCCCAGGGCAACCAGCACATCGATTTGTCCGGCAACAGGTCTTAACAGGCGATGGAATGTTGAAAACAAGAGAGGCAGAGGTGCGGTGCGGGTCGCATCCGGGATAATGAGCAGAATACTTTTATTGCGATAGTCTTCAACGGGAAGGTTCTCTTCGAACCATTGAATGACTTCCTGTTCTGTGAGGGTCTGATGAGGTTGTTCCATTAGTCGCAATAGCTTTCAGGGGAGCCCACTGGTCTCTGTTTCGATTTACTGCAGGGGCTGACAGCAAAAACTTATTATATAATCCATTTTCGAAAAAAGGAAATCGAGCGAAAGACTTGTGGGAGTCGTATATCACACTTTTTCCCGTTCGACCAGTCTGAGGGGGCTGAACTTCAGAGACTCTTGAATATAATGGAATGCTCAGAATCAATTTTTAAATGGAAGTCAAAAATTCATAAGAAAACCCTCCAGATAGACTGGCCAAAAGCGGCGTGGATCTAGTAACCTCGTAAGATGCGATCTGCGCGGGAGTTGAGGGAAATACTTCAATAACCCCGCCAGGCTGATTCAGTGTGAAACGATCTGGCTGAGCGAACCTAACATTATAAGTTCCGACCGATACTAGCGTTGGTCCAGGAGCCATTCAGGACTGACTTATGCAGATAACTGGGAGTGTCTCAATAATGCGAGTTGCGTTTTGGGATCAGGCAGGAGGCCGTCCATGACGTTAGCAGAATTACTGGAAAATCAATTTCGTGCGGACATTCGTTTCCGTGGAGCGGCTTACATTGAAGCCGAACGAGTTGAGCTGACGCGCGTGACCGCAGACCATGTGTTTGCGGTAGTAAGAGACGGTGTGGAGTATCAGACTCAGCTGTCCCGCGATGACGGCAACCTGAAGACGTATTGCACCTGCGATCAGTTTCAGAAGTTCAACGTCTGTAAACATCTCTGGGCTTCCATTCTGGCGGTGGATGTAGCGGGTTACCTGACCGGTTCGGTCAAACCTGGTTATATCCCTCCCTTCATCATCGAAAATACGCCGATTGCCTTCGATGAAGACGATGACGACTACGATTTCTCAATGCCCTCCGATTTTGAGCTGGGCAGTGGTCGGTCCCGCAAATCAAAGTCAGGTAGTGAGCAGTCGACGGCAGTGACTTCGCGTCCGCGACTGCGCGAGTGGGAAACGAAACTGGTTGAACTGAAAAATGATTTCGCCCTCACGCCGGTTCTGTCCAAAACCACGCAACAGGAACGTGAGATCTTCTACGAGATTGATGTAGAAGAGAGTCAGGAATCTGGACAACTGGTTGTGCAGACTTCACAGCGTCAACGAAGAGCTAACGGCCAGTGGGGCAAGCTGAAGCCGCTCAAGCTCAAGGTCGGTCAGCTACAGGAAGTCGAACATGAAGACGATCGTCGGATTCTGGCATACCTCTCCGGAGGGACACCAGAGCGGACTAACTGGCGAGCCCAGCAGACCGAAACCCAAATAGCTGCGTTCCGCTATCGGGTGCCATATGAACTTTGTGAGCTGATACTTCCGCTGATGTGCGGTACAGGACACGTACGTTACCTGGATCGACAGCCTGATGACGTCGATTCCCTGGTCTGGGATGGAGAGCATGCCTGGGAATTCCGGATGGGAGTTGAGCATGACCGCAAAGAATCGACGTGGAAGCTGAATGGTCATCTGAAGCGAGAAAACGATACGCTGGAGATCTCAGATGCCCGTCTGATTGTCGCGGGGGGACTGGTACTGACCCGCGATAAAATTACACCTCTGGAAGATTACGATGCGTTTCCCTGGATCAAAATGATCCAGATGAACGAGACAATTGAAGTCGATGAAGGCGAGCAACAGGAACTGGTTGACCGCCTGCTGGATATGCCTGTCCTGCCCCGACTGGAACTGCCTGCAGAGCTTCATCTGGAAGAGATCACGTGCGACCCGAGCCCGGAGTTATTGATTCATTCTCCGCAGAAGAAACGCTGGCAGCAGGATCGCCTGTACGGTGAGATTCATTTTAATTATCTGGACCATCTGGTCTCGGGGAGCAGCACCCAGTGGGCGATTGTGGATCGTCAGGAAAAACGCTGCATTCTGCGAAACCGCGAAAAAGAATCTCAAGCCTGGACACTGCTGCAGGATAGTGGTTTTCGTCGCCTGTTGGATCGTCGGATTCAGGGACGCGATGTGGAAATTGCAGCCCGTGATCTGGGGCGAGCAGTTCGCGAAATGATCAATGCCGGCTGGGTGGTTCGCGCCGATGGCAAACAAGTCCATCAGCCATCCAACATGATGTTCAAGGTCCAGTCCGGAATTGACTGGTTTGAACTGCACGCAGATATTGATTTTGAAGGTCAGACGGTTAAGTTTCCTGAGCTGTTATCAGCACTGGCCCGCGGTGATTCATCGATTCGACTCGATGATGGTTCATTGGGGATTCTGCCGGAGGAGTGGATCGAACAGTACGGCATTCTGGCCGGATTGGCGGTTACTGATGAAGAGCATCTCCGTTTCGCTCCCAACCAGGTGGCACTGCTGGACGCTTTACTGAGTTCACAGGAATTTGTTGAGACAGACGCCAAATTCGATGAAATGCGGGATAAGATCCGGAACTTTTCAGGGATTGCCCTGGATAAAGAACCCGCCGGATTCGAAGGAGGCTTGCGCAAGTATCAACTCGAAGGTCTGGGCTGGCTGCAGTTCCTGCAGGACTTCCACTTTGGTGGGTGTCTGGCTGATGACATGGGGCTTGGTAAAACAGTACAGCTGCTGGCCCTGTTGTTACGTCGTAAGAAGGAACGGGAAGGACATCTGCCTTCGCTGGCTGTCGTTCCCAAGTCGCTGATGTTCAACTGGATGCAGGAAGCTGCCAAATTTACGCCTGAGTTGAAAGTTGTCGAGTACGCAGGCGGGGATCGAGGCAAACTGATCGATTCGCTGGAAGAGTACGATCTGGTTTTAACGACCTATGGTACGATGCGTCGCGATATTACTCAGATCAAAGATATCCAGTTCGATTATGCTGTTCTGGATGAAGCCCAGATGATTAAGAACTCAGGGTCGCAGGTTGCGAAAGCATCGCGACTGCTGCAGGCGAAACATCGAATCGCGTTGAGTGGTACCCCGGTGGAGAACCATCTGGGAGATCTGTGGTCGATCTTCGAATTTCTCAATCCCGGCATGCTGGGCCGCAGTTCGGTATTCAAAGCTTACACCAACGACATCGAAGATAAGAATGCCCGGCTCCTCCTGGGGAACGCGTTGCGGCCATTTATCCTGCGGCGAACCAAGGAACAGGTCGCAAACGAACTGCCCGACAAAGTCGAGCAGACGCTCTACTGCGATATGGGCAAAGATCAGTCAAGACTCTACGACGAACTTCGGCAGCATTACCGGGACTCAATCCTGGGAATGGTCGAATCCAAGGGCTTGGGGAAAACCAAAATCCATGTGCTGGAAGCACTGCTCCGGCTGCGACAGGCAGCCTGCCACCCTGCTCTGCTGGAACGGGGACGTGCACTGGATGCTTCGGCCAAGATGGATGTGTTGATTCCACACCTGGAAGAACTGATCGAAGAAGGTCACAAGGCGCTTGTCTTTTCACAGTTTACCAGCATGCTGTCGATTGTGCAGGAACACTTGGATCAAAAAGAGATCGTCTACGAATACCTGGATGGACAGACGCGCGATCGTAAAGAACGCGTCGACCGATTCCAGACCGATAAAGACTGTGGCGTGTTCCTGATCAGTCTCAAGGCCGGTGGCCTGGGGCTGAACCTGACCGCTGCAGATTACGTTTTCATTCTGGATCCCTGGTGGAACCCGGCTGTGGAGACACAGGCGATCGACCGGGCACACCGTGTTGGGCAGACCAAACGGGTATTTGCCTACAAGCTGATCTGTCGCAATACGGTGGAAGAGAAGATCACCGAGTTACAGCAGCAGAAACGCGAACTGGCCGATGCGATCCTGGAAGAAAACCAGAGCGTCCTCAAGAACCTGTCCGGCGAAGATCTCGAACTGCTGCTCTCTTAACAAGGGAGTCAGCAGTGCGAATAATGTCTGCCAGCAGTTAATCTGAGTGATCTATTTGTCAGCCGGTTTCTGATTGGCCAGACCGCGAGTGAAAGCTTCGTAGGCTTCGCGGTATTCTTCTGGAACTGGCAATCGGCGTGGCCCCAGACTGTCGCTGGTTTGCTCTCTGGTGCTGTTCCGGTTTCGGCGTGCCGCCCGGGGAGCGGGTTTGAGTGATTTGAGCATTTCCTCAAACTGCCGCTTACGGGCCAGAGATTCAGGAGACTGCTGGTTATTATCCTGCATTTGCAGTTGTTTCTGCAGGCGTTCGGAAAACTGTTTCATTTCCTCTTTCGTCCAGCCCAGTTCCTTCAATAGTTCCGGATCGACTTCCTCGCGTTTGAGTTCGTCTTTGATGCGTTTCAGAACGAGGTTGGCGGCTTCTTTTCCATATTCGAGGTTGGCTTCATCTGCGTCGGGCAGCGCGGGACTGGAACCGGCGCCCCCTGATTCACTGTCACCAGGAGCGGTGCCCCCGGTTGTCGCACTGGAACCTTGAGGATTGCTGGAGTTGGAGCCTTTACTGGAGCCTGCTGCCTGGCTGTTACTCTTCTGGGATTGCCCTTTGCCCTCGGACGACCCCTGGCCTCCCTTCTGACCACCAGATTGATCTCCTTTTTGTCCGCCAGACTGGTTGCCTTTCTGATTCTGATTTTTGTTCTGGTTGTTGCCTGACTGACCTTTGTTCTGCTGGTTTTGATCCTGTCCCTGTTTTTCAGAAGACTGGTTCTTTTCCATTAATTTATTGGAGCCGGAGGGGTTTCCTTTGTTGCCTTGCTCCTGGTTCCCTTTTTGTCCGGTGGAATCGCCTTTGCCGGGCTGCTGACTCCCTTTCTGTCCCTGGTCATTTTGGGAACTGTTGCCGTTCTCTCCGTCCTGGGGGCGTTTGGATTTTTGATCATTGGCTTCAGGTTTGCCTCCCGGTGGTTGGTTAGAACCGTCGGGCTGATCCTGTTTCTGCTGCGACTTCTTCCCATCGGCAGCCTGTTGCTGTTTGGGAGAGGAGGGATTGTCGTTCGACTGTTGTGGTTTTCGCATTTCAGAACCCGGTTTCTGATCGGGCTGATCATTCTGCTGTCCCGGCTTGGAAGAAGACTGCTGCGGTTTCTCCTGCGGATTGGCATTCGGAGATTTTTTGTCTCCCGGTCGCATCGCGGGTTTCTCATTCGGATCCCGCTTCACGTCGCTGTTGCTCCGCTTGGGATCAGCGTCGGGATCATTGTCCGGTCTGGCGTTCCCCTGCGGATCTCCTTCAGATTTCATTTTGCGATCCGCTTCTTTCGCATCGGAAGGCTCTTTCTTTCCATCCTCTACCCGGCCTTTTTGAGGCGGGGATTTCTGGTCTGCTGATTTCTGATCAGGATTATTTTCATTTGCCTTAGAAGAGGGCTGGGGTTTCTGGTTTTTGTCCTGGTTCTGACCCTGACCGGGTGTGCCTTGAGAGTTTTTATCCTGACTGGAAGAGGATTCGCTGGACTTGGAATCGGCTCCATTCGATTCCGGTTCCTGCATCTGCTTATCAGAGCCCGGGCGTTCGGAGTCCTGTTTCTCAGAACCCTGTTTTTCGTTTTCTGGCTGTTTTTGATCGGAGTCTGGTTCCTGGCCCTCTTTTTTCAGCTTCTCCAGAATTTTCTTGAGTGCTGCCTGGTCGTCACTGCCGTCGCTGTCCAGGCCTTCTTTTTTCTCCGGCTTGGACTGGGGCTGACCTTCACCCTGTTCCGGGTTTGGCTCTGCTCCTGATTCAGGGGAATCTGATTTCTTCTGTCCATGCTGCTCAGACTGTTTTTGATCTTCGTTGCCCGGCTGCTTCTGGTCGCCGGGTTGTTTACCAGAATCGGATTTGGAATCCCCCTGCTCTTTCTGACCTGGCATAGGCTGCTCGCCGTCACCTGGCTGCTGACCGGGTTGTTTTTCCTGACCTTTCTGCTGGCCGGGCTGTTTCTGCTGATCAGGATTCTGTTGCTGCTTCTCTTCCGCGGCCTTTTGCTTTTGTTCTTGCAGTTGTTTTTTGGCTTCTTCGGGTGAGACCGGTTCCTGGATTTCGATTTTGATCTTAGGTGTGTTCTTGCGGTTCCCGGACGGGTGTTTGTTGTCGCGTGCTTCGACCCAGAAGTAAATTGTGTCGCCTGGATTCAATCGGAGAGGTTCCAGGGCGAGATCGTAATTGATGCCTACGCTTTTGCGATCCCCTTCGAACAGGGTTTTATCAAGAATGCGAATCTGCTGTTTTTCAACACGCAGATTGAGATAGCGGAGTTTGAAATCCGGATCTTCCGCGATCACTGAAATCGGGACCGTGCCGTTGGACGGGAGTTTCAGATCCTGTTTGGGAGAGAGCAGACTGATTTCCGGGGGTAGATCACGACGGATCATCAGTGGGTAAACGGTCGGCGAGAGTGTCACCTGTCCTGCTTCGTTCCTGCATTTGATCTGATAGAACTTTGGAAAGGTTCCATCAGATCTCAGCTTCAGTTTCCAGGAGGCGGAGATGCTATTCTTGTCGATCGATTTTTCGACCTGGAACTCTTCCAGCAAAGAGGCCGAGTCTTCTTCGTCAGAAAAGAGAACTTCAAACGATGTGATGGGCATGTTGGTCGTAGCATCTACGGTTACTTTGGTGCCTTCATAGGCATCAATTGCGCCACCGGGCTGTTCTACTGCTGCCAGTTCCATGTACGAAGGATAGTCGTAGCGGACGGAATGCACGGTCGCTGAGGGGGGCTGAATCACACTGACCTGATATTCCTCGGAAACCGCATCACCGGCTTCGATATGGTAGCTCAGATTCTGGCGAATTCCGCGGCCATTGACGCCAACAATCAGACCCTGGAAGCGTTTGAGGGTTTCATCCATGGCTCGGAGTTTGATTGGCTCATCGACGCGCCCCTGGTCACTGGATGTGTAGAACAGTGTGACGTCTTCCGGCACTTCGCCCCGGAGATCGACAATCACTTCCAACTGGCTGCCTGCCAGTACTTCTGTGTTGCCGGGGGTGACGGAGCTGATCTGAGTCTGGGTGGCAAACTCGCGCTCGGAGGAAAATGAGATCGCAGCCGAGAGTGAGGGCCAGATCTGTTTAGGCGAAAAAAGTGCATAGAAACAGAGTATGGCGACGACAAACAACAGGCAGTAAGAAAGCCGCATCAAAGGGCGTCGATCCACCGCCTGTTCGGTATCGGTCTGGGAAAGCGTCAGTGCTGCTCGCTTTTCGAGTGAACTGATGATGTCCGGATTGACTTTGCGGTCGGATCGCTGGAGGTCTACCAGGCTCAACAGCGCGCCATGCATGTCTTCGGAGGTCTGTTCCAACGCACGGGCGGAATAGAGCCGTGTCACTTTCTTGAAGTAGGGTAAAACCAGTTTCCAGACAGCCCAGCCAATACTGGCCAGAATCACCCCGGCGAGCATGGTCAGCCGCGAGAGATGACCGAAGCCCCCCTTGATGAGCCAGTGATCACAGAGAATGAAAAGCAACAGGTAGCCCAGGAAAATTGTGGAGATACCCACTGCCGTCGTGAGCAGATCGTTCGCCTTGATGTGTGAACCGGTGCGGGAGACCTGATAGTCCACATACTCATCAAATTTGGCGTACTGTCCGTTCCGATTTTCTGTCGATGGCGTTGAGTTGGAAGCTGTAGACATGGAAAACCTGCGTCAGTCTGAAATCCGTAAAAAGAACTGTCCTTACGTTCTTATTATAGAATGATCGACGCCTGCGATGGAAATAATGTTCCTGTTTTTTCAGGGAGTTTCCGTTTTCGGCGGTTTTTCATAAGATTTTCAGACAAAAGCCCGGACAATCCTTATACCAGGCCTTTTTTCTTCCGCAGGAACCATTCCAGGGAGAGCAGCAGTACGAACAGGAGCAGAAAATACCAGTTGTCCCAGAGTGATATTCGCCTGTATCGGGTCAGGTCGTTGTTCCAGGATTTGTCCTTGTTCATCCGGTTGAGGAAGCTGCCCAGCTCTTCAGGCGGGACTGCTATTCCCCCCGAGAGTGAGGCGATCGTTTCGAGCAGCGAGTAGTCGGCTGCGGGATTATCCAGTTCCAGATCCCGGGGATCGACGATGAAACGTGTGGTGGCATCAAAACCCAGAGAAACGCCGTTCTGTTCTGCATGCACGGTCACCCAGTAATCGCCGGGTTCTGTTGTCTGAGAAAAGGTGGTGCGGGATGTTTCTCCCGTTCCTACGACTTCGACTTGCGACGTCTTACCAGAGGGACCTGCAACCTGGACCGTAAACTTCACATCGCTTAACGGTTTCCCTTCCGGGCCCCGGGCACCAAACAGGATGGGAACCTGGCTGCCGGGAGCGACGTTTCGAGGTTCAACCCGGGTCCAGACACTCTGATCCGAGTCATTCTCTTTGTGAGCCAGCCAGAGGATCATCTGTCGCCAGAAACGCTCGTGTTCCTTACGGTGTCCGGAGAGAAACCACTGAAAGGTCGTATCGCCGGCAAACGCCATCACCCGGGCTCCTCCCACATCGGACGCAAACAGCAGCGGCACGGCCCCGTTCCCTGCGGATTGGGCCAGAACTTCGACCGTCTCATACTTCTTGCGGAGCTTGTTGGCTCCTTTCAGGGGAGCCAGTTCGTTCCAGAGTTGGCGATTGCGGTCTGCCGAACTGTCTAGTTGCATGACATACCGCTGCAGGCCCAGTGACGTGGGGATCATTTTCAGATCTTCAAAATGATGCAGGTCTTTTGCGATATCATTTCCCGTCTGTTTTTCACTGCTCCGCATTTCGACCGGAATAAAGTTGTCCAGTGGCGTGTTCGCGTAGCCTCCGGGGCCGAAACTGTGGTAACCCCCGGTCATCAGCAGACCGGAACCCTGATCCACCTGGGCGGCGATTTTGCGCAGCAGCGTTGGTCCCAGGAGATCCGCGGGGACATCACCGATGATGAACACATCGTACTTGGAAACATCATTCAGATCGGGGCTGGTCGGCTTTCTGCCCCCGGAGAAACCGCTACCCATGGGAATATAGTCGAGCTGAATTTTAGGGTCATTCATGGAGCGGATGAATTTCTGTTCCGGTCGGAGTGCGTCAAAATAGGCGACCTGCACGCCCCCTTTCTGAACGGTGACAATCGTCTCCAGGCGGTTGTTCGTCTGCTTGATTTCTCCTTCGAGGGGAACCGCTTCGACGGCGATTTTGTATTCACCCGGCACTTCCGGAGTCCAGAAGAGTTCGACGGTATCGAGCTCGTTGTTCTGTGTGGGATGAATCTGGGTGGCGACCCGGGAGTTGTTATAAGGGGCCGCAGGTAGCATCAGGCCCGCTTCACCAATCTTTTTCCCCGCTCGATCTTCAACCAGAAGCCGGACGGTAACGTCTTTTCCGGAGGCACCCAGACTGCGGACCTTGACGGTAATCGGCGTGGTTTTCTTTTCAAAAACCAGTGGATCAATCAACAGATTTTCCATGACCAGATCCAGGGTGGTGTCCTGCAAAGTGGAAGAACCAAAGCCGAGGGTATAGATGGGGATGCCGGCATCGCCGAAATAGCTGGCCTGTGATCTGATATCGACATCATAGGGGGGCAGCGAACGCTCCGCTCCGTCAGAGAGCAGAAGAATACCGACCAGTTGTTCCTGTTGCAGTTCGCCGGAGAGCATTTCCAGCGCGTAACCGATGGCCGTCTGCTGTCCTTCCGCCTGATCGGAGAATGTTTCGACAGGCGTCAGGTCCTGCGCGAAATCAAATCGCCTGATTTTGATATTCTTATCCATCTCCTTGAATGCAGGCTGGGCAGCTTCCAGTGTTTTGAGCAGTTCATTGCGGCGGGTGGTGCTCGCGGGACCGTCCTGAGTCTGCATGCTGCGACTTGAGTCGGCCAGGATGTATAGCCAGGATTGACGGACTGTTTTATCTGTCAGTTCGATCGCGGGACGCAGCATCATGAAAGCCAGCAGCAGGACGATCAGCAGCCGCAGACCGATCAATGTTCGCCTGATCGGACGGGAAAAATGTCTGACGCGGCCGGGATAGGTGGTGAGAACCAATGCGAACAGCGCGATGATGAGCAGGATCATCGTGGGCCAGGACCAGATTGGTTCAAAGATTGGTTTCATGAGAGAGTCAGTTTCACAGCAGACAGTGCTTGTCTGGGTTGTCGTTCAGGATGTGGATTCTTCTGAAGGTTGATCGATTTCGTAAAAATAGTTTGCAGTAAAATGTTCCAGACAGAAGACGGCCAGCAGAAGAGTGACGAGGATCGGAAAGATTTCGACACCAAGTCGCCCCGTTCGAATGGTGCGCTTCAGTCCTTCCATATCGCGGGTCATACTGTAACGTTCTGCTCCCAGGATCTGATCCAGTTCCTGATTGCTGATCGGGCGGAAATTGCTTTCGGCCGGATTGACATTCACGCTGAATCCACTCGAGGACCGAGTCACGTTACTTGAGTTGTCGATGAGTTCATAATGGCCGACGACCCGGGTATCCGGAATAGAGACCTGGTGCGCTCCCTGTTTGACCTCGATGGGAAGCTGTTTCAGGTCGGGGGTTCTGAGCAGGAATGATTCTGGTGTGCTGGCGGTAGCCGGCCATTGATAGATGGCAACTTCGCCAGCCAGATAGTTAGTTCGATTGGAGCGTGTACGGATCAGGTAGCGGGTCAACTGATCGGCAAGCGCGAGATAGGACCAGCGGGCATACAGGAGCTGGCTCCAGCCCTGAGCGTCGATACCTGTGGTCAAGACGACGACCTTTCCCCTGCCGAGATTACGTTCGATGATGGCGGGGGAATGGCGCGCATCGGTATAGCGGGCGATTACCTGATCCGGGTTTTCCGCTTCCACACGCCAGTAGCGGTTGACTTCCATGTTTGAGAGTTCTCCGGTCCCTCCCAGATCCTGAAAATAAGAGAATAGTGCGTGCTCATTGTGTTCCAGGTCCAGGAATTCCGGCGGGATGAACTTGAGTGAGCCTAACAGTTCCACGGGCAGGAGTTCTTGTGCCGGCCGGGAGTTGAACGAGACGATTGTCGATTCCGGTGCATCGCCGTCGCTGCCCATCAGTACGCCCAGGCCTCCCCCCTGTTTGACGTAGTCTGTAAACTGCTGCCACAGACTGTCAGGCAGGCTGGTGATGTTGATCAGGTAGATGGCGGCATATTCTTCCAGGGGGAGTGTTTCGATCTGGTTGAGGGGGGCAATCTCACACTGATAGCGGTTCTTTTTAAGGGCGACCAAAGGTCGAGGTGCCAGGGCATCGTTCCATAGACGGGCAGAGCTGGCGTCGGGACTGACAATCAGAATCTTGGGTGGAGGCCGGGCGGTGATGGTAAAATAACGGACATCATCGGGCAGGTAGGGATCAGAGGAGGTGATCCGCAGTTCCCCCTGTGTGACCGGCTGATCGACATTCGGCAGGCTCATTTCCAATTGGGGGCCCGGTTTTGCTCCGGTGGAAACGTTATCTGTTGCGGGAGCATCGTCTGTGGATGCAACCGTGGAAAGAGGACGTTGATCCCGCTTAATCAACTGCCCTTTCTCGTTTTGCGTGTATAACTCCAGAAACGTGTCACTGGCCGTGATGCCTGTGGAGGTGATTTCCGCTTTGATCGAGACGGAATTGCCAAGGGTGATCGATTCGCGTGAGAGATCCAGATGGGAAATTCCGATATTCTGGGGACTGGTCACTCCGACATCAATCACGTAGATTCCTAGCCATTTGAGCTTTTCCAACTGCTGTTGAATTAACTGGGAAGGCTGGCTGCGCCAGGCGGTACGGGCCAGATCAGTATAGATATAGATTTCCCGCACAAACTGATCAGAGCCGGCTGCCTGTGAACCTGAGGACTGGCGTTCGTTCTGGCTGCGTTTGAAGTCATCTTCCTGACGATTGATGGCAGTACGGAGGCGATCATCCAGATAGAGAGACCAGGCAGATGTTTTAAGAGACTTGATCCGGGATTTCACCGCGGTGAGGTCCGACTGAAATGGAGAGATGTCTTCGCTGCTGCTGTTCAGAATGGAGACCCTGCTCTGCGCGGGCAGATTACTCAAATGTTCTTCGGCGATGGACTGGGCCTGTTCCAGTCGTGACTGGTTTTCCTGGCGGTAGTCCATGCTCAGGCTGGTGTCAAACAGGAAGATCGCGGTCACTGGAATGTTTTCAGAAACGGCCGGTAAGGGGGCAGAAATTTCCGCAAAGACCCTTCTTTGATAAGGCCAGAGAACCAGGAGTGCGATCAGCAGGAATGCGGCGCCTCCGATACCTCCCCTCAGAAAAGTGCGTCGGGTATTCAAAGACTGCTGGGAGATTCTCTGTTTCTGATAATGTCTCATCAATCCCAGGTACACCAGCACCGCCAATACGATGATGGAACAGAACATGACCAGTTCGTACGTCGAGAAGCTGTAATTGGCCGGCGGGAGTGAGGGACGTGTCAATGCCAGGACAATGGCGACTATGATCAGAATTCGCAGCAGCAGGAGCCAGATGTGACGCAGTTTCAGGCGTTGCGAGTTTTGAATCTTACGTCGCTGCAATAGCGCTAAGGCTGGGAAGATCAGTTTTTTGGGTTTGGAACGAAGCAGAAAGTGGAGAATCACCGGGATTGTTGCCAGCAGAATTCCAAGTAATAAACCAGGGTGAATGAGTGACATAGATTGATGTGTCTATTGGAGAGTCTGATTGGCGATTCAGATCGTTACGATTTGTGATCTCTTTTCTATTCCGCTCATTGAGTCCACTAAAACTGCGTGCTGGGGCGTGATTCTCCGCCGCCGTTTCCGCGTTGCGGGGTCTGCAGATCAAATGTCTCCAGGCTGAAATCGATCTGTTCCTGCAATTTGGATTTACGGACCATATTCTCGGGGATGAAAGCCAGGATGGCAGCCTGATACTCACCCGATTCAGTCAGGTAGATCTGTATTTCATAAGGGGCGCCATCGATGGGCATTTCAGGAGTAAAGGAATTGAAGGTAAACTCTTTGGGATTGGTGTAACCCCGCTTACGGGGAAAGCGTTCGGTAACAAAGTCTTCCGTATTCAAATACTTGTTAAAAGTGGTGGAGAGCTGGTTATTGACTTCGTTTAAAAAATTAGCAGCAGCTTCCTGCTCCTCGTTCTGCAACAGCGAGTAATTGCACAGCACATACAGATAGGCTGGGCGATCCACAGTTTCATTTTCCAGATCGACGGGGACTTCTGTCCGCCAGGCGCCTTCAAGACCGGGGAGTTTGAGATCGGCAAAATCCGGCTGTCGGGGGTCGATCGTCTGAGTCGGTTCCGCTGGTTCCGCTTCTCCATTCTCACCTGCCGGAACTGCTGCGGGTGCGGCAGCTGAAATTTCCTGAAAATCGAGGGGGGGACGGAAGTGAATCGGAGGAGCACTCCAGGTTCCAGCGAGGGCCTGATTCCGTTCATGCAGATATGAGAAATACTGCTCCGTTTCGTTGAGTCGCTGCTCGTACGTCTCTGCGCCACAACCAGAGCACAGAATCGCCAGATTCAGGCAAAGCAGAACGGGCAGGCTCATACTTGGCTTAAGCCGGAGACAAGACAGGAAGCTGTTTTTCATAATTAATCACAAGCCCCATTCTGATAAAGGGTTGGGAGCGGTATATGTATTATCGACTCTACAACGGGAGTGGTTTAGTGCCTGCTGTCTGAAGTTCCTATCTGATGGTGAACAGAAAAACTTGATCCCGAACGGTTGACTTGATTTAAATTATCGTAATTCGTTCTTCCCCTGATGTTCACGCTGATCTGATCGGATCAACTTATTGATATTGTTGATGATACAGAGGGGAACGTCAACTTCGATCATTTTGTGTGCAGAAGTTTTTAATGATCGGCCCGATAGCGGATTTCACCGGAGACAACCACGACTTCTGCCCTGCCCTGCAGCTCTTTGCCCAGAAATGGGCTGTTGTGACTGGAAGATTTCAAATTTTCCCGCTGAAGAATATAGCGGACGTCAGGATTGATGAGGGTGATGTCAGCATCTGCTCCCGCAGCGAGTGTTCCCTTGGCGAGCCCCAAAATGCGGGCCGGACCAATTGTGAGTTTGCTGATCAATTCCGGCCATGTTAAATGTCCCGGCGTAATCAGGGTCTGCAGGCAGACTGGCAGCAGGGTTTCCAGACCAATGATGCCAAAGTCAGCGCCCAGAATTTCGTCTGTCTTCTTCTCGGCAGCATGCGGAGTATGATCCGAGCAGATCACTTCAATCGTGCCATCTTTGAGGCCTTCGATCAGGGCGTCAATATGTTCCTGTGAACGGAGCGGAGGCAGAACTTTGTAATTGGGATCATAGGTTTCCAGCATCTGGTCCGTCAGAGTGAGATGATGGGGAGTAACGTCGGCGGAGACCTGGATTCCAGACGCCTTGGCGCGTCTGATCTGGGCGACACTGTTTTGTGTGGAGATGCACATCAGGTGGATGCGTCCGCGTGTCAGTTCGGCCAGGGCGATATCACGATTGACCATGATCTCTTCTGCCGCTGCCGGAATACCTTTTAATCCGAGAACGGTTGAATGAAACCCTTCGTGCATCTGTCCCTTTTCTGTTAGTTCCGCGACCTGCGGACGATTTAAAATCGGGCGGCCAAACATCCGGGTGTACTCCAGGGCGCACCGCATGATTTCAGCACTCTCGATAGGTTTGTCAGCATCGGTGAAACCGACCGCCTGGCCGGCGACTAATTGTCCGATTTCAGCGAGCTCTTTCCCCTCGTTGTTTTTGGTGACTGCTCCCAGTGGAAAGACGTGACAGTTAGCTGCTCGCTCGGCCTGCAGCAGGATGAACTCTGCGGAAGACCGGTCGTCAACAACAGGAGCGGTATTCGGCAGACAACCCAGCGAAGTCACACCACCGGCTAATGCTGCGGCCGTACCGGTTTCAATGGTTTCGTCTTCCTCGAACCCTGGCTCACACAGAGAGACATGCAGGTCAATGAATCCGGGGCTGACAATCAATCCAGTGGCATCGATCACTTCGTCTGCTGTGACATCGTCATTGCAGAGTCCTGTAATCTTTCCTCCTTCGACGAGCAGGTTGCCCTGCACATCCAGATCTTGCGAAGGATCGATAATGTGCCCGTTTTTAATAAGGAGAGATTTCATCCAGATGTTCCCTGGGAGGCAATACGTTGTAAGTGAAGCAGGTAGAGGCAGGCCATGCGGATAATCAGCCCGTTACTGACCTGTCCGAGAATGACAGAGTGCGGGCCATCGGCTACGTCAGGAGTGATTTCTACACCACGGTTGATTGGTCCAGGAGCCAGAATCAGTACATCTTCTTTGGCTTTATTGATGCGCTGTTTATTCATACCGAACAGGTGGGCGTATTCGCGAATCGACGGGAAGTAATGTCCGCGTTGGCGTTCGAACTGAATCCGCAGCAGGTTCAGGCAGTCGGTGCGATCGATCACGGCGTCCAGGCTGTTGGAGACTTCGACACCCAACTGCTCAATATCGTTGGGGATCAGCGTGGTGGGGCCGCAGACGATGACATGCGCCCCCAGTTTTTTCAGGCCCCAGATATTCGACCGTGCGACCCGGCTATGGAGGATATCACCGACGAGGGTGACGGTCAGTCCTTCAATTTTCCCGAAATGCTCGCGGATGGTGAAGATGTCCAACAGAGCCTGGGTTGGATGCTCGTGCGTTCCATCGCCAGCGTTGAGAATATTCGCATCCAGGTGTTGTGCCAGGAGCTGCGGGGCACCGGGAGTTTTGTGTCGGACAACTACGTAGGAGACTCCCATGGCTTCGATGGTTTTGGCGGTGTCGACAAAGCTTTCCCCTTTGGAAAGGCTGCTGCCGGAGGCGGTGAAATCAACTGTGTCGGCACTGAGTCGTTTGGCTGCGAGACCAAAGCTGATGCGGGTGCGTGTGGAAGGTTCGAAGAACAGGTTCGCAACCACGGTGCCTGCCAGCGGGGTGAGTTTGGTTTCACCGATATTTGCGAGCCGCTTAAATTCGGCAGCCTGATTCAGGATGATGTTCAGCTCATCCCGGGAGAGGTCCTGCAGTCCTAAAATGTGTTTCCGGTTCCAGCCACGGGAGATGTCGGTTCGATACTCATGGTCGATATTCATAGTCACATCAGATAAGTGTGTGCGTTCGTCAACTGGCGGAGCCGCCCGTGTGCTGCCGGCCGACGGAGGTCGTTTTTCACAGGACTGGAAGAGATGTTACCAACCCTCTGTCCTCCCTTCAAGGAGCGTGGTTGGAGATAATTGGCTGCGGTTCTCAGTTTTCGAGAGACATCAGGCGTGCCAGGAATGCGGGGAACTGTTTTACCTGGATGCCCGGTGGCAGCGAGGAAGTGCGCGGGACCTGAGCGGCGGTAATGACTGAGTCTTCCGCGTGCAGACTGAGTGGTGCTGCGTACTCAAATTTACCGGTCGAGAGGCCTTCGATGTCCATATCGAGCGTGCTCAGTTCCTGGAGTGGCTCTGTGGCTGAGGCTTGCCAGGCTGCGATCTGAATTTCAGCAGAGGCGACTGAGCCTTCACCGAGCAGGCTGACCGAAGAGAGCCAGTTTTCCGGTGGTTTCTGCCCCCTGACCTGAATCAGAGCTGCCTGGGTCAGGTCAAAGACGCAATCCCGGGCTTCAATTTGAATGGTCCCGGGAATTAATGTGGGATCGGTCCAGTTCAACAGGACCAGAGGTCCTGCATTTCGGAGGGTCAGATGCTGCAGTTTCAAATTGAACTGCTGGTCAATCTCCGGACCTCGGTCGAGGTAAAGTGTGGAGTGAGACGTGAGATTCAGGCTGTTCGTGAGAGTCAGAACTTGAGGCGTATGTGTCAGGTGTAGTGCATGTTGAGGAACCGCAAACAATGTGTCCTGAATGTGGACCTGGCTGCTGTTCCGTTGTTGCGGATCGAGAGGACTCCAGTAAACTGCCTCTCTTTCGAGGGCTGTGTTGTCGGAGTTGTCTGAATCGAGTTGAGTGAAGCAGCAGCCTTTGATCTTCAGGCTCTGGGCGGTCACGTGCAGTAAAGCCGTGGAAGTGTCTGCAGACGCTGGCTGATTTTGAGCAGCAGGACTTGGGGAGCGGTTGAGAAAGATCACATTTTCGAGGCTGAGGCTGGCGGCGACGATGCGGCAGGGAGTGTCTTCAATTTCAATGATTGCCGGGTTTTCGGCAGTGCCCTTGATAGTCAATCCGCCGACCGTTGAGATTTGTGTGGATGCGTATGGTTCGGCTGAATCCAGCAGAATCACACCGTTTCCGCCAGGGACGGGAAGTAATTGTCTTTGGGCACCCGACTTGGTTTTTTGATTAGAGGAAGACTCAGTGGCTGTCTCAGCCGGGGATGGGTTTTTGCTGGATTGAGTGAAGGAAACACGCGATGTGATTTCCAGCAGTTGATTGCGGGCTCCTTCATCCAGCAGTGTGTAAGAGAGTCCGGAAAGGACGAATATCATGGCGGCAATCAGAGGAAGTCGGCCTGGTCGGCTGGTACCTGTTTCGCTCTGGCTGCGGGGCGTCTGGTGTTGAAATGAGGCATGGAAGCGAGCCAGTGTTTTCCGGGATCCTTGCTGAGAAACCGGCCATTGCTGTTGAGCGGCCTGCATGCTGGTCGGTCGTTGATTGGGTTGTGATGCGGTCAGTTTCAAAAGCATTTCAGCCAGGGGGGCCGGTGTTTCGGGGGCCCAGCTGCGAATATCAGGAATGGTTTTGGTCTGATGGCAGGCCAGTTTTGCCAGAGGGTCTCCCGTCGTAAACGGAGGTCGGCCTGCGAGTAACTCCCAGAGCAGACAGCCCAGTGCGTAGAGGTCACTCTGGGCATCGGGATGACGCCCGGTCCCTATCAGTTCCGGAGCGATTCCGTCATAGCAGCGCGGCGGTAAGGATGAGTGAATCGTCAGTTCCGGTGACAGGATCGGTTCCAGACCCGTATCGACCAGGGCGGCGATTCCGCTGG
Source organism: Gimesia sp. (assembly GCF_040219335.1). Classification (NCBI taxonomy): domain Bacteria; kingdom Pseudomonadati; phylum Planctomycetota; class Planctomycetia; order Planctomycetales; family Planctomycetaceae; genus Gimesia; species Gimesia sp. The sequence continues at coordinate 105,988 of NZ_JAVJSQ010000004.1, read as the reverse complement.
GTGTCAGCCGTACGTTCCAGGGGCGAATGTCACCATGAATCACTCTCCGTTTTTCGAGGGCGACCAGAGCATCGAGCAATTGAGCCCCAATGGACAGTACAACGGGAACGGGAAAGCGTCCGCGTCGGATCAACAGTTCGGAGACCGTTGATGACGGCAGGTAATGACTGATCACCACAAACTGCTGACCTACCGGTTTGACAACGCGGGGCAGTATTAACGAGGGGTGATGCAGACCCTGCAGTTTCTGCAGCAATGTGTGGAAATCCTGCTGCAGCTGGTTACCGGAATCTGACTGAGGTTGTGTCAGTTTCAGGGCACAACGATCAGAACTTTCAGAAGGTCGTGCGATAAAAGTACGAGATTTATGACTGTGTCCCAGTTCAGAGATCAGCAGGTAAGGGCCAACGGTCAGCTGTTCAGGGTGCCCTGCTTCCAGTGCTTTGGCCTGGAAGGGGGATATTTTTTGAGCTTGAACCAGCGCATCAATCCAGACCGAGTCAAAAGCCGGGATTCCCCGGGCCAATTTTCTGACTCGTCGTCGGCATCGTCTCAGATCAGCGGCTGTGCAGAGCTTGAGGCTGGTCAGGCGATGAATCAACTCTTGTGAAGGCGGTTCGATCAACGTTTGAGAAATCCTTTTCCTCACCAATGTGTCAGGCATCCTGTGCCACTGGCGAGATCAAATCCGATCAGCTTGTTAGATAACGATTTATGACAAAATAATGGGATTTTCGCAAGACCGATTCGCAGTAACTGACAACTTCTGAGCAGAGAGAGTGCCCTTCCCCTGAATTGGCGGTTTACGTTATAAGTTATCTGAAACTACGAAAGATATGGTCTTTAGGAGAAGAGGCGGATGCAGCAGAGCGACGCTCAACGGGAATGTGTGTTGATTCTGGGGAATTCGCAGACCGAAGAAATGCGGCGGGGGGTGATGCATTCTCTCCAGGAGGTTTTCGGCGCAGCGGAACTGGTGTGCGTGCCTCGTCTCTCTGAACTGAAAACAGAGTCCGTCCAGCCTGAACTGGTCGTGATCTGTCAAAACTGGCCTGATGAGTTCGCGGGGCGAACCCTGACAGAACTGGTCAGGAGGTTTCCGGTCAGTCGCTTTCTTTGCTGTTACGGTGTCTGGTGTGAAGCCGATGGCAGAACACGGAATTTCTGGCCTGTCAGTATTCGAGTTCCGGCCCGCGCTGCTGAGTTTCGGATTCTGCAGGAGGCAGAGATCATTAGAGGAACAGCGCCCGCTTACCCCCTGACTGCGGGCCGCGATGAAATCTTTCACTATCAGGCAGCTTCGGGATCAGATACGGAGGGAGATTGCCTGCAGGGAAAACGGGTGGGAGTGATTTCCGGGGACCCGGTGTACCGCAGGATGCTGGAAGCGCTGGTGCAGTCTCGCGGCGCATTGATCGCGTCTGCTGCTCGACGGGCCCAGGCAGATCTCTGGCTGTATGACCTCGATCCCTGGGACGTCGTGCAGACCCGTCTGATGTTGCCGGGAGAACATCCGGTTTGCATCGGCATGATGGGGCTGGCGCATCCTGAGACGATCACCGCAGCACGTCTGCTGGGAGTGGACGTTGTCGTCTGTAAAGTTGCCCCGGAGCAGGAGTTGTTTCAGACTATTTCCCGGACTTTGCAGGAGGCGACGATTCCCCGGACTTTGCAGGAGGCGACGATTCCCCGGGCAGATTGCTGAGCTTCAGGTCTTTGAAGTTCAGATCGGTCGTCGGGTCATGTCCCTGCAGGCTGATGTGGCCGCCTTTGAGGCGCAGGCCTTTCCGCGGATTTTCATCCGGTTTGCGGGTGTCCTCCCAGTCGGTGACCTGATATCCGTCGATCCAGACGGCGATGTGAGAGCCGTAAGCATTGAGAGTCGTGGTGAACCACTCGTGATCGTTGGAGACGACACGACGGGCTTCCGTTCTACGGAAGATGGCACCGGTCCCTGCATTTTCGGGTTTGGTACGGTCGTTGTCTTTGAAGCCATTATGGATCTGAACTTCGTAGCCGTTAGCCATTCCGGATTCGGTACCTTTGATGGCACGAAAGAAATAACCGCTGTTGAGTGCTTCCCCGTTTGATTTGGCAGAGGCCTGAAAGAGGAAGTTGTCGAATGTGTCTTCGGTTTCGAGATACCCCTGTTTTTCGGCAGTCACGTGGATGGTGTTGTCGACGACTTCAAATTTGCTCTGGGAGCCGGGGACGACCTGCCAGCCTGCCAGATCGACGCCGTTGAAGAGTGTCATCATCCGGAGCGGTTTAAGATAGATATTCCGGAATTTGACGGCTCCTTCATTTTTCTGCAGACCGATAAAACCGATGTCGCGCTGATTCTCAGAAGTGTCTTTGAAATTAAGAACCTCTTTTCCGTTGAGAGAGGCCTGGAACTGAGGGCCTTCCACGCGGACCTGAAAGGTCTGCCAGTCGGTACTGGCGGGGACCGCTTCTTTGATTTTGCTGCGACCGACCAGACTGCCGGTGGGAAACTCCGTTTTTGTGTCACAGAGATTCAGTTCATAGCAGTCTTTGGTGGGATCTTTGGGATCGAAGGTTGTTCTGAGGAACATGCCGCTGTTGGTTTCGGGAGCGAGTTTAAAATCAAAACGTAACTCGTAGTCCGCGAAGGGGGATGTTGTCAGGAGCAGACCCGGTTCGCCGGTGCTCGCTTTGATTGCTCCCTGCTCGACATGCCAGTTCACGTCGTTGTTGGGTTTCCAGCCATACAGACTGTGCCCGTCAAACAGGGCAATCCAGCCCTCTTCAATTTCGGCTTTGGTCAATCCGGTGTCCGGAATGACGTCCTCCGGAGGTGCGGGGGATGGTTTCGGTTTCGCTTCCGGCGACTCGCCTACCTGAGGTTCGGCATTGGTTTTGGCAGGAGGGGAAGGATGTTCCACTTTCAGGCAGCCGGCCAGGCTGAGTGAAATGAACATACTTAAAACACCGCAAGTCAGCTTTCCTGATCGCATGATTTACTTCCCTCTGTTTCTGATTACCAGCAGGCTTTCGTATTATCAGCCTGGTTAATTTTCCGCCATACCCCAGCGGAGGAAGGATTCGAGGAATCCATCCAGATCGCCATCCAGGACCGGGCCCGGATTTCCCACTTTGTGGCCCGTACGGGCATCTTTTGCATATTGGTCAGGGTGTAAGACATAGTTGCGGACGGTCTGACCGCCGAATCCGATCTTTGATTTACCACCCCGCTTTGCAGCCAGTTCGGCGTCCCGTTTTTCCTGTTGAATCTGGAACAGTTTCGCTTTGAGCATTTTACGGGCTTCCGCACGGTTTTTGTGTTGACTGCGGTTGTTCTGACATTGCACGACGACCCCCGATTCCAGGTGCGTCAGACGGATTGCAGAATCGGTTTTGTTGATATGCTGTCCCCCGGCACCACTGGCACGGTAGGTGTCTTCCCGTACGTCCTGGTCCCAGTTGATTTCGATCTCTGCAATCTCTCCCAGGTCGGGTGAGACGTCGACAGCGGCAAATGAAGTGTGTCGCCTGCCTGCGGAATCGAACGGACTGATACGAATCAGTCGGTGGTTCCCGGTTTCGCCTTTGAGATAACCGTAGGCATAATCGCCTTCGATGCGGATGGTGGCGCTGCGAATGCCGGCCTCTTCTGCATCAGAGCGATCCAGAATTTCGACATTGAAACCGCGACGCTCCGCCCAGCGCAGGTACATACGCAGCAGCATTTCCGCCCAGTCAGAGGAGTCGGTCCCCCCTTCACCCGCCTGAATACTGAGGTAGGCCGCAGAGCCATCTTCGGGGGCAGACATCATGGCCTGAAGTTCGAGGTGATCCAGGATCTTCTGCAGTCGATCTGCTGTGGAAGCGAGTTCGGGAATACTGTCTTCGCTGCCTTCTTCCTCAATGAATTCCAGCAGAACTTCAAGATCTTCAGCGCCTTCAATCAACTCTGTCAGCGGTTTGACAGTCAATTGCAGCTGTTGCATTTCAGAGACGAGAACCTGAGCTTTCTCCTGGTTATCCCAGAAGCCGGCTGCCCCCATCTTTTCATTAATTTCGGTGGTCCGTTTTTTCTTACCTGCGTAGTCAAAGAGAGTCTCGTAATTTGACGATGCGATCCATGATTCCGGTACATTTATCTCTGAGTTCGTGATCCATTGGTGTATTCTTTCTATCGATCTGCAGCCAGGGGCTGCAGGAAAATTATTAAAAAACCAAACAGGCAGTGCTGAATGGATATTTGAGAGTCAACCGACAAAGCATTTGTTGCATGCCGGTCAATCTAAGTATTTTTCCGAACTGAGTCCAATTCCAAAGTACTTGATTCCTTTGGCTTTCAGCTTTGAGGGTTCGTACAGGTTGCGACCGTCAAAGATGACGGGGTGTGCCAGCTTGTGGCGAATGTAATCGAAATCAGCGTGCCGGAACTCGTTCCACTCCGTAACGATTACCAGTACATCCGCGCTGTCAAGGGTGTCGTAATGATGGTCAAAGTATGAGAGTTTATCACCGTATTCCGCTTTGACATTCTCCATCGCGACAGGATCATGGACCTTGATGCTACTGACGCCCGCTTCCAGTAACAGATCGATCAGGACCAATGCCGGAGCTTCGCGAATATCATCGGTTTTAGGCTTGAAAGCGAGTCCCCAGATGGCGACCGTTTTGCCGGCGAGATCCCCTTTGAAGTAGCGGTTGATCTTGTCGAACAGGACCCGTTTCTGGGCTGTGTTGACCTGATCGACGGCATTCAGGATTGAGGGTTCCATTTCGCGATCGTGTGCCACGGAGATCAGTGCGGAGACGTCTTTGGGGAAACAGGATCCACCATAACCGACTCCCGGAAACAGGAATGAAAAGCCGATCCGCTGATCGTGTCCAATACCGCGTCGCACCTGATTGATATCCGCCCCGACGCGTTCACAGAGGTTGGCCATCTCATTAATGAAGCTGATTTTGGTTGCCAGCATGCAGTTGGCAACATATTTAGTCATTTCTGCACTCTCGAGTTCCATCGACAGGAACGGGTGTTCGGTTCGCAGAAATGGTTTGTAAAGTTCATGTAAGACTTCAGAAACTTCCGGTCGAGAGACTCCAACTACCACCCGGTCCGGTTTGGAGAAGTCCTCGATAGCGGCTCCCTCTTTGAGGAATTCCGGGTTAGAGGCGACATCGACTTCCCGACCGGTCAGTGATTTCAGCATTTCTGCCAGCTTGCGATTTGTGCCAACAGGTACGGTACTTTTGATGATGACGACTGCGTCTTCAGCCAGCAGCGGTGCCAGCGATTCTGCTACTTTCCAGATGCTGTCCAGATTGGCAGAGCCATCTGCGGTCATCGGAGTGCCTACGGCGATGAAAATACATTTGGAATCAGGGATCACATCTGCATAGCTGGTTGTAAACGTTAAGCGTCCCGCTTTGGTGTTCCGCTTGACCATTTCCTCCAGACCAGGTTCATAAATCGGAACTTCTCCCGCCTGAAGACGACGGACCTTGGTCTCATCGATATCAATGCAGGTGACATAATTTCCACTTTCAGAGAAACAGGTGCCCGTGACTAATCCTACGTATCCTGTACCAATTACTGCAATTTTCATTGTCTTAAGAGTCCGTTGGAATGTGGAAGCTGATTCGCAATAATATTTTGAGAGTCAATGCTCGCGGAGATGGTAGTCACCGTCAGAGAAGGTGTGCTGACAATTTCCGTGATAAGGAAGAATAGTTAAACAGGAACTGTTAGGATTTCAGACGGGTTCCGTATTGCTGTTCATAGTATTCGCGATACTTTCCTGTGCGGATCCGGTTTACCCACTCGGGGTTTTCCAGATACCAGTCGATGGTCTCTTTCAGACCTGCCTGAAAGTCCGTTTCCACTTTCCATCCCAGTTCAGATTCCGCTTTGCTGCAGTCGATGGCATAACGCAAGTCGTGTCCCGGGCGATCTGTGACGTATTCAATGAGTGATTCTGGCTTGTCCAGCAGTTTGAGAAGCAGTTTTGTGATTTTGATGTTCTGCATCTCAGCGTGACCGCCGAAGTTGTAAACCTGACCGGGCTCACCTTTTCTGAGAGCTGCATCAATTCCCCGGCAATGATCCATCACGTGAATCCAGTCACGTACGTTCGTTCCTTCGCCGTAGATCGGCAGTGATTTGCCTTCCTGGGCGTTGGAGATAAACAGCGGAATCAGTTTTTCCGGAAACTGATAGGGGCCATAGTTGTTAGAGCAGCGGGTGATGACAGCGGGGAAGCCGAACGTATTCACGTAACTGCGGACCAGCAGATCGGCGGCGGCTTTGGAGGCAGAATAGGGACTGTTCGGCGCAATTGGGGTCTGTTCTGTGAACAGCCCTTCGGGACCGAGACTGCCATAGACTTCGTCAGTGGAGACCTGGACGTATCGGTTGACTTCATGTTTGCGGGCTGCATCCAACAGAACTTGTGTTCCGACGATGTTGGTCTGGATGAATGGTCCGGAATCCAGAATGCTGCGATCAACGTGCGATTCTGCAGCAAAGTTGATGACGGCGTCAAAGTCGACAGAGTCCAGCAGAGAATTTACCACTTCCGGATCAGTGATGTCCCCTTTGACAAATTGGTAGCCGGTGTGCGATTCAAAATCTTTGAGGTTTTCGAGATTGCCGGCATAGGTGAGTTTGTCGAGATTGGTGACTTCGATTTCCGGATACTCAGACAATTGTAAACGGATAAAGTTTGATCCGATAAAACCACATCCGCCTGTTACTAAAATCCGTTTCATGACTGTCTTTGTCCCTCTTTTTAAAGCAAATGAAGATCACGAATTAAGTGAGTGTTTAATCCTGGTCACCAGGGTTGTCTTGAGCGCTGTTGCTTTCGTTTTCCGTTTCCGGAGACTCGGTATCCGCATTCACTTCTGTTTCTGCATCCGTGGGATCGTTTTCTGAGTCGACTACGATTTCTGCAGGAATTCGGGCCAGGGAGACCAGTTTGTCGTTATCGTCCAGGGTGATTACTCGCACGCCCTGAGTATTTCGACCGACCTGACTGATTTCGCAGCCTCGGATACGTTGAATTTTCCCACTGCGGGTTACCATCAGAATCTCATCATCTTCCGCAACAGAGATAATGTCGACCGCCTGACCGTTGCGTGCCGAAGTGCGGATGTCGCGAATCCCCTTTCCGCCACGTTTCTGCCGACGGTATTGCATGCCGCTTCGGGTTTCCTGCTCGTCATCAGAATCTTCGTCGGTATCGCTTTCAGCAGTTGAGAGTTCTTCGTCTGTCTCGGTCTGCTCATCCTGGTCTTCATCCTCTTCCGAAGCTGGAATGAAGCCGAAAGGAGTGCGCTTCCCGTGTCCATTCTCACAAACTGTCAGCAGACAATAACGAGGATCCGCGATGACCATGCCGATCACGTGACCAGATTTAGACAGCTTGATGCCTTTGACACCTCGGGTATTTCGTCCCATGCTGCGTGCATCCGACTGGGCAAAACGGATTGCCATACCGTCTGAGGTTGCCAGCAGGAGGTCTTCTCCGGGGGAGACGATCAGGGCTTCGACGAGTTCGTCGTCTTCATCGAGTTTGATCGCAATAATCCCGCCCCGTTGTACACGGCTGTAAGCGGAAAGAGGCGATTTTTTGATGATACCGTTACGGGTGGCCATGACCAGGAAGCGTTCTTCATCGAATTCCCGGACAGAGACACAGTTGGAGACGGTTTCATCTTCCTGGAGTGAGAGCAGGTTGACCAGTGCCCGGCCTTTGGCGGTGCGTCCCTGTAGAGGCAGGTCGTAGACCTTGGACCAGTAGACCCGTCCGCGATTCGTAATGAACAGCAGGTAAGAGTGAGTACTGGCGACGAACAGGTGTTCAATGGGGTCTTCGTCATCGACTTTAGCGCCGCGGACTCCTTTGCCGCCTCTGTTCTGAGCCTGATAAGTATTGAGCTGAGTCCGTTTGATATAGCCGCGCTGCGAGAGCGTGACGACCATCGGTTCTTCGGCAATCAGATCATCCCGGTTGACGTCGGTCAGTTCTTCGTCACTGATGTCGGTCCGGCGTTTGTCTGCATACTTTTCCTGCAGATGCAGCATATCGTCGCGAATCACCGCGCGAATATGGTCTTCGTCCGAGAGCAGATACAGGTATTCGGAGATTGCTTTCAGCAGTTCGCGGTGTTCGTCGGCCAGTCTTTCCCGTTCCAGGTTGGCCAGTGAACCGAGCTGCATCGATACAATTGCTTCGGCCTGGTTTGCGGAGAGGGAATAATATTCGTGAATTCCCTGCTCGTTCTGATATTCTTTAAATCCTGCTTCACCCAGCGCCCGCTCAATGAGTTTTCCATCAACCTGCATGCCCTGCAGGCTGATTTTGGCTTCGGCACGGCTGGGTGAGTTGCGAATGGTCTTGATCACTTCATCGATATCGATCTGGGCGATCATCAGACCTTCGACCGTATGTTTCCGCTTGCGGGCTTCGGCGAGCAGGAATTCAGTCCGACGGCGGATCACATCGATGCGGTGCAGGATAAACTGCTGAATCAGTTCCTTAATCGAGAGGGTTTCGGGACGGTTCCCGACCAGCGCGAGCAGGATGATACTGAAAGTGGTCTGCAGCGGTGAGAACTTGAAGAGTTGCGCGAGCACCACTTCCTTGTCAGCATCCCGCTTGAGAATGATTTGCAGATGGACTTTCCAGGGGGGCACATTGCGGTCGGTAAGGTCCACGATGCGGGAGATCCCTTTAACCCGGTCGTCGCGGACCAGCAATTCCAGTTTTTCACGAATGCGGTCACGGGTTTCCATGTAAGGGATTTCCGTGATCACAATCACATCGGACTGTTTTTCAGTTTCGAAGTGAGAACGAGCCCGGAGTGTGATAGTGGAACGTCCGGTGGCGTATCCTTTGCGAATGCCGTATCGACCGCAGATGATTCCCCCGGTCGGGAAATCGGGGCCTGGCATGACCTGCAGAATGTCGTCGATAGTCGCGTCAGGGTCGTCGATCAACAGTTTGACGGCTTCGCAGGCCTCACCCATGTTCTGGGGAGGGATGCTGGTTGCCATACCGACGGCAATCCCGCTGGAACCGTTAACCAGCAGGTTGGGAAACTTCGAGGGGAGTACGACCGGCTCATCGTTCCGCTGGTCATAAGTCGGCACGAAGTCGACTGTATTCCGGTTGATGTCGTCCAGCATCTCTGCGGCGACGGGGGCCAGTCGGGCTTCTGTGTAACGCATGGCTGCGGGAGGCAGACCGGCCAGAGAGCCGAAGTTCCCCTGCTTGTCGATGAGAACATTCCGCATGACCCATTCCTGCCCCAGACGGACCAGGGTGGGATAAATCGAACCATCCCCGTGCGGGTGATAGTTACCGCTGGTGTCACCGGAAATTTTTGCGCATTTTACCCGGGATGAACTGGCTCCCAGGTTCAGATCGTTCATGGCGACCAGAATACGACGCTGTGAGGGTTTGAGACCATCACGAGCGTCAGGCAGGGCGCGGCTGATAATTACACTCATCGCATAGGTGAGGTAACTGTCCCGCATTTCATCCTGAATGTCCAGATACTTGATATTCGGGTCAATGTTTGGCTCTTCGCCGTTATCGGTGGCCAATCCTTGTTCTCCTTAAGGAATTCAACTTCAGATGTTGTCTTGCTTTGTAGATAGTCTCGAAACTGTTTCTCGCTGAATTTTCAGGGCACAGACAGTCCTGATTCCGGGGAAACAGACACCGTTCATCCTGACATCAGGGTAACAATTCGGGCAAATTGAGATGAACGCGAGTATCCTTACTGTCGACTGAAAAAAAACTGCCTGGCGAAAACTGTTTTTTAGATCAAAACAGAGGTTGAAAAACGAACCGAAACTCGCAGAATTCAAGCTGCTCAACCTCTTACAAATTGTAGCTGGAATCGCCTGATATCACAACTGACAATGCCCCTGAATTTTAAGGTCTGACCAGGGTGAAAAACCTTGATTTTCAATAAGTTACGTTCTCAAATTCATCATTGAGGAGAACATGGACATTGCATAGAATAGATAAGCGCAGAACGGCTGTTTTTTGCCCCGTTTTCTGACTCGGATTGCTGTCCGGAAGCCCCCCATTTTTTCGAAAACTTTTGTATGAATGATCCAGAATCAAAAGATCAGGCAGGCAGCTCCAGCGATTCCAGTCTGGAGAGTCATAATGCGCAGGCCCCTTCAGGGAACCTGGATGATTCACTGGAAAAAACACTGAGGCAGAGCCCCGCTGAGCGTGAGCAGGCTGCCCATCTGAGTAAAGATCGACTGTCACTGCCTGCGAAGGTCCCCGGTTATCTGATGGTTCGTTCTCTGGGGGAAGGATCCTATGGATCGGTCTGGCTGGCCCAGGAAGAAAATACCGGGAAGTTTGTGGCGATCAAGTTCTATACGTATCGCCGGGGCCTGGACTGGTCGCTGCTGAACCGGGAAGTCGAAAAACTGGCAGAGCTTTACACCTCGCGGAATATTATCAGCCTACAGGGAGTGGGCTGGAACAGTGACCCTCCCTACTACATGATGGAGTTCCTGGAAAACGGATCACTGGCAGCATTTCTGGATGCGGGACCGTTACCGGTTCCTGAGGCCGTTCGCATCGCCAAAACTGTATTACAGGCACTGGTGCATGCGCATGGGAGAGGGATTCTGCACTGCGATCTGAAGCCGGCGAATGTTCTGCTGGATGACAATTATGAGCCCCGAATCTGTGATTTCGGGCAGTCCCGTCTTTCTGACGAACAGAGCCCTTCTCTGGGAACGCTTTATTACATGGCTCCCGAACAGGCTGATCTGCAGGCGGTTCCCGATGCCCGCTGGGACGTCTATGCCTTGGGGGCATTGCTCTATCACATGCTGTCCGGCAAGGCGCCTTACCGGACGCCTGAGAATGAGCAGGCCATTCGCCAGCTGGAAACACTGGAAGAAAAGCTCGAAGCTTACCGGGAATTGATTCGCAAAGCCCCCCGCCCTGCAGAACATCGCAAAGTGAAGGGCATCGATCGTCGCCTGATTGATATTGTCGATCGTTGCCTGGAGACAGATCCCCGCAATCGATTTCCTAATGCTCAGGCCGTATTGAGCAGTCTTGTCCAGCGCGAGCAGTATCGCGCCCGTCGTCCTTTAATTGCACTGGGAATCATCGGACCTTTATTGCTGGTGCTGGGAGTGATACCTGTGGCGGGGGCTGCGGTGAATCAGATGGTCTCTCAGTTTCGTGAAAACCTGACAGCGCGTGCGTTGAAGGGAGATCTGATCTCGGCCAACCTGCTGTCACAAAACGTGGAACACGATCTCCAGGATCGTCAGGTACAGCTGGTTGAGTTATCTGAGCGAACTCTGCTGCGTGATATGATGGAAAGAGTACAGGATCCCCAGGATGACGAATCAGAGAGCCTGGAGAGCTACGGCGAAATTGCAGAATACCTGCAACATGAGAAAGATCTGGTTGATGAGAAGCGGGAATCACTGCAGCGGGAAAAAGACGCCAGCTGGTTTTTAACGGATGCGAAAGGGATCCAGGTCTGGCGAGACCCTCCCCGTCCGACCATCGGGCAGGACTTTTCTCACCGGGACTACTTTCATGGTCAAGGTACTGAATATGAGAAAGGGCATGCACCTGATTCCGTAGAACCGATTCAACGTCCTTATATCTGTCAGGTCTTTAAAAGTGATGCCTCCAATCAATGGATGGTAGCGGTAGTGGTTCCGATCTGGAATTTGCAACATGACAAAGTACTGGGGATTCTGGGACGCACTACCCACCTGGATCAGTTGCTCACAGGTTACGATGAAAGCATTCGCGGCGATTCTGAGAAAATCGGCGATCGGAAAATTGCTCTGATTGACAATCGGGATGGAAAGGTACTGGCGCATCCTCGTATGACCGCAGAAAACCTGCGCCCCCTGAGCCGGGAGGAGGTTGACCAGCTGGTACTCAAAGGTGAGCACTTTGATCAGCTGAAATTATTTAAACTGACCGAGAAGAAGGAAAATCGTGGCCCGTTGCCTGCAGTCATCAGCGATTATCATGATCCGGTGGAGGCGATCTTTTCCGATGATCCCCAAGATAATCTCTGGCTGGCTGCTTTCGCACCGGTGGGAAATACGGGATGGACGGCCGTCGTTCAGGAGCGACGGGGGCTGGCGTTGCGGCCGGTCGTGGAAATGAAACGCTGGTTGATTGAGTACGGTTTGATTGTGCTCGTCACGAGTTGCCTGCTGATCTTTACAGTATGGTATTTCGTAATGCGGGTTTTGACCGAACGGCGCGGCTGGGACTGGTCCCGTCACCAGTCGGAAAAGAAATCGGATACGGAGACAACGGTTTCGAATTGACGACTTGAGGAGAACCCTCATCGACTCTCAGGGATATCCTCACAAGCAGGGAGCAGATTTTTGTTGGAACTTTTGATTTATGGGGCGCATTCCCGGGATTCCAGTCGCATCGGACTGGAGCCGGGACAGGAACTGGTATTAGGGCGTGCTTCCACTGCCGACATTTCGGTTCCCTGGGATGACCGTATTTCGCGACGGCATGCCCGCTTGCAGGTGCAGTCCAAACAGGTGCACGTCAGTAAGATTGAGGAAGCAGAAAACGAAATCTTCCTTTCGGGTTCCGGGCAGACCGAATTTCAGCTCGAACCGGGTAACTCTTTTGTAATCGGCTCTACTACATTCCAACTGGTTGACTCTGTGTCCAGTTTTACTTCACCTCGGGAATCCCCGCTGGAAGAGGTGACCTTCAAGCCACATGAGCTGCTAAAAGTAAAGTACCGAGATGCCGATCAGCGGATCGACGTACTGGCTCATCTGCCGGAACTGATTTTAGATGCTCGGAATGATGCAGACCTGTTTCATCGTCTGGTAACGATGCTGCTGTCGGGGGTCAAGCATGCTGACGCTGTGGCTGTCGTGCGGCTCAATGAGGATGACCGGGTTGAGGTTCCCTTCTGGGAGCGTCGTCGCCAGGCCCAGGGGGGCTTTCATCCGAGTGGACGTCTGGTAAAAGAAGCAGTTAAAAAGAGCGGGCGCTCGGTGCTTCACGTCTGGGCGGCGCGCGAAGAAAAACCGGAGCAGGACGATTATACAGCAGTTGCTGAGTTCGACTGGGCATTCTGTACCCCGATTGAAGATAGCCCTGCGGGAAAATGGGGACTGTATGTTGCGGGGGAACTGGATCATCCTTATCAGGCAGGTGGCGGCAGGAGTGGTCTCGATCTCCAGGCGGACGTAAAATTCACCGAGCTGGTTGCGGCGATCGTGAAGTCCGTCCGTCGCCTGAATCAGCTGGAACGTCAACAAGCCGGTCTGCGACAGTTCTTTGCCCCTCCGATCCTATCTGCTTTGGGAGATAACCTGGATACAGAGATTCTGGAGCCCCGCGAATGTGACGTGACGGTGCTGTTCTGTGACTTACGTGGATTCAGCCAGCACGCGGAAGATTCCTCAGGTGACCTGATTGGTCTCTTGGGGCGTGTCAGTCAGGCGCTGGGGATTATGACAGCGCATATTCTGGACTTCGGCGGGGTGACAGGAGATTTTCAGGGAGACGCTGCCCTGGGGTTCTGGGGATGGCCCTTCTCTTCTGATCTGGCGCCCCTGGATGCCTGTCGGGCAGCCCTGGCGATTCGTCAGGCGTTTGAACAGATCCGTCAGCAACCCGAACATCCTCTGTCTGATTTTCGAATGGGGATTGGAATTGCCCATGGTCGGGCAGTTGCCGGTAAAATCGGCACCAGCGACCAGGTAAAGGTGACCGTGTTTGGTCCGGTGGTCAATCTGGCCAGCCGCCTGGAAGGTTTGACCAAGCACCTCCGCGTTCCGGTTGTGCTGGATGAAGCGACAGCGCAGATCGTGCGGAGTAAACTGGATCGACGGGAAGGTCGCGTCCGCAAACTTGCTCAGATCCTGCCCTACGGCATGGAGAAATCGGTATTGGTCAGCGAACTGCTGCCTCCCGAATCGCAGGCGGAAACCCTGACAGAAGAGGAAGTTGCCTGCTACGAACGGGCTGTAGACTGCTTTATTACAGGCGACTGGGAAGAGTCATTTCGTCTGCTCCACGCGATACCCGCCTCCGACCGGGCCCAGGATTTCCTGTCATTACAGATTGCCCGTTCAAATCGGGTAGCGCCTGCCGACTGGGATGGTACGATTCGCTTCGATTCCAAGTAACTCTTCATTTCTGGTAATGATTTTGAGGCCTCGCTGGCCCGGTTCCGATTATGCAGTCTGGACGGAACAGGTTAAGTTCGCGCGCGGTTCAGTGTTCATTTTTCTCAGAATTTCTGGCCATCTGGCTAAAGTTGACCTATTTTTTAACGACGGGCATCACGGAGATGCGGATGTGATGGGCCTTGTACAATCTGTATTCAGCAGCCTGGAGAGACTGAAAGCATGAGTAACGCAGAATTATTGATCGAACCGGAAGAGTTAACACAGGAAACCGAAACCCACTGTCAGAGATCCCGGGAAATTGAAATCAATCTTCGTTCTCAGGAGATGCTGCTGGTTTTAAATGAAGTTTTTGATTCAATTGTTCCTTCAAGCAAGTCTTAAAAATTGATTTCAATTATCAGTAGTAGGTTCCTCTCATGCTACAAGCATCAGAAAAGTCAAACGCACGCATTTTAGTCATAGATGACGACCCGCTCTTCCGTAATCTGATGGTTTCATTTTTACGGAGAGAGTATTTTGTATCCGTGGCCAGTGATGGCTCGGAAGGTTTTTATAAAGCACTCGAGTATCCTCCGGACATTGCCATTGTCGATGTGCAGATGCCGGTCTGGGATGGTTTGCAGACACTGAAAGCATTCCGGTCACACCCGACCCTTTGCAAGACAAAAATCATCATGCTGACCTCAGATGCCAGCAAGGGGACGGTTGTCGCTGCAATTCAGGGGGGGGCGAACGACTACATCATTAAAACCAGCTTCTCTAAAACAGAACTGCTGGACAAGGTCAGGAAATTCGCTCAGCCGGGATCCGGAAATGTGGCCAATACTCCGAATTCAGCACGCCGTCAGAACTCGGTCACTGCTGCCATGAGCAGTTCTCCGCAACCTCACCCTGCCGAAAAGAGTACTGTTCGTGCTTCCATCGAAGATCAGCTGAGTGATCTTTCACTCGACAAGTCAGAGGAAGAGATGCTGGAAGAGATTATGGATGAATGGGAGTAATCAAGGCTGATCTGTTCCCGATTGAATTTCAATCTGCAGCTGACCAACCCTGGCCCTCCCGAATATCCGGGCATCCTCATGAGGGATCTGAACAACTAAAGAAAAACCCCGCGGAGCTGGCAATGGGCTCCGCGGGGTTTTGTGTTATTGGTCATCGATTGTGAATTACAGGGTTTCTTTCGAGAACTTGGCAATCACGTTTCCGATGAATTTGAGAATACCTTTGTCGAGTTTGGCTTTGCCATCGATGACATCGCCTTCGCGTTTCATGACAAAAGTGAAGGTATCGTCTTTGTCGGTGAGTGAGCCGAGCAGCATTTCGCGGATTTCCACATTGCCTTTTTTGTCCCGGACTTTGTTGATCAGTTTCAACCAGGGCAGCGTTTTTACGTTCAGTTCAATCACATTGGGACTGACTTCTTCCGGAGCCGGCTCTTTGACCTTCTTAGCAGCATCTTTGATGCTCTGAATCGCATCGGGGCCAGCTGCCATCCAGAGTGCCTCGGGAGTGCTGCCGACATAGAGTGCTTCTCCATCACCAAAGAGTTCATAGAACCCGGCCTGGAATTCTTCCCGGATCGTGATTTTGTGGATCTTCAGGTTCTCTTCGTTAACCACATCCACTTCAACGGTCTGCCCTTTCATCAGCTGGGGCAGGAGTTCAACAATTTCCTTCAGCTTTGCACCATCGGTAGAACGGATACCTCCGAGCAGTGCGTATTTGCCACCGTCAGCAGAGTTCGTATTGATGAAGCCATCAATGAGTGAGGTTTCTTTGCCTGCATCCAGCATCTGAATGATCAGTTCAGCGATCTTTTTGCCGGCTTCTTTCTGTTTGTCGGTCAAATCTTTGTTGCTATCAATCCGCTCTTTAATGCTGGGGAGCAGCAGATTGTAGAACGCGGTGATGTTGGCTTTGCGCATTTCATCCAGGGGATGATTGATGCGGCCGTTTAAGATTCCGTCCTGCTTGACTTCGACGTTGGCGAAGTAGCTGGGTTTGGTGGCAAACTGTTTGATGCTCTCATCCAGCGAAGTTCCCTCGATTGCTTTCAGGGTGAAAACAAGGCGTCCTTCATTCTGAGCGGCGTCGGTGGTCCAGCCGATGACCATCTTCTGGGCTTCAGCAAAGAGTCTTTCGGCTTCATCCATCTGGTGAGTGAAAGCGAGTTTGCGGAGTTCGAAAGCATTATCGGTTTCATCCCGCTTTTTCTTGATGGCAGCCTGCAGCTGTTCGCGGGTTTTGGTCATGGATTTCTTTCGCAGATCCACGCCTTCTTTTTCATTCGTGATCAGTGCGCTGAAATCGTATTCGGCTTTGATCAGTTCCTGGACCCGCTTGAGTGGGTCTTCGATGTTCTCGACCTCGTCCAGTTTTTCAGAGATGATCACATATTTCTTGTCCTGCAGATACTGCATGAAACCTTCAAACAGGTTACCCAGTTTGTATGGGCCTTTACGCTGTTTCTTGGAAGAGATTTCAAAGACTTCCAGGTTGTCGCGGAATTCCCCCAGATCACTGATGGGGAGGATCAGTCGATAGCGTTGCTGCTGATTTTCACCAAGCAGGATGTCGATGCGGAGGGGACGTTGTTTATCAATACCCTCCAGGAAGGTCGGGATCAACTGTTCGAGGTTGGTCCAGCCTTTTTTGTCACCTGCCAGATCTAATACCAGATACTTGAGGTCGGCAATCATGCCATCGGCATTAATCTGGACCAGAGAGATATTGGGGGCAGCTTTATTTTCTTGAGCTGTTGCGACCCGCGGGAGTGAGAACGCAACGAATAGAATTAACGCGAAATGAGCAATGCGGCTCATACATTTCCTCCATGATGTATTTCTGAGGATCTTGGGGATCGATATCTGATTTGCCTGCATCTTCTGCAGGGACCGACAGCAGCTGTCATCCCGATTCAACACAGGTTGGTAGCAAATGTTAGTTTATACCAATAGTAATGAATAGGGAACTCTGGTTGAAGAAATAGCTAAAGTCCGAAATCGAAGATTTCTCTGTCGGGTAGACCAGGCGAATCTGGGATAAGAAATACAATGTGTACGTGTGTATTGTCAGGGTCCGGATGGACTAGAGGGTCCAGAATAGAAATTCGGCGGTGCTCTGTGAAAATATGAAGGATGTTCAGAAACAAACCCAAAAATTTCCGAACTGAAGCCGACGCCATCGCAGAATCGCTAAGATTCCCCAGCCTTTGAATTTTCAGGCGACTTTGATTCAGTCTTTACGGGAGTGACCATACCAGTAGCGGAAGTGCCCTTCTCTGCTGGGAGTCGGGCAGTCCGCGAGATCGCTGGATTTTCCCCTCTGTTTGATCAGGGGGAGTCCTCAGCTGTGATTACAGCTTTTTCTCTGGCTCTTTAGCGGGAGGCGTTTCGCGTTGTGAACTACGAGCAGCCTCAATTCCTGTGACCAGTCCCAGGTAGCCTGAGATTCGTTCGGTGGGCGTGTAATTACTGCCCTGAAGAATTTTGCTGACAGCTGGAATCTGTTTCTGTTCAACAGCGACTGCCCCGATTGTATTCAGCATGTCCTCACGGAGTACCGGGTCTTTAGTCGCAGTGACAAATTGAACAGCCTGACTGAATTGAGACTGATTCAGGAGTTGGGATAACAGTTTGAGGGAGAGTTGACCCTTCCAGGGTTTCTTCAGGTCAGACTGGTTGATCAGGTGAGCCGCCTGTTCTGGTTTTCCGTTCTTAATCAGGGAAGCGGTCTGACGGATCAGCTCATCCTCTTTGGAAAGTTTGGGGGCACTGCTGGTCAGGGCTTTACTGATCTGTGATTTCAGATCTTCGTTCTGGGAGCCGACAGATTCCAGAATCACTGCTGGCAGCGTCGTTTCCTGCAGGGCATCTTTGAGGTTAAGATTTGAATTTTGTGAAGCAGCCTGCACCAGATTCCAGACTTCCGGAGCCAGGCCTGAGCGGGAGGCCTGGGCCAGGAGTGCGATAAGTTTTTCGGACCGTTGTTCACCGGCGGCTTTCAGGCTGCGGAGTTGTTTATTGTATTCGGTAATGGCCCGGTTGATGCGATCGGCGGTGTCCAGGTTAAAGGTGTCTTTGATCTCGTCCCGGAAATTGAAATTTGTCGTCGCGTTCGATTTCTCTTTCACTGCTACGAGGCTGGGGGCAGTTGCCTGAATGCTCTGGACTGCATTTTTGAGGTATTGCAGTGCCTCAGGTTTGTTCCCGAGTTCTGACTCGGCGCAAGCGATCTGCAAATAGGTCTGGGCTAACTGTTCCAGAGGAGCAGCCTGGGGCAGTCGCATGGAGTTGACCGCTTTGAGATCTCCCAGGGTGATGGGAGTCGGAACGGGTTGATCCTTGATCAGGCTGATGGCCCGGTCAACAAAGGCCTGTGAGGCCTCTTTCTGATTCAGGCCGACCAGTTCCCGCGCGCAGCGGGCCAGCATCATGGCGTTGCCTGTGGGAGAAAGTTTCTGCTCCGCTGGCTGGACCAGGCTTAATTCTGGTTTCTGTTTTTGTTTGACGGCCTGCTCGAGCCGGGAGAGTGACCATTGAGTAACAGCTTCGGTCCGGTCGGCAGGGTCGGAGGCCATGGCAGCCCAGTTCAGGGCGGCTTCCGGATAACCGTGGGTGACCAGAATCATGGTGGTTGCAACCCACTGGGGAGAAGCCCACATGTGGTGCAGGTTGATCAGGGATTCAAAATCATGATGATTGGCTTCCTGGGCGATCTGCAGGTAAGCAGAGAGCTGTGCCAGATTATTTTCCGACTGGTATTTGCGGATGAGATCGGTTGCCAGGTCTTCTTTTCCGGCGGCAATCCAGAAGGCAGCCAGGCGGGAAATCAGGTCTAATGTATCCCTTCCGCCGTAGTCGGGGATCTTCTGGGAGAGTTCAATTGTCTGGTCGAGCGTCTCTTTGAGACCCGCCTGATCTTTCTCCTTGAGCTGAATCCAGCCAATTTCGATGAGGGGGAAGATTTTATAAAATGGCAAGGGAGGACTGACGGCGTCAATCCTCTCGATCTGCTCACGGGCGGCAGGAATGTTCCTGGTGACTGCGTAAGCTTCGGCAGCCAGTCGCCGGCTGAATGGTTTGCTGCGATTACCGCGGTCGCGAGAGAGGTTTACTATTTCTTCCAGTGCATTCTCTTTTACTTTAGCTGGATCAACAGACGTCTGCTGATTCTGTGTTGTCTGTTCGGGGGGATTCAGCGGGTTTTGCGCCAGGGGATTCGGTTTGTCATTCGTGTTGTTCGAGAATTTATTCTTCGCAGCCTGGGAAATAGCCGGGTTTTTAAACGGCTGGGCCAGTTCGGAAGCATCTGGAACCTGAGTGAAATACCAGTAGGCACCACCGATGGCTCCTGCAGAAACTACGATGGCTGCGATCAGCGGCAGCTTCGAGGGCTTCTTTTCCTTGGGCTTTTCTTCCTCGGTGGATTTGCGTTCCTGCGCTTCAGGATCAGGGACGGTGAAGACCGGTGCGAGACATTCCGGATTTCGACATTTTACCTCACGTCCGACGACTTTCTCAGAGGCGAACCCCTGGGTGTCGCACATGGGGCAGACGACACGGAACATTTTTCCCTTGGCGGGTTTACGTGCCAGAGGGATCACCTTCACTGCTTCCTGTTTTTTTCGTTCCAGTTCAAACGGGTCATCATCAGAGACCGTTTCACGACCGCGGCGTTTGACGGGCTGCTCTGTTGCAGTGGATTTCGCAGGTGCAGGTTTGTCTACAGGAGAGGGGCTGCTGGTTTTACCCGAGGACTTCATGGGGGCGCCGCAGGACGGGCACTCGGTGGCGTCTTCATCAAGTACTGATGCCCCACAAGACGGGCAGGTTGGCAAATCCATATTTCAATCGTCCGATATATTCTGGTGGTTAATCAATGTCCATGTCTCACCTGTTACGTAATCCGAAAGTCTTCAGAAAGGAAAAATCAAAACGCAACAGTTGGATTGTGATCAGAAAGGAATCATAGTTAACTGTTTAGAAAACAGAAAGCTAAGTATCATTGTATACATTGAATAACCTCCTCTTCAAGGAATATTCAATGAACGCCGATGAATGTCGGATCTCCAGAAATGAAAAAAATCTTCTGACAGAGACTGTTAACGCAAAAGCAGCGATGCGATCCACAGCAAATCGGGCATAACACACCACTACCACTTCAGGAACGGGACAGAGACTCATGGATTTACAGGTCAAGCAGGTTGTCACTCAGCTGGAACAGGAATTACGTGAACAGAATTCTGTTTCCGGTGTGCTGGATCTGCTACTGGCCCAGCTGAAGGGGCGGGCCGCTGGTCTCTGGCGGTGTGCCGACGGGAATCTGCTGCAGGTAGGCTTTCGTGCAGTACCGGAAATGGATCTGCAGGTGCAACAGGATTTTGCCGCTCTGACGAAAGAAGTTTCACTGGAAAATAAAGGGTTAGGCATCGTGAAGGCGGTGCTGGAACGTCAACCTGCGATTGGAACTCTGAGCAGTACGGAGTCAGGATTGCCAGGGTCTTCTGAGTGGCTGGTGAAGTTTTGTGCACAGCAATCCTATGCGATACCCGTCATCGAGGATGGTGAGGTCACCGGAGTTCTGGCAATTTCCACAGACTGTATTCATCAGGCAGGCGATGCCGAGTGGGAAATTCAAACTCAGATTGCGAACCGAATCGGTGAGAAAAAACTTTTGGGGATGCTTTGAACCTGTGAATTGAGTATGATTTCGTTACAGAAAAAGGGAGTGGAATTGTCAGGAGATTTCCTGATGTATATAACATGTGGAGTGGAAACAGAAGTTTCCCTGCTCCAACGTTCTACGTACCCGGTCATTCTGAGCTCAGCATTAGCTGAAGGACGTTTGTGATTCTCTGCAACAGGTCATGGTAAGATGAGTCGATCGAATCCTTTGCACTGGTCATTTCCCATTGGATCCTGGTTTTTGACTCAGGTGCGTGTCAGCATTTTTCTGCCGGTCGTCCTGCTCGTCTTCTGGTCACATTACTCTCTGGGACTGGGATTTGCTTTATTCGGTGTCCTGTTTATCAGCGTATTCCTGCATGAAATGGGGCACGTGGTCGCCTGTCGGATGATGGGAGGGGAAGCTGATCAGATCATGCTCTGGCCTCTGGGAGGCCTGGTACCTTGCAGCCCTGCGCGTACCGATGCCTCACGCATCGTCACCGTGCTGGGGGGACCACTGGTGAATCTGCTGTTATGTGCGATTACACTGCCGGCTGTGATCTGGTCCGGCCAGATGTCAGAATCACTGAACCCGATCAAGCTTCCCACGGTAGATCTGAGCAATAATCTGGGTCAGGCGATGCTGTTGATGGTGTTCAGCATCAACTGGCTCCTGCTGCTGGTGAACCTGATTCCGGTACTTCCCCTGGATGGTGGTAAAGTGCTGCAGATCATCCTCTCCCGCCGCTTTGATGAAACTGTGCTGCATATGGTGATGCTGAACGTCAGTTTTCTGGTCGGGGGGCTGGGAATGGTGATTGGCCTCTGCACCCATACCGTCTGGGTGGTCTTTTTCGGAGCGTTGCTGTTAATGCTGAACCTGCTGGAATTTGCTGCCGGTCATCGAGAGGAAGCCTTCGACGATTCCATTTTCGGCTACGATTTCTCACAAGGCTATACAAGTCTGGAACGTTCGAGTCCGGAACCTTCAGAACAGAAGGTTGGTTTCTTCCAGAAGTGGCGTGAGAAACGAAAACTGCAGAAACGGATGCGGGAACGCGAAAAAGAACGGGATGCAGAAAAGCAGCTGGATCTCCTGCTGAATAAGGTTCATGAATTCGGTCTGGATTCCTTAACCCCCAAAGAGCGTCAGCAGTTAAATCAGGTCAGCGCCCGCTATCGCAAGAGTAATTCCGACCCCTAGAATGGGGTGGATTTGCTCTAAAACGGAGTTGTATGTTCTCTTTCCACCGAGAATCGCCGAAATTTACTTAACTGGTGAATCATTTTGTCGGCCTGGTCTGAAAATGCACACATCTGGCAGAATCCGCAGCATCGTCCTTAACAGATGTAGTTTTGCTTACTTGGGCTTTGTCTGGTAGTGAACAGGATTGGGATGCTCCTCTCCTTGGCAGAAATACCGGGATTCATAGTGGAAAGTTCCTAACTGTCATAGAAACAGGGTGATACAACCAGAGTAAAGGACCCGTTACTCTTTATATCCATTTTGATATCTGGTTGTTGACTTAGATAACTTCAGAAAACCCCGGATTTGTTCACTAGAACCTGAGTTTGCTGATATTTGCGGTGAAAACCGCAGTTATAAAGTCTAAAACTGCAGTTTCCTGAAAACTGACACAATTGCAGGTCCTGATTTCAAATCTGATTTGCGACCATTCGTCTGCGAACTAACTTTCTATAGGGAATAACTCCTCTAGAAAGCAGGAAAAGACTTATGGTCTCGGGAACAATTGATTCATTCAAGAAACTGTCTAACTTCAGCAAGTGTGGTGGCGCATGGGATCTGGAAATCCATCAGGATACCAAGGTGGAATTGTCCAACGATCGCATGCAGCGCATTTCAGAATTGACGGGCCTGTCAATGTTCTGTTTCGATGCCAGGGTTCAAAGGCTGGTCGGGCGGACTCACATGCGCTCCCTGCCCTTTTTTCCGATCGACGTCTTAAACCAGCTCGATGAGATTCAGGGGCTGACCCTGGTTGAGAATACAAACGGGTTGACCCATTATCTGTTTCCCCTCTTCGAGGATAGCGAACATAAATATGTTGCTGCCGGTTTTGTGTTTCAGAAAGAGAAACGCAAACTGACGGAAATGGTACTATCAGCTGTGGAGAGGAGCTGGTCTTCCGAGGAACTGGATACCTGGCTCGAAGGACAGCGAGTTCTGGATGTGAAATCGCTGCATGCCCTGCTGAGTCTGGCCATCATGCATCTGGATGAAGAACAGCAGCTGGATGAATTGAACGAGGAAGTTGATAATCTGTCCGAATGTCTGGATGAGACGTTTGAAGAAATCAGTCTGCTGCACGAAGTGGCGCAGCATTTGAAGATTTCTGAAAGTCCCGAGAAGCTGGGAGAGCTCTGTCTGGAGCGGATCGGAAATCTGATCGAAGCGGAAACAAATATTATCTGGTTCGAAGGACAGGGACACACGTCCCGATTCATGTCTGAGAGCCAGACTGAATTTGATGAACTCAAACTGGCTCGGCTGGTGGCACAGTTTGATGGATTTGACTTCAATCAGCCACTGGTCATCAATCACGTGGACAGTTCCCTGCTCTCACTGGAATTTCCGGATCTGCATAACCTGGTGCTGGTGCCGATTACCGATGGGTCTCATTCCTACGGATGGATTCTGAGCTGTAATCTCCTTAAGAGCGAAGAGTATGGCACTATTCAGGCCAGTCTATTGAATTCGGTGGCTTCTTTCCTGGGAACGCACCTGCGTAACATCGACCTGTATGCGCAACAGGAAGAGCTGATGCTCAGCTTTGTTAAATCGTTCATCTCCACACTGGATGCGAAAGATCCTTACACACGCGGTCATAGCGAACGCGTGGCCCTGATCGCACAGCAACTGGCGAAACAACTGGGTTATACAGGAGAATTCATCCACGACATCTATCTCTCTGGTCTGTTGCACGACATCGGAAAAATTGGCGTGGATGACCGCATCCTCCGCAAGGAAGGCCGTTTGACTGATGAAGAATTCCTGCAGATTCAGAAACATCCGATGATCGGATACAAGATTCTCTCTGGTATCAAAAAACTCAAGAACATTCTGCCGGGGATCCGTAATCACCATGAGCAGATCGACGGCCGGGGTTATCCGGACGGTTTGACCGGAGACGATATTCCACTGATGGCGCGGATTATTGCTGTCGCGGATGCGTATGATGCGATGGGCAGTGACCGTCCCTACCGCAACGGTATGCCCCTGGAGCGACTCGAAGGCATTTTCCGTGAAGGGAAAGGGATTCAATGGGACGCTGCTGTGATCGACGCTTACTTTGAGATCCGTGATGAAATCACTCAGCTCTCGCAGAAATACAACCTGGAATCTGCTGAGCAACTGGAACTGACGGTCGGTTGATGGACTGACTTTCGCTGAATGATTAGGATAAGTGTATTACCTTATTCTGTCTTCATGCGGGAGTCTTTCATGTCAGCTGTACTATCTCAGAATCTCTGGAAGCACATTGTATTCCTGATTTGCCTGTTCCCTGTCCTGTCCGGCTGTGGTTCTGGTGAATCAGATACTCCTGCCGATCTGCCGGTTCCCGAAGCGGCTCCCCTGAGTTCTGCTCAAAGTGCTGCGACTGAAGCTTCACACTCTGAGTCCGGCGAAAAAGTCTTTGACGGAATTCAGTTCGATGTACCTGCCGGCTGGCAGCAGATCCCGTTGTCTCCTGCGCAACAGGGGATGATCTCAGCCAGCTTTCAGATTCCGGATGCAGGACCAGATGTGAAACTCACACTCTCTTCGGTCGGTGGTGGCATTGATGCCAACCTGCAGCGCTGGCGAGGGCAGTTTCAGTTACCTCCGGGTGAAGAGCCGATTCAGAAGACTGTCCGCGTCGATGACGTGGAAGCGATCTGGCTCGATCTTCGTGGTACCTTTGATACCGGACCGGCCCTGAACGGGACGGCGGAAGCGGGCATGCGGATGATTGGCGTGGTGATCCCTCGCAGTCCTCGCGATTTTTACCTCAAGCTGACTGGACCTCGGGAACAGCTGCTGAAAGCAGAGCCTGAGTTCGAAGCGTTTTTGAAGTCGGCTCGTTTCAAACAGTAACTCCGCAGCTACGACAGATTATCGGTCGCTGTCCCATTTGCGGACCAGGCCGGCAGACAGGTGACCTCCAAATCCAAAAGAGAGTTTGAGAGCCGTTCTGATTTCCCGTGATACTGCAACCTGGGGCGTGTAATTGAGTGGGCACTCCGGATCGGGAGTTTCCAGGTTCAGTGTGGGGGGAACGATTCCGTCCCGCATGGCGAGCAGCGTCAGCGCCAGTTCCACGCTCCCTGCTGCTCCGAGGAGATGGCCCATGCCCCCTTTCAGGCTGGAACAGGCAAGCGCAGCGGCGCGGGAACCGAATGCTTTCTGTAAAGCATGCGTTTCATAGACATCGTTGATTTGGGTTCCGGTGCCGTGGAGATTGACATAGTCGACTTCCTTGTGAGACACTCCGGCCCGACCCAGTGTAATGTTAATCAGGTGCGACAGGCTCTCTGCCCGGGGATCGAACTGCATCAAATGTGTGGAATCCGCACCGAGGCCTCCGGTCAACCATTCTGCATAGGGAGTCACATTACGTTTCTGTGCCTGCTCGAGTGACTCGAGTACCAGGATGCCGGCCCCTTCTCCGACGACAAATCCGTTACGTCTGACATCATAGGGACGGCAAGCTTGTGAGGGGTTATCGAACTGCGATGCCAGCACACCCATGCGATGAAACGAGGCCAGAACGGAGGGCAGGAGTGAGGCATCAGTGCTGCCCGCAAGAACTGTATCACAGACTCCATCCTGAATCAGTTCGGCGCCGCGCATGATGCTTGAGAATCCGGTGGCACAGGCTGAGACCGGGGTCAGGGCTGCGGCCTGGAGGTTAAAGTGGGCGGCGAATGAGTGGCTCGCTGCGCCTGCGAAACACTGCAGCCAGAGATCCGGTGGAATCTGCTCTGCGACAGATGTAGCCTGGTGTGAGAGCGCGGCCTGTTGTGCGAAACTGGCCATGCCCCCTTTACTCGATCCGATGACACAGCCGGTGGTCTCCCGGTTGAAGTGGTTCAAGTCCAGGCCGGCATCCTCAAATGCTTCGGCGCCTGCCTGCAGTGCGAGGGTTAGGGAGGGCTCAGTCTGCAGGGGAGTCGAGCTGCTTAACGAGGCACTGGAGAGGCTGGAATCGGGAATGACTCCGCCTGCCAAAGGACGATTCAGCTGTTGGGATAATGCATCCAACGGCTGGATCGCGGAAACGCCGGAACAGATTCCCTGCCAGGAAGCTTCCCGGCCAACGGCGTACGGGGTGATCAGTCCGATGCCCGTGATGACGACCCTGCGGGGCTCAGGCTCAGATACTGTAGACAGTGGTCGCATGAAAACGTGAGGGCTGAGTGTGAATGAAATCGAAGAGTGATCAGACGCGATGGCTGGTGCGACAGACGGCGAACAGAGCGGCGCCAATCAGGGCCGCTACGATCAGGTATTCCACGATCGAGGTCTGGGACTGGACGATCGCTCCCCCCTTGCGTTCATCCTCTTGAGCCAGGACGGTCGTCACTGAAATCAGCGTCGTGCCGGCAAAGGCGGTCAGAGCGGAAAAGATGCGGGATGTGAATCGCGTGCGTATGTTCATAACGTCATTCTGAGAGTCTGGTAAAAGTGTCTGTCAGTCGCCTGATTGTATCAGCCTGAAGTCGAATCTGCATCTGGAAAACCGCATTCCTCTCTATTTTCCCCGGTTAATTCTGCGGGTTCTGAGCCCTGGATGAGCGTTTCTACAGGTTGTCGGAGCTGCTGGAAATCCTGCTGATGCAGATAAACGGTCTGCCAACTGTCGGAACGAGGTTTCATTTTGTCCTGATAGGCGTCGACCGGAACCAGGTAGAATGCGTACAGATTCTCTTTAAATTCATATACCTTCTCCAGGTTGTTGGAAATGGAGTCGGGGGGCAGTTGGTATGCAAAGACCAGACTGGAGATAAAGCCTTCTCCGAACAGTTCCTGCCACTGGAAGAGCCCCCTGATATCCTCTCGGGTGGCCCAACTTTCCCAGCGACGACTACGCGTGGGGGCGTCAAAGATCTCGGTGCGTCCCTTGACATCAATCAGCAGGTTTGGCCCCTGCGATGAATAGACGATAAAGTCCAGTGATTTGATTGACGCCTCCTGGGCCAGTGCCCGGCGTTTTTCATCCACGGCGACGTACGGAATTTTCTGGGAGCGGAGGTAATCCTCAAAGGCGGATTCGTAGTGATTTCTGCGAATGACCATGCTGATCCTCATCTGAAAACGATCTGATTACTGATCAAATGGTACCAATGACTGGTGGTACTGTAAATATCTATAGATCAGTCTGTTTTCAGAATGAGTGGGTTCAGGCGAGGATCTTCTGAATCACGTCCAGCAGTTCTTCTTCCTTGACGGCGGTTTGCGTTCCGGCCTGCATGTCCTTGACCTGCCAGAGCTGGTTTTCGAATTCGTCGGAGCCGGCCACGATTACGATTTTGAAGCCGTGACGGTTGGCATATTTGAACTGTTTCTTGATCGCCTTGGTATCCGGATAGACTTCCACGTTCAAGCCCGCCTGACGCAGATCACGTCCCAGACGCAGGTATTCAGGGGTGAAAACGGCGTCCATTTGTGTCACCAGAATCGGTGCGGGGGTAGAAACCTCGCTTAGCAGGTTCAGTTCCTGCATCGCGGCGAGCAGACGGTCCAGTCCGAGGCTGGCACCGACGCCGGGCAGTTCCTGAGTGGTAAACAGCTCAGCGAGGTTATCGTAGCGTCCCCCCGAACAGACACTGCCGATCCCGGGCATCTGATCAAGGAACGTTTCGTAAATCGTGCCGGTGTAGTAATCGAGGCCACGGGCAATGGACGTATCCAGTACCACCCGTTCGGCAGGAATCCCCGCCCGCTCTACTGCGGTAAACAGTTCGCGGAGATTGAGTACCCCCTGCGTACCACGTTCGTTGCCTTTGAGCTGTGCTTCCAGTGAGTCCAGAATTTCTGCCGTCGTTCCCTGAGCGGTCATCAGAGCCAGGATCTGTTCGGCCTGCTGTTGAGTCAGCCCCCCCTGCTCCTGCATTTCCTGAATGACGGCTTCCGGGCTGGTTTTGGCCAGTTTATCGAGGGCCCGCAAGACGGCTGCCGACTGCGATTCCAGGTTGTGCAACTGGAGCAGCCCATTGAGAATCATGCGGTTATTGATGCAGATTTTGAAATCGGTGAAGCCGATCTTCAGCATCAGATCGTGAATGATAAACAGCGTTTCGATGTCTGCGGCATTGGATTTGGTACCGATGGTATCGAAATCGCACTGGACGAATTCGCGGTAACGTCCCTTCTGCGGATTCTCTCCCCGCCAGACGGTGCCGACGTGGTAGCGTTTGAACGGGGTGCCGAGCTCGTTGATGTTCTGCGCGGAGAAACGGGCGAAAGGAACTGTCAGGTCGAACCGCATGGCAACATCGCGGCCCCCCTGCTCGAAACGGAACATCTGCTTGTCCGATTCTTCTCCCCCTTTGCCGGTCAGGATTTCGGTGTATTCCAGAGCTGGCGTGTCAATCGGGCTGAATCCGTAGCTGCGATAGACGGACTTGGCTGTTTCGATCAGCTGTTCGCGGGGAATCATGGCTGAGGGAAGATAGTCGCGGAACCCTTTGAGCGTACGTGGGGTAATTAATGTTTTATTCACAGTATCGTACCGGCTGTGATCCTGGCGGATCGCTGTTGACTGGAGAGTTTCAGTATTGGTTTCGTTTTGAGACGGATTGTGTGCTACACATGCACGACGGGAAGGTTCTCAGTTTTAATTTTGGACTTCCCTTTGCGTTTCTTTTTCTTCGGAGGCAGAACGGCGTGGGCGTATTCCCAGATCTGTTCCGGAGTCTCAAACAGGCGGTCGTAGGTGCCGTCGTTGTCGTATTCGCAGTCGTCGGTGGTGTAAGTCCGACAGATCTGGGGACGGTCTTCATAGTTCCCGCAACGGTAATCCGGGAGAATGTATTTGCAGTCTCCGTAGACCATCAGGAACCAGACATCCTCATCGACGAAAATGGCACTGTGCCCGTGCATGATGTACCACCGCATGTGATCGTAGTCTTCCCAGGTGGTCGGCGTTTCGATGGGTAGTGCAAAATAGCGACAGCAACGTGCCGTGCAGTAACTGCATAATACTTCCCCGCTTTTCAGATCGGATCGTTTTACTGTGACAGTGGACATGGTCGGCTTCCCTGATAAATAAAAAGACGGTTCAAGTCTGAAAAGGTTCGCAGCGACTGAAAACCTGCTGAACGACTGATCTGTCCCCATTCCCAGAGACAGCGGTGGTTATTACAAAGAGACCGCTGCAAGGTCAGTACAATTCAGGACTTCAATACACCTCTGATGATAGAATAGGATGTTTTATAAGCCATTGAGCGGGAAAATGCACGGAATCTGCAGCAAGAAAGTTCGGGAAATCAATCAGAAGCGGCTCTGGAAACGCCGTTCCATCTGAACCGGAGAATGCGAGGTGGCGTCCACGCTGCTCTTTCCGGGAGTTCACTTATAGGGGTTTTAGCGGTTATCACCCAGTGAAAAGTGTATAATTACGGTTTCTGCTTGACCCTGATTTGTTATGGGACTTATCATTAAATAAAAGTCCCGTCCGGTTTTTCGCAGCTTTCCTGATCCCCACAATTGATCTGTCCGGGATACGCGTGAATAATTGATACCGAACGATTTATCTTCGGTTCCGATGGTCCGGATAGACGATGTAACAGACAAGGGCTCATCAGTTTTCGTCTGAAACCCAAGATAGAAGACAGACATTCATTACAGGAATTCGAACGCACCACACGAAACCGCCGGTTTCGTAGAATTCGATCAAGGTTTAAAACGATGCATAAATCCGGAGTAGTCTTCGCCTGGCTTGTCGTGTTGGCAGCGATTGTCGCAGTACCACTGACGGCCAAGGTTCTTGCCGTCCGCAGCAGCTGGTTGCAGGCCGTGGAGAAGAACAGCACTCAGATTGCCAAAAACGAAGCAGAAATCAAAGCGAAATCCGAAGAGAGCGCAGATCTCCGCAACCGACTGACCCGGGTCATGCTGGGCTGGGATCGTTACTGGGATGCTGCAGTGACCGTATCCAATCAGCAGACCGGTGAGATTCAGGTTGCGATCGGCAGTAATAACGGACTCGGCTCGACTCAGAATGCCGAAGAGGCTAAGCCGGTCGTCTTCGCGTTTCAGGCAGCTCCCGGTCAACCGGGGGGAGTGGCTTATGTGGGTGCGTTTCGTGTGAGCGCCCTGGAAGCGAATCGTGCACTCCTGCAGAAAGTGACACCACCCGAAGGTGGTGAAGCGGCCAAATGGCAAAACGGTACCTGGCGGCTGCGAGCACTGGTGCCCCCCAACTACATCACCACCCTGCGAACTCTGCGGGATCAACTGGTTGAACGCAAACAGCAGCTCGAAAGAAAACAGGATCGAATCGAAGACCTCAACCGCCTGCTGGCTTCTGCCCAGAAGCGTCTGGATGCACGCGTCAGTGAGTTGATCGGTTCCGACAATGCTCCCCAGGGAGAGAACCTGCCCGTTGAATTACGGAAAGGGCTGGTTGCTGGTCTGGAAGAAGAAGAGCAGGAGCGGAACGAGGAATTTCAGGAAACCGATCAGTTACGGCGTGATTTGCTGAAAGTCTACCAGGAACAGCAGAAACTGATTGAAGACGTCAGCAAGCTGGCCCGACAGTTGCCCCAGCACAACGAAGGGTACGGCGAACAGAAACAGCCAACCGGCGATAAGCTTTCTGAAGTCTCTTCTCAATAGCTTAAAAGACACGGACGACACGGACACGGATGACAGAGCGTTGCACACAATGTCTCTGGCCAGGAACTGACAGACTAAGGATACGTTAGGCGATGGGGATCGAGAGTCGGGATTACCTGCGACACGAGAGTGAGGGAAATTACCGCTCTTTCAACATGTCATCCGGTGGCTGGGCGATCAAGTATCTGATTATTGCGAATGTGGTTGTCTTCCTGCTGGAAGTGGCGACTTCGGAAGGTCGGGGTTCTTCTCCCGTGATCAACTTCCTGGCACTGGACCGAGGCAGCCTGTTCCCAGGTTTCCAGATCTGGCGGCTGTTGACTTACGGCTTCTGCCATTCCACGCAGACCCTGGGCCATATCTTCTTCAACATGTTCATCCTCTGGATGTTTGGACGCATGGTGGAACCGGTGGTCGGCTCGCGTGAGTTTCTGGTCTTCTACCTGGTCAGCATCGTGATCAGCGGATTGTGTCATGTCGCCATCAGTCCCAATCCTGTGATTGGTGCTTCGGGGGGCGTGATGGCGGTGGTCTTTCTGACGGCCATGTACTACCCCAAGATGACCGTGCTGCTGTTTTTCATCCTGCCGATCGAGCTTCGCTGGCTGGCGGTGCTGTATGCGGTCGTCGATCTGTTTGGCTTTGTGAATCCCCGCAGCGATGGCGTTGCTCACTTTGCTCACCTGGGAGGCGCTGCCTTTGGAGTGGCCTACAAATATTACGGCTGGAATCTGTCGAGTGGCCTGCTGCGAAAGTGGGATCGCTTCCAGTCCAACCGGTCGGTTCGGAAAAGTAAACTCAAAGTCTATTCCGAGCCCGATACCCGTTTGAGCAAAGCAAGCCTGGATGAGCGGGTGGACGCCATTCTGGAAAAAATCAGCCGCGAAGGTGAAGCCAGTCTGACGGATCAGGAGCGGGAACTGCTCAAAGAGGCCAGCAGCAAGTACAAAAAGCGTTGAATCACTGACTGCGACAGATTACCCTGATGGATCGGGAGTTCACAGCTGTGAGAATGCATTCTGATTCCGGTGGTCCGTCATGCCTCAGTCACAATTTGAAGAGCTGATTCAGCGTACGCGTGCCGGCGATCGCAGTGCCGAAAATGAACTGCTGGAAAAATGCCGCGCTTATATCTCGCTGGTTGCCCGCGCTCAGATTGAAGGCTGGATGCGTACCAAGTTCGATGCCTCTGACCTGGTGCAGCAGACGCTGCTCGAAGCACACCAGGGGCTTTCCCGTTTCGAGGGAGAGACCGAGGCGGAATGGCTGGGCTGGCTGCGGGGTATTTTAAATCATAACACGCTGGACTTCGCCCGGCGTTACCAGGGGGCCGCCAAGCGTGATGTGAAACGTGAGTTTTCCATTGATCGCGCTGGTCAGCAACCAGAAGCCTCTGGTCAGATGAAGTGGGAGTTGCCAGACCAGGCGGAGACGCCGAGCCGGATTCTGTTGAACCGGGAGCAGGAGATTCAGGTTGCTGACGCGGTCAGTCGGCTCCCCCCTGACTACCAGGAAGTGATCATGCTTCGCAATCTGCAGCGACTGTCGTTCAAAGAGGTTGCCGAGCGGATGCAGAGGAGCCCCGGTGCCGTACAGATGCTCTGGTTGAGGGCACTGAATCAACTGCAGGAACTGCTGGAACAGGTTTGAAGCGGCCCTTGCGACCGGATAATCCGACTGAAAATTGAAGATTTAAGAAAGACTGCAGCCCGTGACCGACGAGTCGAATGAGCAATCTGAGCAGGTAGAAGTACTGAATCAGTACCTGGACTTCCTGCAGCGTCAGGATGATGCCAGCTGTCAGAGTCTGCGTGCAGTCAATCCCGAGTTAAAACCACTGATGGCCTGTCTGGATTCCCTGGAGCGTCTCGCGCCTCAGTCAGACAGTGATCCCGAATCGGTTGAGCTGGGGCCCGATGATGCGACGTTGCCAGTTTCTCCCCACGCATCCCGACAGGCGCCCCCCCTGCTCGCGCGGGAGTTCGGCAATTATGAACTGCTGGAAGAGCTGGGACGCGGCGGGATGGGCATCGTCTATAAGGCACGCCAGAAAGATCTGAATCGGGTCGTGGCACTGAAAACGATCCTCAGTAATCAGTTTGCATCCGAAGACGAGGTCCGTAGGTTCTATCTGGAAGCCCAGGCCGCTGGTCGATTGCAGCACGCGAATATTGTCGCGATTCACGAAGTGGGCCAGCATCTGGGGCAGCATTATTTCACCATGGACTTTATTGGCGGAGGTTCACTGGCGAGTCCCGATTTTCGCCCGCTTTCCCAGGTGGCGCCGGATAATTATTACGAGGTCGCCTCACTCATGCAGCAGGTTGCCGAGGCGGTCGAGTATCTGCATTCCAAGGAGATCATTCACCGCGATTTAAAACCGTCGAACATTCTGATCGATGAAGCGGGCCAGGCTTATGTCACCGATTTTGGTCTGGCGAAACTCTACGATGGACTGCCGGGTGGCTCAGGGACCGATGCCCGCACACAGACGGGCATGATCGTGGGGACTCCGGGCTACATGTCACCCGAACAGGCCGCGGGGCAACTGGATCAGTTTTCCACGCGGAGTGATATCTTCTGTCTGGGTATTATTCTGTATGAACTTTTGACCGGCGTATCTCCGTTCAAACACAGCAGTCCGCTCGATTCGCTGGTGGCGGTAATTGAAGGTGAACCTGCACTCCCCCATTCGCATAACAGAAACATTCCCCGTAGTCTGGAACTGGTCTGTCTGAAGTGTCTCGAGAAGGATCCCGCATTACGCTACCAGTCGGCCCGCGAACTGGCGGCGGATCTGGAACGGTTCATTGCTGGAGAACCTCTACAGGCACAACCTGCCGGCATGATTCAGAAATTCCAGCGCTGGTTCCGTCGCAAGCCGGCACTGGTATCGCGGCTCTCCGCGATCCTGCTGGCAGTCGGAATAATTCAGACCGTGTATTCTACGCAGGGCGTTGATTTGAATTATCACCTGCGGATCATGTCGCTGTTTGGTCTGTGGGGCGCACTGGTGGTGTTCTTTCAGTTTGGTCTGGATCACTTTCCGAACAAAAAACGGGTGCGTTACTGCTGGTCTGCGGCGGATGTTGCGCTGCTGACGGGACTGCTGATGCTCGCCGATGCGCCGATCGGGATCCTGCTGATTGGATATCCGATGCTCATTGTCTCATCTGGACTGTTCTTTTACGTCAGGCTCGTGCTGTTTACCACGGTGCTTTCACTGCTCTCGTTTGCTGTCCTGGTACTGGCCCGATCCGAACTGGTAGAGTTATGGCAGTACCCCGTCATCTACGCTATGGTGCTGGCGATTCTGGGAATGATCACGGCTTATCAGATTTATCGGGTCCGCGTGTTAAGTCGCTACTACGAGCTGAGGCGCCCTTGATGACCGCTTGCGAGAAGCGTCAGGCTGCTTTCGGCGTTCTTTCAACTGCTTCGCGTGTGATCAGGCGATGCAGGGCTTGCCAGACGCGGCTGACTTCCAACTCTTCCATGCAGCACAGATTCTGTGGTCCGCGTTTGGGGCAGCGTTTGTTATAGCTGCCGCCACAGCTGACATTCGTGGAGACAAGTTCGTGCTTGTCTCCCGGCGGTCCGGAGCGAAGTGCACTGGTGCAGGTAAAGATGCCGGTGACAGGGGTACCGAGCCCGGCAGCCAGGTGCATGGGACCGGAATCATTGGTGAGGACAAAGTCGGATTGCTGTAGCACCGCGGCGAGTTGTTTGAGCGTTGTTTCCCCTGCCAGATTGATGACCCTGCCGGTCGGGACGAACTTTTGCAGCAGTTTTTCGATATGGCCGGTCAGTTCTCTTTCCGCAGAGGTTCCCACCAGGACAACCTGGCAGCGGAAGCGACGGATGGCTTTGGCACCGACCGCAGCGAAGCTTTCCGGAGGCCAGCGTTTGGTGATCCATTGCGCGCCCGCGTGAATCGCGAGAGTCGGCAGAGGATACTCAGGGCAATACAGTTTTTTCTGTGCCCAGTTCTGGTCATCTTCGGAGAGATAGATGTCAGTCGTGCGTTTCAGCTTTCCCTGTCCAAAGGCATCAGCGACGCGCCAGTATTTGAGCCAGGCTGGGACATAGCGTCCCGTATCGGGGATGGTCAGGTTACAGGTGAGGTGTGAACCTTCGCGGGCTGCTTCGATACCGACCCGCCAGGGAGCGCGGGTGGCGGCAGTCATGATGCCGGTACGGAGCAGGCCCTGCAGATCGATGACCAGATCAAATTTCTGTTTGTTGAGTGACTTGAGAAACTGCCACCACTGTCCTGCTGAGCTGCGTCGCTGGAAGGGAATGATTTCATCCAGGCAGGGATGTCCTTCCAGAAGATTGGCAAAGCTGTCTCGGACGACCCAGGAGATGCGGGCATTGGGAAACCGTTGCCTCAGGACCGGCAGGATGGGGAGTGTCTGCACGACGTCACCCAGGGCACTGGGTTTGATAATGCAGATCCGCTGCGCTTCAATCTGATTCAATCGTGCTAACGGGTCGGTTGTGTTCATCGAATTCGGGAATACAGGCATCAGATGTAAGGTGTACTGGAACAGGCGCAGCCCACAGGAGCGGCATCATAGTGTGATTTGCCGAAATGAGGCAAGATCAGCTTTTACCTGGGATGCGTCAGAAAAGCCCGGTTTTCAAGGGGTTACGCGACGACTTCGATCACGTTTTCTGAATATTTTCTGAGAATCCGCGAAACCTCTGCCTCCTTCTCGCGTTTGATACCGTGTTAACTGAAACCGCTGCAGGAAGCTGATTCCTGTTTCCACAGATTTTGAGAATGAGGAGCTGTCTTGATGAAAATGAATCGGATCGTTACTGCGTGTGCACTGGGTATGGCTGTGTTTTCATGGAGCTCTGCAACGCAGGCTGAAGAGGGGAAAAAAGGACAGCGCCCCAACCGTGAGGAGATCCTCAAAAAATTCGATAAAGACGGCGATGGCAAGCTGAATGAAGAAGAGCGTTCGGCTGCTCGGGCTGCCCGTGGTGAAAAGGGTGGTCAGGGTTTCAACCGCGAAGAGTTCATGAAAAAATTTGACAAAAACGGTGACGGCAAACTGGATGAAAACGAACGCAAAGCTGCTCGCGAAGCCCGCGAAAAAATGGGCCAGCGTGGCCCGCGCATGAGCCGTGAAGAACTGGTGAAAAAGTTCGACAAAGACGGCGATGGGAAGCTCAGCGAAGCTGAACGTCAGGAAGCTCGCAAAGCGATGGGCGGTCGTCGTCCCGGGTTCGATCGTGAAGCCATGCTCAAGAAATTCGACAAGAATGGCGACGGCAAACTGGATGACGCAGAACGCCAGGCCGCACGGGCAGAAATGATGAAGAACCGTGGTAAAGGTGCCGGTGGCAAAGGGAAAGCCAAAGGCAAAGGACAGAAGAAGAATTAATGCTTAATCAGGGACGGGACGCAGGTCTCGTTCGTGATGTGAACGAAAACAGCCGACGGAATTTTTATTCCGTCGGCTGTTTTTATTGGTCGTCAGGCACTCAGGTCGACTGCTCTGAGATGATCTGGTTATCGAAATAGTTGGTGCCCATACCGGCATCAATAACGATTCCCTGCGAATTGATACCCGAGGAACGGGGACTGATCAGGAAGGCGACGGTATCTGCGACTTCACTAGTCTGGACGGCTGACTTTCTTAAAGTGGCTTTTTCAGCAAACAGGTAGCTGTCCACATAGCCGGGAATTCCTGCGGAGGCGGACGTCTTCAGTAAACCGGGACAGACGGCATTAAAGCGAACCTGCGAGAAGTTCGAGAACGACTTGGCCAGAAAGCAGACCGAGGAATCGAGGGCCGCTTTCACGGGAGCCATGTAGCCGTAATTTTCCGCCGCCATGCGGGTGGTGGAGATCGAAATCGTCACCACACTCCCCTGCTCTGGATCGAGCAGCTCTTTGAATGCATTACAAACTGCGATCAGGGAGAAACAGGAAATATCGACTGCCTGCAGAAAAGCGGCGCGGGGTGTTTCATGGAACGGAAGCCAGCCGGCTGAGTAATCTGCAAACGCGATGGAGTGGACCAGGCCGTGGATAACATCGTATTTCTGGCTGATGTCCGCCTGGAGCTGATCGATTTCCTGTTGATGTTCAACATCACAGATATAGATCGGTGCGTCTTTCAGAAGTTTGGACAGCGATTCTTTGCGGGCTTCCGAGCGAACGACGTAAATCACTTCGGCGCCTGCTTCCTCCAGGACCTTTCCCGTCTGATAAGCGACACTTTTACGGTTGGCGACTCCAAATACGAGAATCCGTTTTCCCGCTAACTTTAAAAAATCCATTCAATCATTTTCCCAGGATCGATTTCTGTAAACAAATTCTGAAAGACCGAGGGTTCACTCTGACAAATTTTGTTTTTTTTCGCAATGTGTAGAAGATTGTCACTCTCAGATAAGTCGTAATTCGACATAATGAACGGGTTGACGGTCCTGTTTCTGATTCTGAATGTTTCCCGAAAGCGAATTCCATGTTCAAGGCACGTGCCTCAATGAAGTCTCTGGCGATGCTGTGTCGTTCCCTGAGTACGATGCTGGAATCCGGTGTGCCGATCACAAAAAGCTTTCAGCTGGCCGGGAGAAAACTGGGGAATCGGCGGATGCAGGAGTCCGTGAAAGAGATCACCGTTGAGTTGAAGGCCGGGAACGATGTGACGTCGGCGCTTAAGCTCCAGGGAAATTATTATCCAGAACTGATGATCAATATGGTCAGTGTGGCGGAACAGAGTGGCGGCCTGCCCGAAGTGCTGAAAGCCTTGTCGGAGCATTATGACCAGCTGCTGAACCTGCGAAAGAACTTCGTGCGGTTGATTGCCTGGCCCGTCTTTCAGTTTGTGGCGGCGATCATGGTCATCGCGCTGATGATTCTTGTGCTGGGTTTAATCGCCAATGCGCGAGGTGGTGAGGCGATCGATGTGCTCGGGCTGGGACTGTCCGGTCCCAGCGGCGCTCTGATCTGGCTGACCTGTACGTTCGGTTCGATTTTTGTACTGTTTGTCGCGTACCAGGTGATGGATCGGCTCTGGGGTGGGAAACGCTTCTTTCATAGCCTGTTTCTGCGCATTCCCGTCGTGGGCAACTGCATGCGGTCGTTTGCGATCGCCCGCTTCTCCTGGGCGTTCGCGCTAACGCAGCAGGCCGGGATGAATATTCTGGACTCAGTGGAAGCCAGTCTCAAAGCGACTGGTAATGGAGCGTTTATTGCTGCGATCCCTCAGGTCAATGCAGCCGTGAATGATGGGGTGGATCTGACCGACGCCCTGGCGGGAACGCAGCTGTTTCCTGAAGATTACATTCAGATGGTGCATGTTGGTGAGACTTCCGGGACGGTGCCTGAGACACTGGAGCGGTTGAGTCCCCGCTTTCAGGAAGACGCGCAGCGCTCCCTGGCTGCCCTGGCGGCGGTGCTGGGCTGGTTGATCTGGGCGATGGTGGCCGCTTTTATCATCTTTGTTGTGTTCCGCATCGCTTTCTGGTATCTGGGGATTATCAACGATGCGTTGGAGCAGATCTGAGCCTTTCCCGCTGGGTTTTTACTGCTGACGAAGCCTGGATCTGATCGCGATAAAGTAACATCTGAACAGAAATACGACCGTGTCTCAATTTCATTTCGAACTGATCCATACTGATTCCCGGACTCAGGCCCGCGCGGGCCGCTGGCATACTCCCCACGGCATTGTCGACACTCCGGCTTTCATGCCCGTGGGCACCCTGGCCTCTGTCAAAGGGCTACTGCCCGAACAGCTCAAGCAGGTGGGAACACAGCAGGTGCTGGCAAATACGTACCATCTGGCACTGCGGCCGGGAGCCGAAATTGTGCAGGAACTGGGCGGGCTGCATGAATTCATGAACTGGGATGGTCCGATTCTGACCGACAGTGGTGGATTCCAGGTCTTCAGTCTGGCCCAGCTTACGAAGATGGATGATGAGCAGGTGGTCTTTCGCTCTCACATTGATGGCAGCCTATTTGAACTCTCGCCCGAAAAAGCAGTGAAGATCCAGGAACAGCTGGGGGCCGACTGCATCATGTGTCTGGATGAGTGCCCACCACACGATGTGCCGCTGGAAAAAATGCAGGAAGCCGTCGATCGAACGACCAAGTGGGCAGCCCGCTGTCGGGATGCCCAGAAACGGGATGATCAGGCCCTGTTCGGCATCGTTCAGGGGGGCACCGATCAGAAAATGCGGGAACGCTCGGCTGAGGGGCTGCTGCCACTGGAATTTCCCGGGTATGCGATTGGGGGCCTGAGCGTAGGAGAAAAGCCTGAGGATATGTACTCCACCCTGGATTTCACAACGCCGATGCTGCCTGTGGAAAAACCCCGCTACCTGATGGGTGTGGGCCGTCCGTCCGACCTGATCGAGGCCATCATGCGGGGCGTGGACCTGTTTGACTGTGTGATGCCGACCCGAAATGGCAGAAATGGGATGGCTTTTACCAGTCAGGGACGTGTGAATTTGCGTAATCAAAAGCATGCCCGGGATCCGAGTCCACTGGATCCCGAGTGTGATTCGCCCGGTTCGCGTGATTACAGCCGGGCTTATCTGCGTCATTTATTCATGGCGCGGGAGATGCTGGGGCCAATTCTGATCTCGCTGCATAACATTGCCTTTTATCAGAAACTGGTGCGGGATCTGCGTGAGGCGATTCTGAATGATCAAGTTGAGGAGTTTAGGGCGGTTCACCTTGCCCGCTGGAACGCATCTTTCTAAGATACAGCTTACTTGATTGCTGGATAACTCCTGAAATTGTTTAGGTTTGGGCCAAATTCGAAACAGCAGTGAACCACCCGAGCCTGTTAAACTGATATGAAATTTCTTGCTGGATCGGGTTGCGGGTCAGATCTAAGTGACGCATGAGACTCACTTTATCGATTACCACGCTGGCCCGGGAAGAGAACGAAATGCACACCTTATTGTCGACATTGTTAGTACTTGCTCAAGAGACACCCGCCAAACAGCCCGCTGGTCCCTCGTTCCTGGTTCAGTCGTTGCCTTTGATTGTGATCGTGATTTTTTTCTACTTCATCATGTTCCGTCCTCAACAGAAGGAACGGGCCCGACGCGAGCAGGCGCTTAAAGAGTTGAAGAAGAATGATCGTGTGGTGACCATCGGTGGGATCATTGGCACGATTGCCAATATTTCTGAGTCAGATCAGGAAGTGACTCTGAAAATTGATGATAATTCCAAGATGAAAGTGCGTCGCAGTGCCATTCAGGGGCTGTATCAGGTTGAAACCAAAGAGACAACAAGCTAGGTTGCGTTTCAACAGAGAAGTTTGTCAGTATCTGGCACGAAGTTGTCAGCTTAAATCATCATTGCCGAATGAATCGGCCCAGACAAAAAGAATCGTTTCAGGACTAATTGAATGACAGGGATTGATTTTCACTCAGCAACGCTGCTGGCTCAGGAAGCGACCGAAAAAGCGCCTTCGGGCGTATCCGCCGTCACTATCATCTTAATCCTTCTGGCTGTCTTTGTACTGCCGTTTATTCTGGGGGCGGTGATTTCCCGTGCTCTCAAGTTGAAGGAGTATTCACAGAAGATCGGCCTGGTCCTGTTTGTGGCCATCGTAGCGGCGACTCCCTTTATCTGGCAGATCTCGCATGGCCACGACTGGCGAAATGCCATTCGTCTGGGTATCGACCTGGCCGGCGGTTCGAACATGGTTTTCGAAGTCGATCAGGGTAAAAGCGAAAAAGAGCTTTCCAACGAAGTGATGGACCAGATGGTCGGCGCGATCGGGCGTCGTATCAATCCGTCGGGTACCGAAGAAGTGACCGTCCGTAAGGTTGGCCAGAGCCGGATTGAAGTCATTGTTCCGGGAGCCGACACCGAAGACGTCCAGCGGATTAAATCGCTGATTACCCGACTGGGTAGCCTGGAATTCGATATTGTCGCAAATCGCCGCGACCATCCCCGTGAAGTGCGACTGGCTATGGAAGCCAAGGGGAAGGATGTGCGTGACAATGAAGGCCGCGTGATCGCCAGCTGGCGAGAAGTCAGCAGCGATGAGCCTTTCAGCACTGATGACCAGATGGTCGTTCGCCCCTTCACCCGCAAAGACGGGTCCCAGGGACAGGAAGTGCTGGTCATCATCGAACCTAACGAAGACCGACGCATCACCGGTAAGTACCTCGTGCGGGCCCGTCAGTCGACTGACCAGAACGGTGCTCCTGCGGTTGCCTTTACATTCAATGCCCGTGGCGGCACCCTGTTCAGCCAGCTGACATCGAAAAACCGTCCCAGTAAGGATGGTTTCCACCGTCACCTGGCCGTGTTGCTGGACGGTAAAGTTCATTCGGCACCCCGTCTGATCGACACGATTGGATCCGAGGGGCAGATTACCGGTAACTTTACCCAGAAAGAAATTACCGACCTGTTGAACGTCCTGAATGCCGGGGCCCTGGAAGTTCCACTGAAGCCGGAACCGGTCTCCGAGTTCTCCATCAGCCCGCTGCTGGGTGTTGACGTTCAGCAGAAAGGGAAGCAGGCAATCATCATCGCGGCTGTGGCCGTGATCGTGTTCATGCTGATCTACTATCGCTTCTCCGGCCTGGTGGCCAATATCTGTCTGACGCTGAACCTGTTGCTGGTGATGGGAGCCATGTCTTTCATCAATGCGACCTTCACCCTGCCCGGCCTGGCTGGTCTGGTGCTGACGATTGGTATGGCGGTCGACGCAAACGTTCTGATTTTTGAGCGTATCCGGGAAGAGAAAAACCGGGGCTCCAGCCTGCGAATGGCGATTAATAACGGTTTCTCACGGGCTTTCACTACGATCGTGGACGCCAACCTGACCACGCTGATTGTGGCAGTTGTGTTGTACGTGATTGGTACCGACCAAGTCCGCGGTTTCGCCGTGACGCTGTTTATCGGTATTGTCATGAGTATGTTTACCGCCCTGTATGTCGGGCGTCTGATCTTTGACATCTTCGAACGGAAACGCTGGATCAGCGATCTGAAGATGATGAGTATCGTGGGTGATACCAGTATCGATTTCCTTGGCAAGCGGATGATTACCGGTGCCTGTTCGGTGGCCCTGATTGTGATCGGCATGGGTGTTGTGATCGCCCGTGGAGAAGAGAACCTGGACATCGACTTCACCGGTGGTACGATGGTGACCTTCGAGTTTGAAGATCAGCAGAACATCGACGAAGTCCGCGCCAGCCTGCAGAAGGCATTTAACAACAGCATTACGCTGGAACAACTGGAACTGTCGAACGATCCGACTTCGGAGGGACGTTTCTTCCGGTTGCGTACCACGATGAATGATGCCGACCTGGAGAACTCCGGTCAGAAAGCGGCTGACGGTATTCGTGAAAAGCTGAACGAAGCCTTCGACGGAACCGATCATAAGCTGCGGAAAGTGACGATGGACTTTGGCGAGGTGAAAAAACTGACCGGGAGTGCTGATTCACCGGCTGGCACCGAAGTTGAACTGACCTTCAGTGGTGATCTGAAGCCCTCGACGGTTGAGACTTACCTCAAAGAAGAGATTGCCAAGATCAAGAACGAAGATGGTTCCGATAAATATGAGCGGATCCCCGAGTTCCAGGTTCAAGGCGCAAACGCTGGTGAGAAAGAGGACGAAACGGCAGATGCTTCTGCGGAAGCAGCCCGTCATAAGAAGATGGTTGCCCAGTTTGGTCCTGACCTGTCAGCTGCCGACCTTGAAACTGCGTTAGCTGAGATGAAAACAGTCATGGCAACCACAGCGGTACTGGATGAAGTTAACAGCTTCGACAGCTCTGTGGCCAGCGAGATGCAGGAATCGGCTTTGATGGCGATGCTGATCAGTCTGGTGGCGATCGTGGCTTACATCTGGTTCCGCTTCCAGCGAATCACCTTCGGTCTGGCGGCTGTCGTGGCTCTGGTGCATGACGTGCTGGTTGTACTGGGGCTGGTTGCCTTGGGAGCTTACCTGAGCAACACCGCTTTGGGGCCGCTAATGGGGCTGACCGACTTCAAGATCAACCTGCCTATGATTGCAGCGTTCCTGACGATCGTCGGTTACTCGCTGAACGATACGATCGTGGTCTTCGACCGGATTCGTGAAGTTCGTGGCAAGAACCCTGCTCTGACAACCAGTATGGTTAATGAGAGTCTGAACCAGACGCTGTCTCGTACCTTGCTGACCTCATTGACGACATTGATCGTAGTGCTGATTCTGTACGCGATCGGCGGTGAAGGTATTCACGGCTTCGCTTACTGTCTGGTACTGGGTGTGTTTGTCGGTACCTACAGCTCGATCTTTATCGCCAGCCCGGTTCTGGTCTGGTTGATGAACCGTCCGGGAAGTGCAACTGCCCGGGCAACTCAGGAAAGCGAAAAGCAGGCCAGCGTCAGCAACAGCTAAGCTGCAAGATGCTCTAAACTGCTCTGAAATAAAAAGGGGCTGACTTTGAAGTCAGCCCCTTTTTTGTATCTGTCGTGTCTGGTAGAGCGAGGTTTCTCAAGCTTAGTGAATACCAGTAACCCTCAACTGTGGTGAGCTGCCTGAGCTATTAACGCGTCTTCTGTCCTTCGACGAAGACGGCTTCGATTGAGCCCGGGAAGGTGATTCCTTCGAAGGGAGACCAGCCACATTTGGTTTTGAGGTCTTCGCGCTGGATGGTCACCGGTCGTTTGAGATTGAGCACGGTGAGGCTGGCGGTGTAGCCCGGTTCAATTTTGCCGAATTTCAGTGGTGCAATATACGGGTTGACGAATTCCCCGGGGTTTTCCGAACAGAAACGGGCTGCCTGTTCCGGAGTGAATTGCTGGTCCAGAATCAGCCAGGTGACGAACGCACCATAGGTGTCCAGGTGCGGTTGTCCGGAGATGCCCTGCTCGTTTTCTTCCAGGGTATGCGGGGCATGGTCGGTTGCCAGATAATCGAGGGTGCCTTCGCGCAGGGCAGCCAGCATGGCCTTGCGGTCTTCTATTGTCCGCAGCGGAGGGTTCATCTGCATCTTTCCCCGGTTCTCATCGGTCAGATCGGACTGATCAAAATAGAGGTGATGCGGTGTGACTTCACAGGTGACTTTGAGGCCGCGGCTGCGGGCTTCGCGAATCAGGGGGAGCCCTTCTCCGACCGAGTAGTGACAGAGCTTGCCGCGGAGGTCGTATTTCTCGATCATCTGCAACGCAAAGCGGGTGGCGGAAATTTCGCATTCCGCGGGTCGCCGCTCTTCGTGAGTGGCGGCGTTGGCGTGTTCATCCAGCAGAATGGGGTCTTCACAGTGGAAGCTGACGTTGCAGCCCCGGTACTGCGAGAGTGTTTCATCCAGCTGTTCCAGTGTTTTGAAGAACAGGTCGCCGACACTGGGGCCCATGTAGGCTTTGTAAGGTACTGGGAATGTGAGCGGACTGGTGCCCGGTCCGATGCCCGCGTAGAGCGTAAAGTGGATTGGCGGGTTACGCTGCTTAAGGTGCTCCTGTTTGACGTGGTAGCTCTCGTCGGTAATTGGAGGTACGGGGTTGTTGGGCATATCAGCCACATGGACGACCCCGCCATTCAGAGCGGCGGCACCTGCGGTGCAGAAATCTTCTTTGTATGTTTGTGATTCCCCGATATCATCGCGGGCGTGAATGTGGATATCGCCCATGCCGGCAAAAATCAGGCAGTCATCGGAGAAAGTGAAATCCGGTTCTCCCAGTTGAGCGCCGACTTCGACGATCTGATTTCCCTCGATACGAATCTGGCTGTGAGAAGTCCCTGTAGAACTGACGAGAGTTCCTTGTATGATCATCGAACTGAAGTCATTCCGTTATGAAAGAAGTGTAGTCTGCAGTCAACGAGGGATGGTGTGATTACCAGCCGACAGACATGTTGGTTTCAATTGCCAGCTGGGCTTCGTGCAGGTCGGCTCCGGTGTCACGCATGTAGAGTCGGATGG
Organism: Gimesia sp.; assembly: GCF_040219335.1. Classification (NCBI taxonomy): domain Bacteria; kingdom Pseudomonadati; phylum Planctomycetota; class Planctomycetia; order Planctomycetales; family Planctomycetaceae; genus Gimesia; species Gimesia sp. Next base: position 61,413 of record NZ_JAVJSQ010000004.1, on the reverse strand, counting down.
CGTGAACTTTGTCGCCCGAAGCGCGGAAGAGGCATTCGCGTGCCATGTCGCAGGGTTCGGTGTGCCCTTCAATCCCCAGTAGACGTTTGGAGATGACCCACATGTCGCGTGGGCGGCGAGTGACTCGCAAGATCTCATCTTCGGGGTAATTCTCCTGGGCAGCGTGTTCCGCTTCTTCTTGAGTATTAGCCCAGCCCACCATGATATGTGCGTTTGTTTCAATCTCGTAAAGAGCCATAATTCAACTCCAGTCTGAAGAATGGAAATGTGAAAGCCTGTGAACGACAACGAATAACAGGACTCTTTCGAATTCGTCGCAGCAGACATAATACTCAGGAGTCTGAAATCGAACAATTCCCTGCCCGTATTATAGCCAAGCCCGAATCGCGGCGAGAGTGTCTTCTGGAAAATGTTTCAAGAAAATGAGAAATGACGATTTTACGCTTGCTTATGCGTCATCAGAACTTGCAGTGATTCTGGATTATTGAATTGAAGGTTTCCGAGAGCGGCCGTGTTACTGATTATGTTGTGTATCCCACTTCTCTTCTGCTGCACTTTTGCGAAGGTAGAAGGGAGTCAGGTTCCAGACTTCACTGGCCGGTGGGGTCTCCTGTTGCAGGAGAGCGGCCGTCAGTTCTGCGACCTGGGAGGCGAGTGTCTGGCGGGGAAAATCTTCGATCCGGATTTCCGGTAAGCTACCCTGGTCAAGCAGATCGATTCCGGGCCCACAGACGGTTTCACCGGGCTGAAGTGCACTGCTGAATGCGTTGATGTCCTGCAGATGGATGGGGACTGTCTGTTGCCATTCTCCTGTGGAACTGCGGACATATCTGCCGACGAATAAATCGCCCCGCTGGGCGTTGGAGATCACATAGGTCTCTGAAATTTCAGTCGGACAGCTGAGTGCGATGGCTGCAAAGGTATCGATGCCATGTACGGGAGCACCTGTCACGTAGCCAAAGGTTTTGGCGAAGGTGATGCCGATTCTCAGGCCGGTAAAGCTACCCGGGCCACGGCTGACGCCGATTCCGGCGATCTGATGAGGGGCCATTTCCAGCTGATCCAGCAGTTTTTTGACTTCGCTGACCAGGGTCTGGGCGTGCTTTCTCCCCTGTTGCTGCAGTGAGACGGGCGCAATTTCCTGCCCGGGACGGTAAATCGCGATCGAGCCGCTGCGTCCGGAAGTCTCGATACCTAGATAAAACTCGGAATTTTCCACACTGACTGAAATCAAGTACATCGAAAAAGGAGGGCAAATGCGTTAAAAATGCAGTAAGGAGTATGACAAACTCCCCCTGGGCTTCCAAGTCATCTACCGTAAAATCTCCCACGCGGATGTGTAACAACGAGTCTGCAGAGGCTGACAGCTGACCATTCACTTCCCTGGAGCAGACGCTTTAAGTCCAAAATAGAATAGATTATTGTATTTCGAACGCCGTCAGGACCGAAAATAGATCGATGTCCACCCGCCCGGTCTGCATTCCCGGTGTTCGAAGTGTCCCGCTTGCCGGCATAATTCAATACAGCAATACACAGATTGTTGTTCATCCTAGTTAAGACAAAATGGTTTACTTTAAAAAACTCAACGACCTGCTGACCTCCTTTGATTTAAAAACGAGTGGCAAATGGTTTGTGCTGTCCTGCCTGATCGGGGTGGTGGCGGGGTTTGGCGCCATCGTATTTGACGCGTTAACTCAGATTGTGCAGCATCACTCTCTGGTCGCGATCGCCGGATTTGAACACCCGCAGACAGTCGGCGAATATTCCTTCTACAAAGACCAGGTGACGGAGGTGAACTTCGCACCATGGCTCTTGCTGGCGGTGATTACTTTAGGCGGTCTGGCTTCGGGAGTCATTGTGTACAACATTGCTCCGGAGGCGGAAGGCCATGGGACCGATGCTGCCATCGATGCTTTTCATAATAAACGGGGTGAAATCCAGCCCCGGATTCCGATCGTCAAGACGATTGCCTCTGCCCTGACATTGGGGACCGGCGGTTCAGCCGGGCGGGAAGGACCGATTGCCCAGATTGGAGCCGGCTTTGGTTCGTGGGTGGCGACCAAATTGAAGCTCTCAGCCCGCGATCGCCGGATCATGCTGGCGGCGGGAATGGGGGCCGGTATTGGTGCGATTTTCCGTGCTCCTCTGGCCGGGGCGCTGTTTGCCGCCGAGATCATGTACAGCAATGCGGATTTCGAATCGGACGTGATCGTGCCGGCTGCGATGTCGTCGATCATCGCGTATTCTCTCTATTGCATGTCGCTGCCACAGGCACTGCGTTTCATGCCCCTGTTCGGGAATGAACTGCATCATACGGTCGATTCCCATTTCGAATTGGTTCCTTACACGATCCTGTCGATCGTGCTCAGCGTGTCTGCGGCTTTCTATGTGAAAACGTTTTATGGCACGAACCGGCTCTTCAAACGGTTACCAATCAAACCGATGTTCCGCCCTGCTGTTGGTGCTTTTCTGACCGGTGTTGTCGGGCTGGGGCTCTTCTATCTATATGATCAAGATATGCGTGCCCTGTCGGTGCTCTCGACCGGGTACGGCGTTCTGCAGGAAGCGCTGACATCGGCATCCAAGGTGGGGATTCCACTGCTGCTGACGGTGGCGTTTGTGAAGGTCTTCACGACCTCGCTGACGATTGGCTCGGGGGGATCCGGCGGGGTATTCGGACCATCGATGGTGATTGGAGGCTGTGTGGGGGCTGCCACCGGGCAGTTTCTGCAGAAGCTATGGCCCAATCTGGTCACGCAGCCTGAAGCTTACGGACTGGTGGGCATGGCCGGTTTTTTCGCCGGGGCGGCCCATGCGCCGATTTCGACGATCATCATGGTTTCTGAAATCACCGGGAACTATTCCCTGCTCCTGCCGACGATGCTCGCTTCGACGCTCTGCTTCGTGCTCTGTCAGCGGGTGCACCTCTACCAGAAACAGTATCCCAGCCGCCTGGATTCACCGGCGCACCGGGGGGACTTCCTGATCGATGTGCTGGAAGGGAGTCGGGTAAGCGATGTGTATGATCCCAATCGTAAAATCCAGCTGATTCATGAATCAAAAACCCTGGATGAAATCGTGCATTCACTGGCGGGGACACAACAGCATTACTTCCCTGTGGTGGACGACGCGGGACGGATCATCGGCGTGTTCTCCGAGGATGACGTGCGGGCTTACCTCTACGATGAAACGATCTGGAAGCTGGCCCTGGCGCGAGACATCATGCAGCCTGATTTCATGCGGGTGACCCCCGATGACGACCTGAATACCGTTATGCAGCGGTTTACGGCCATCAATGTGGAAGCGTTGCCGGTGGTTGATGCCCAGGATGCGGGAGTGCTGCTGGGGATGCTGCATCGTAAGGAAACGATCGGGTATTACAATCAGCAGTTACTCAAGCATAAGCGGGCCAGTGACGAACAGGAATCCTGATTTAGTCTTCCTCTTCACCGTCTGTATTCCGCATTTCGAACAGGAAGCGGGAGGGTAACGTCGGCTGTTTCTTGCCCCACTTGGTTCGGGTAGCGGCGCGACTGAGCGTCAGGTAGTCCTGAGCCCGGGTAATGCCTACATAGGCGATCCGCCGTTCTTCTGCAATTTCCGCATCGGTCCCTTCGACGGACCGTTTGTGCGGGAGGAGTCCTTCTTCCATCCCGACCAGGTAGACACGCGGGAATTCGAGCCCCTTGGCACTGTGCAGCGTCATCAGTTTCACCGCATCTTGTGACAGTTTGTCTTCCTTGTCGTTGAGGTCGTCGCGATCTCCAAGAGCTGTTTCTTCCAGGAAGCCGGAGGGGCTGGGGGCGCTGGTTCGCGTGCAGTATTCTTTGATCGATTCAATGAACTGTTCCAGCACGACGAGCCGGGCCTGCTGCTGCTCGGAAGTCTTGTACTGTTTTCTGATTTCCGAGGCGTAGTCAATTTCCTGGATCAGTTCCTGCATGATTTGAGCCAGTTCCCGGGGGGACCGTTCGAGTCGGGCACGATAGCGGCGAATCAACTGGTGGAAGGCGCTCAGCGCAGAGCTGGCCCGCGGAGTCAGTTCGTTGGCTTCGCGGGCGGAATCGACCGTGTCCCAGAACTGGTGTCCTGCCTTGACGGCCTGGTTGACCAGTTTTTCGACCGTCCCGCTGCCGATGCCACGCGTGGGGGTGTTGATGATCCGCAGCATGGAGAGTTCGTCGTGCGGAAAGGCCAGTGTTTTCATGTAAGCCAGCAGGTCGCGGATTTCACGACGATCGAAGAAAGACTGGCTGCCAATTAACTGGTAGCGGACGTTGGTCCGACGGAGTTCTGTTTCGAAGACGCGGGGCTGTTCGTTGGTGCGGAACAGGATGGCGAAGTCGCGGAGCGGAATCTCCTGGGCTTCGTGCAGGTAGCGAATCTCGCCGATGATCTTCTCGGCTTCGGTCAATTCGTCGGCCAGTTCGAGGAAGCGGACCGGGGCTCCCATTTTCTTGTGCGCGACAAGCTGTTTCTTATGTCGGTCGCGGTTGTGTTTCACGAGCCGGTTGGCCAGGTCGATGATCTTGTCGGTGCAGCGGTAATTGCTCTCGAGGCGAACGACTTTGGCACCGGGGAACTGTTGCTGGAACCCGAGAATGTGACGGACTTCTGCACCGCGCCAGCCGTAAATCGATTGGTCGTCGTCCCCCACCACACAGAGGTTCTGATGCGGTTTGACTAAAGCGCGGATCAGATTGAACTGGGAGAGGTTGGTGTCCTGGTATTCGTCAATCTGCACGAAGTCAAACTTCTCCTGGACCTTCGCGAGGACATCCGGGAACTGCGAGAACAGATCATTGGTCAGCATGAGCAGGTCATCGAAGTCGACGGCACCGCTGGAGCGGAGTTTGGTCTGGTACTTGCGATACGCCATGGCGGCGAGGAAGTCGAAATCGTTTTCGGTGTAGTTGGTGGCCATCTCCGGAGAGACGTTTGCCATTTTCCAGGAGCTGATTCGGTTCAGCAGGTCGCCGGGACGGAGACTTTTGTCATTGACGCGGATTTCTCGAAGTGCCGCCCGGGCTGCGGATTCCTGGTCGCCCCGGTCATAGATCACGAATTTCTGGGGATAGCCCAGTGCGGTGATCTCTTCGCGCAGGATGCGGACGCAGAGTGAATGGAACGTGGAAATGAAGGGCTTGGACGGCAGGCGTTTGCCCATCAGACCGTTCATGCGTTCCTGCATTTCCTTGGCTGCTTTGTTGGTGAAGGTCACCGAGAGGATCTTGTTGGGAGTCACCCCCTGCCGGATCAGTTCCACCATGCGATAAGTAATCACACGTGTTTTGCCGGTACCGGCGCCAGCCAGAACCAGGAGTGGACCAGAGATTGTCGAGGCTGCTTCACGCTGTGCCGGATTGAGTGCGGAGAGATGACTGGAAGAACTGGGAGAGGAAGACAAGGACATATATCGGGATCAATTATCTGGCGTAAAACGGGTATGGGCAGCTGAGCTGAAGCGGTAACCGGCGGCGACGATTTCCGCTCAGTGACTTTCATCTTTTTTATCGGGTTTTGATCGGGGTGCCGGTTTTTTCTGAGTCGGGCGTTCCGGTTTCCGTGAGGCACTGGGTGATTTTTTCGCAGGTGCCTGCCCTGCTTCATTAGACTCTGATTTCGATTCCGTGGAGCGTCTGCTGGAACCGGGCTGTTTCTTTTTTCTCAACTTGGGGCGCGCCTGTTCGCTGCGCCGGGGCTGAGCGGGATCTGGTTGCTGTTTTCGACGGGCCGATTCTACTGTCTCCTGGTGAGGCACCGGAGTTTTCGCGGGAGCGGAACGCTGCTGTTCTTTATACGCCTGTTTGAACGGTTCAAGCATCTCGTTGATCGTCTGCCAGCGGTCTTGCGGGTAGAGCTCCAGCCCCTTCATGATCGCATCGGCAATACGGGGATCGAGATCTGGGAGCAGGTTTTGAATGTGCTCCGGTGGTGAATTGATATGTTGCAGGACCGCTTCCATTGTTTCGGCTGCTTTCCAGGGAAGCCGTTTGGTCAGCATCTCGTAGCAGGTCACAGCGTAAGAGAAGATATCTATTTTCTGGCTGGTCTTCTGGCGTTTGATGAGCTCGGGGGCCATGTAAGCGGCGGTACCGGTGCGGTTGCCGGGCTGCAGAAACGGAGGCGTATTGGGGACGACCAGTCCGAAATCGATCAGCTTGAGTTCGTGATCGTTGCTGACCATGATATTGCGCGGGCAGATGTCGCGGTGAATCCAGCCTTCATCATGAAAATACTGGATCGCTTCGCCCAGCTGGATCATGTATTTGAGGCAGTTGGTTTTCATGTCCTCGTTCTGGGCTTCCACCAGAAAGCTGAGACTGTAGCCTTCGATGAATTCCATGACGAGGAACTGTTCCTGATCGGTGGTCAGGCCATGTTCGTAAGTCTTGACGATGTGCGGGTGATTGAACTGGACTGCGATCTCCCCCTCTTTGGGTTTATCCAGTCCGACAAAGCGGGCTTCCAGTTCCTGCGTTTTGACTTTGTCCAGAATTTTAAGCGAAACGGTTTTGCCGGAATTGTAATCGCGGGCCCGCCAGACCTTTGACATGCTGCCCTGGCCCACGCGCCCGATGAGCTCAAAACGTTGCTTGATGTTCACACGGGGAACACGTGCTTCTTTGGAAAAGAGTCGCTTTAAAAAGTTCATGCATTCACCAGGGGCAGAGAGTGAATTCAGGACCAGGTTTCATCCCGGGCTCAGAAGAAGTTAACCGGCCCAACACTTCCAGTATAATTGCCAGCCTGACGAGACGCAAAGCGGTCCCCTGAAATCGACTGTTTCCAATCAGCGTTGACTGATGCGAACGATGGTCGGGATGGTCTCAGGGATTCGTTTTGAGGCTTTGGGGGAGTCAGACGCAATAGTCAATCAGTCGTGCCAGTTCCGAGCGGAGTCGGGGACGGGGAATGATGCGATCGACAAAGCCATGCTCCAGGAGAAATTCACTGGTCTGGAAGCCTTCGGGCAGCGAACTTTTAATCGTGGCTTCCACTACCCGCGGTCCCGCGAAACCGACCAGGGCTTTGGGTTCCGCGACGACAATGTCACCCAGTGAGGCGAAACTGGCGGCGACTCCCCCCATGGTGGGGTTGGTCAGAACTGAAATGAACAGCCCCCCCTTTTCGTGGTAGCGTCCCAGGGCTGCTGAAACTTTTCCCATCTGCATCAGGGAGAAGATCCCTTCGTGCATGCGGGCGCCCCCGCCGGAGCCACTGATGATGATCAGCGGGAGTTTGAGTTCCGTTGCCTGTTCGATGGCGCGGGTCAGTTTTTCTCCGACCACGGAACCCATGCTGCCCATGATGAAGGATGAGTCGGTAATGCCGATGACCAGCGGGCGACCACGCATGTAGCCTTTGCCAACGATGCAGGCATCTTTGAGTCCGGTTTTTTTCTGCTCCGCGACCAGGCGTTCTTTGTAGGTTTTGCTTTTGTCCGCAAACTCGAGCGGATCGCCTGCGGTGATGTCGGGATACCATTCTTCAAAGCTGTCCGGGTCGAGCAGCTGCTGGATCCGGGTGTGAGCCGAGATCGAAAAGTGGTGATCGCATTCCGGGCAGAGGCCGAGCCCCTGATCGACCTGTTTGCAGAACACGGTTGCGTTACAGGCAGGACAGCGTTGCCAGAGTCCTTCCGGCACCCCTCGCTTGGGGCGGGTGGTGTGGCTGAGCTTTGAATCGACGTTTGACTTGGGAGCAGAACTCATATTACTTAGCCTCCTCGTAGCGCCATTTTTCTGTATGGCAGCTTTGACCCTGTTGGGAATCCCTCTTTTCTGATTGATCGTCAAAATTTACCTGTTTTGAATCACTTTTTTTAGGGGGTGACTCAAGAATTTCCAACATTTCATTGTGACAGAAGCGTCCGGCGTGCTCAAAACAAATTTTTTCTTTCTGTTCGTTCCGCAGGAGGCTGGAAATGATCGTCGCCAGCGGTTCTGAAGCCACGATGGCGAAGTTCTGTTTCTTCTTCAGGTATTTCTGTAATGTTTTCTGGACCCTGTTGACCGCTTCCGAGGCGAGTTCCCCTTCAGGCGGGCAGACCGTTTCGGGAGATTCGGCCCATTGTTTGAGTAATTTGGGGTACTTCCGACGGACTTCTTCGTATTCCAGGCCTTGCCAGAGTCCCTGGTTCAGGTTTTTCAGGCCTTCCTTTTCCTTGACCGGGACGCCCAGGTTTTCGCCCAGCTGTTCGGCTGTTGACAGTGCGGGCTCTGATGAAGAAGTGATGATGGTTTCGATCCCCGCCTGTTCCAGCTGGGGAATCAGATTTCGAACCTGTTCTTCCCCTTTTGCGTTCAGTGGAAGATCCAGGGTACCTTGAATTCGCTCATCTTTATCAAAGTCAGTACAACCAGGACGTATGAGTACCACAGTTGGCATGTTTTTGAATCTCTTTTATGTTAAGGAAGCTGTCCGGCTTCTGGCTATCCGGGCCAGATCGCTGACAGCAGTTGCGTAATCGGGCTCATTAAAAATGGCGCTTCCGACCACGAAGTAATTGGCACCGGCCTGAGCTGCTGCGCCGATGGTATCTGGATCAATGCCTCCATCCACAGAGAGAATCGTTTCCGGAGAGATCATTGATTTCAATTGTCTGATTCGTTCGGGGCTGGTTTCGATGAAGGACTGCCCCCCAAAGCCAGGTTCCACGCTCATCACCAGCACCAGTCCGCAGGCATCCAGATACGGTTCAATCCGTTCCAGTGGTGTCTGGGGGCTGATCGCCAGACCGGGTAAGACCCCTGCCTCCTTGAGACGATCCAGCAGCCCCTGTGGTTCCGGCAGTGCTTCGATATGGACGGTAATCGAATCGCAGCCAGCCTTAATGTAGTCATCTACATACTTTTCGGGATTGCTGATCATCAGGTGGGCGTCGAAAAACGACTTGGTCAATGGTCTGACCCGCTCAATGAGCATGGCTCCGTAGGAGAGGTTAGGGACAAAATGCCCATCCATGACATCCCAGTGGAGTACGGGCGCCTGAGCGGCATCCAGCAGCTCGACCTCACGATGGAGGTTGCCGAAGTCACACTTCAGCATCGAGGGAGCAATTACCGGTGCAGCTGATAACAGTTTGTGTTTGGTATTCGAGTCAATCATAGAATTCAGGAATAATATACAACTCAAAGCCAAAAGCAAGAGCTCTGAATCGTTCGCATCAAGAGTTTGATTTCTTGCGAGTTTTATGAATGGGGGTACTGCTTTTATTTATAAGCGGACTATTTTGACGATCTCAGGGATCATAGTCTAGTGGAAAGTAGAAACACCTGTCCTTGTGTGTAGATGAATTACTCTGGAAAAACAGCCGAGATGAAAACCATCTCGGCTGTTTTCGTAGTTCCGTCTCTAAATCATATTCTTTAAGGTTAGACGATGATTAGAGTTGCGCCAGACGAGCGATCATGTCGGCCGTCCGGTTTGAGTAACCGTATTCGTTGTCGTACCAGCTCAGGACTTTGATCATGTTGCCGCCGATCTGGGTGGTCCAGCTGGCGTCAAAGATGGAGCTGTGAGTGTTGCCGATGATGTCACTGGAGACGATCGGATCGGTGTTGTACTCCAGGATGCCTTTCAGTGGGCCTTCAGCGGCTGCTTTCATGGCAGCGTTGACATCGTCAGCTGAGACGTCTTTGCTGAGGGTTACTACCAGGTCAGTAATTGAACCAGCGGGCACCGGAACACGCAGGCTGAGGCCGGTCAGTTTGCCGTTCAGGTCGGGCAGAACCAGACCAACGGCTTTGGCAGCACCGGTGGTGGTCGGAATGATGTTAACAGCGGCAGCACGGGCCCGCAGCGGGTCGGAGTGCAGCTGGTCAGAAACACGTTGGTCGTTGGTGTAAGCGTGCACTGTGGTCATCAGACCGTGCTCAATACCGAAGTTTTCGTGAATGACTTTGGCCATGGGAGCCAGGCAATTGGTGGTACAGCTGGCGTTGGAAACACAGTTGTGCTCTGAAGTCAGCTGATCATCGTTAACGCCGAAGACAACGGTCATGTCCGGAGTGTCTTTAGCAGGAGCGGAAATCACTACTTTACGAGCACCAGCGGTGATGTGGCTGTCGTAACCGGGGTTGCCGTCTGCTTCACGTTTGGTGAAGAAACCGGTGGATTCCAGAGCCACTTCGACTCCGAGTTCTTTCCAGGGCAGATTGCGAGGATCGCGTTCTGCACAGACGCGTACGGTTTTACCGTTGACGATCAGGTTGCTGCCTTCCGCTTCGACAGTTCCGGGGAAACGACCCTGAACACTGTCGTACTTCAACAGCCACGCCAGTTTCTGAGGATCACCCAGGTCGTTGATGGCAACCACTTCGAATTCGTCGGGACGGGCAGCCAGTGCTCTGAATGTGATACGACCAATGCGTCCAAAACCGTTAATACCTACCTTTACAGCAGCCACAGGACTCACTCCTTACATCTGAATGAAATTTATATCTATCTGTTGACGGCAGATCCGCTGGAAGACAATTCCTCGGGGATCTCGATGCGCGTACTTTGTAACTCGTTTTCGGGGCTGATTGTAATAGTCTATGCACGGCCACACAACCGAACGCAGCAACTCGTTTGAGTTCTTAATAATTCAACATTGTTAAGTATTTGTGCGTGTGCTGGGTGACTGGCGAATGTTCCGGGAGATTGTGTGCGAATTTACTGGACAGATACTATTCTCGGGCGCTGGCATGTGACAAATTTCGACAAGTATTCCCCTCCCTGCGCGAAGTCTGAATCACACGACCTAAAGGGGCTCCAGCAAAAATGACGATAGTGCTTGAGAGGAGAATACTTACATCTAGAGGGAATATATCGACAGATCATGCATCGGGGAACGTTGATAAGACTCTGTCTGTAAGTAACTTAGCTCCTCCCGCCAGGTCTCAAATTTACTCTATATTACGTTCCCTAATCACCAGGACGGGCTGATGGACGATATTCTGCAGGAGTTTTTGGCAGAAAGCTGGGAAAACTTAGGTCAACTCGACTCTGAAATCGTTGAGTTGGAAAAGGATCCTCAGAATGCTGAGCTGATTGCCAGCATCTTTCGGACGATTCATACGATTAAGGGAACCTGCGGTTTTCTGGGACTTACGAATCTGGGAGCGGTCGCGCATTCGGCTGAAAATGTGCTGGGTAAGATGCGCGAGCGGATGATGGAAGTTTCTCCCGGAGCGATTTCTCTGGTGCTGGAAGCCGTCGACAGTATTAAAGAACTGTTGCAGGGGCTGGAAGCGACCGGGGAAGAACCCAAGACCGATCATTCAACTCTGACCGGCATGCTGGATGACCTGGCAAATCTGGCTACGGCCCCGGTGGCAGAACCTGCCGCTGCTTCGGAAACGGTGGCCACTACAGAACCGGCAGAGATCGGTGCTCCTGCAGTTGCGGCACCCTCCCCTGCAGAATCAGCACCCATCGAATCTGAACCGGTTGCTCAACCAGTGGCTGAAGCTCCCTCGCCAGAGGCCAGAACACCAGAACCGACGCCAGCTACTCCCGAAGTCGTGGCGGATGCGACAGACGACGGGGCTAAGGCTGCGAAGGTCAGCGTCGCCGATCTTTCGATTCGCGTGAATGTGAATGTTGTCGACAGCCTGATGAATCTGGTCGGGGAACTGGTACTGACACGAAATCAGCTGCTGCAGCTGGCGCGGGGAGATGAGGAATCAAAGTATGCAGCACCGATCACCCATTTGAACCGGGTGACAACCGATTTGCAGGAAGGGGTGATGAAGACCCGTATGCAGCCAATCGGAAATGCCTGGAATAAACTGCCCCGCCTGGTGCGTGACCTGTCTCAGGTGACACATAAACATATCGAACTGGTGATGACCGGTGCGGAAACCGAACTCGACCGCACCGTGCTGGATGCCATCAAAGACCCATTGACCCATATGGTTCGCAACTCGGCTGACCATGGGATTGAAGCTCCCGAGATCCGTAAGACCAACGGCAAGCCGGAATCGGGAACCATTCATCTGAATGCCTATCATGAAGGCGGTCATGTGATAATTGAAATTCAGGACGACGGGGCCGGCATCAGCCGCGAACGGATTCTGAAAAAGGCAATTTCACAGGGGTTGATCAACGAAGCCGATGCCGACTCGATGACGGACAGCTACGTCTTTTCCATGATTTTCCAGCCTGGTTTTTCGACGGCGGAACAGGTGAGTTCCATTTCCGGCCGAGGCGTGGGAATGGACGTCGTACGGACCCAGATTGAAAAAATCGGCGGGACTGTCGACCTGAATTCGAAGATGGGGAAAGGAACAACTGTCCGGATCAAGATTCCGTTGACGCTGGCGATTGTCTCAGCCCTGGTACTTGAGAGTGGTGGTCAGCCATTCGCGATTCCTCAGTTGGGTGTCGTCGAACTGGTACGTCTCTCCGCCGAAGACCGTACGAAAATTGAAACAATTCATGACAAGAAAGTCTTCCGTCTGCGGGATCGCCTGCTGCCGCTGGTGCATCTGAATGAAGTCCTGCAACTGGAAGAAGTGTCACTTGAAGATGATGACGATCTACACGATACAAACATCGTGGTAGTCCAGGTTGGCGAAGACCAGTTCGGGCTGATCGTTTCGCGGATCTTCGACACGGAAGAGATCGTAGTCAAACCGGTGGGACGCCTGCTGAAAAACATTGGCCTGTATCAGGGAACAACAATTCTTGGTGACGGGCGGGTTGTGATGATCCTCGATGTCGGGGGAATCTTCAACCAGTGCGGTGGCAGTTCCTCGCACTCGCAGGCAGTGACTGAAGAAAATAACTCTGGAGCCGGACGGGAAACGATCAGCATGCTGCTGTTCGATGTCGGCGACAATGAAACCATGGCTGTTCCGCTTTCGCTGGTGGCCCGACTGGAAGAGTTCCCGCTGGACAGCATTGAACTGAATGGCGGCCGGAAAGTTGTGCAATATCGAGACAACCTGCTGCCGTTACTTTCGGTGGAAGGTGCCGGTTATGGTGGTGGAGAAACCATTGATCCGCAGCCTGTGGTGGTATTCTCGGAGAACAGCCGATCGATGGGCCTGATGGTCAGCGAGATAAAAGACATCATTGACGAGCAGCTTGTGATCCGCATGCAGTCCGATCGACCGGGCGTACTGGGGACGGCAATCATCGGTAAGAATGCCATCGATGTGATTGATACTCAATATTACGTGATGCGTTCCACCCCCAACTGGTTTGCCAAGGTGGAAGACAAGAAATCATTCCGGGTGCTGGTGGTTGATGATTCAATGTTCTTCCGTCAGCTGGTCGCGACCGCTTTGGAGACGGCAGGTTACTCTGTGGCAACCTGCGACAGCTGCGTGGCAGCGGTAGAGATTCTGGAGCGCAATGCGAATTTCCAGGCGATTGTTACCGATCTCGACCTGCCAATGATGGATGGCTTCGAATTCTGTGAATGGGTGAAAGAACAGTCGAACATGCAGGAGACCTGCGTGCTGGCAATGACCTCTTCCAACAGCAGTGCAGATCAGACGCGGGCCACCGAGGCCGGCTTTGACCAGTACCTGGTCAAATTCAATTCTCACGAACTCATTTCCTGTCTGGATGAGCATTTTGCCCGGACGAAACATAATGCAGGAGTCAATGCATGAGCCTTACAGCGACTGATTCAACCAGCGGCATGGAGTCGCAGTTAGATTATTCGAGTCAGTATGTCTCGTTCCGCGTGGATGGTCAGCTTCTGGGAATTCCTGTGAATATGGTGCAGGAAGTCCTGACTGAGCAGGTGATTTCACCGACTCCCCTGGCCCGCCCTGAAATTAAAGGGTTGCTGAACCTGCGGGGACAGATTGTGACGGCGGTCAGCCTGCGGAAACGACTGGGACTGCCTGACCTGGACAACGAAGAATCAATGAATGTCGTAACGCGGCTGGGAGGCGAGTCTTTCAGTCTGCTGGTCGACGAAGTGGGAGACGTGATCAACGTTTCCGGACGTTCGATGGAACCGGTACCCCGGACTTTGGATCCACACTGGCGCTCGGTCACGATAGGAGTGTTTCAGCTGGACGAGGGGCTGTTCGTCATCCTGGATGTCGAAACAATCCTGAATTTTGACTGAGTTTCGTTCTCTTTCCGGCGCATTTTAAAAGGGCCAAATCGTGGATTTAAATGTGACTGCACTTCGAGAATCGTTCGAGCTGGTGGCGCCCCGGGCCGACCAGCTGGCAGAGCGGTTCTATGAGAAGTTATTCGAAGATTATCCCGATCTTCTGCGCTATTTTACGCATACCGACTTTTCCGAGCAGCGGGGAAAACTGATTCAGGCACTGGTGCTGGTGATGAAGTCACTGGAAAATCCCACTGCCCTGACCCGGGTCCTGCATCAACTGGGAAAAGAACATGACGAAATGGGTGTCCAGGAGGACGATTACCCACCTGTCACACAAACGCTGTTGAGTGTGCTGGCTGAGTTTGCCGGCGAACACTGGAGTGATGAACTGGAAGACGCCTGGGATCAGGCACTGACAGCGGTAGCAAACCTGATGATTGAAGGAGCCAAAGACTCAAGTCGCGCTAAGCAACTTCAATCAGCGGCTGCCGGGGGCTCAACAGGAGCCGACTTTGAAGCGGAAGCGTCTGACGTGGACCCTGCTCTGACTTCAGAGGCTTTAAACGAAACAGAAACCGAACAGTCTATTCGATCTGAAGAGCAGATCAACCATCCTAAGGAGAAGAGTGAAATGTCGATTGATTCAGTACAGAATACGGGACAGAGCGCGGCTACTGAACGGTCGCAGAATCTTGATCAGTTTTACGGCATTGTGGAATTCAGTCCACAGGCCACCTTGTTTGTCAGTGCTCAAGGCGAGTTGACCTACATCAACCGCAAGGGACAGGAACTGCTGAATCAACTCAGCGGCGAACTGGGGCTGACACCACAACAGGTTGTCGGTGGCAGCATCAATCAGCTGGCTGCCCGCATTCCTGAACTGCAGACCGCGATTACCGGTCTGGTGGGAGAAAAAACGATCACCGCTCCTGTGGGACAACGTTATCTGGAAATCAGTCTGTCTGCTGCCAGCGGTGAGTCTGGTGAGAGTGTCGGAACTGTCATGACCTGGAAAGACATCACCGAGACCATCCAGCAGGAAGAAGAGAACTGCGACCTGTCCGGTCAATTGGGTGCAATCAGCGATGCCCAGGCTGTGATTGAATTCAAGATGGATGGTACGATCATCAAGGCCAACGACAATTTCTGTAAAACGGTCGGTTACTCTCTTGAAGAAATTCAGGGTAAACATCACCGGATGTTCGTAGACAGCGAGTTTCAGAACAGTCCTGAATATCAGGAATTCTGGGAAAAACTGAATGCCGGGATTAACCAGGTTGCTGAGTACAAACGCATCGGTAAAGGCGGAAAAGAGATCTGGATTTCCGCCTCTTATAATCCCATCAAGAACAAGAGTGGGAAACTGGTGAAGGTCGTCAAATATGCGACAGACATCACCGAGAAGAAGCTGGCTGAAGCCGAGATGGTGCGTGTGCAGAACATGATGGACAACATTCCTATCAATGTGCTGCTGGCCAATCGCGATTTCGAAATGGTTTACATGAACCCTGCATCTTACAAGCAGCTGAAAGCCATCGAGCATCTGCTGCCCAAGCCCGTTGATCAGCTGGTTGGTCAGAGCATCGATATTTTCCATAAGAATCCAGAGATGCAGCGGCGGATGCTGGCTGATCCGTCCAACTTGCCTCACCGGGCAAAAATCAAGGTGGGCGACGAAACTCTGGACCTGCTGGCAACAGCGATCACCGACAAGGAAGGCAATTACATCGGCCCGATGGTCAGCTGGTCTCTGATTACCGATCAGGTCAAGCTGGCTGATGATTTCGAAAGCGAAATTCAGGGCATCGTAAGTGTCGTTACCTCTTCTGCTACAGAAATGCAGGCCAGCTCGAAGAGCCTGTCTGACATGGCTGATGAAACGGCTCGCCAGTCTCAGGTTGTGGCTGCAGCCAGTGAAGAAGCAACCCGCAACGTGGAGACCGTCTCCTCGGCTGCGGAAGAGTTGAGTGCTTCAATCAGCGAGATTGCCCGTCACGTACAGGAACAGTCGCACATGACCTCACAGGCTGTGGGTGAAGCAGATCGTACGAATGAGACCATCAAAGAACTGGGTGATGCCAGCAGTGAAATTGGTCAGGTCGTGAAAGTGATTACTTCGATTGCTCAGCAGACTAACCTGCTGGCTCTGAACGCGACCATTGAAGCAGCCCGGGCCGGTGAAGCTGGTAAAGGGTTTGCTGTGGTAGCGAACGAAGTCAAAGAACTGGCGCGCCAGACTGCACGTGCTACGGAAGAAATCAGCGAGAAGATCTCTGCAATCCAGGGATCGACGAACATCGCGGTTTCAGCCATCGGTTCGATTGGAGAAAGTATTCGTAAGATCAACGAAATTTCCACAACAATCGCGAGTGCGGTTGAGGAACAGACCGCAGCGACGAACGAGATTTCCCGTAATGTCGCGGAAGCGGCTCGCGGAACTGCCGAAGTGACCAACAACATTTCGGGTGTTTCCCAGGCAGCCAGCGAGAGTGGAACGGCAGCAAACGACATGCTGGCCGCTGCTCAGGGGCTGACTCAGGAATCGGTCAAGCTGGACGAAGCTGCTGCCAACTTCCTGAAGCGGATGCGTTCCATCTAAGCAGGTCGGCCCTGGCGGGCAGACACTGCTGGTCAATCAAATCAACCGTCAGTCTGAGCTCATGTATATTTACAAATGCCAGGTCTGACGGTTTTTTTGTTTTAACAACGAGACTGAGGTTCAGGCAAAACACTCAAACCTGCTGAAAATTAAGGATTTTGGACTTTGCCAGACTCCGGCACAAAAACGTGTCCTAGACTTCGAATGAGAAAAGAAACGACCGCCTGTCCGCGGGGTGCGATTGTAAGAGATTCACCAGTTCTGCGGGTCGGCATTTGATTAAACGATAACTTACATACTGGGAGACCGGTGATAATGAAAACGGTATTACTTGTAGACGATTCCCGTGCAGTGCGACTGGTTGGTCGCCGCATGATGGGGGCGTTTGGCCTGGAAGTTCTGGAAGCGGAAGATGGTAAACAGGCTCTGGAAGTCGCACGTGCGAATCCGGAACTGGATGCAATTTTACTGGACTGGAACATGCCGATCATGGATGGGATGGAGTTTCTGACAGCACTGCGTGCAGAAGATCGTCAAAAGCAGCCCATCGTGGTGATGTGCACTACGGAAAATGATATGCCCCGCATCGTGCAGGCGATGCAGGCAGGTGCCAACGAGTACATCATGAAGCCGTTCACTGAAGACATCATCCGCGACAAGTTTGAAGAGACAGGTGTTTTGTGAGCCGTTCGGTAATCAAAGTACTTCTGGTTGATGACTCGGCTGTGATTCGTGGATTAATGACGCAGGCAATTAATCTCGATGATCAGATCAGTGTTGTCGGTTCCGCAATGCACGGTCAGGCTGCGTTGACCTGGTTGAATACACACCAGGCGGATGTCGTTGTGCTCGATGTGGAAATGCCGGTGATGGATGGGATCAGCTGTCTGAAGCAGTTGAGACAAAGCCATCCTGACCTGCCGGTAATCATGGCCAGTTCTCTGACCCGTGCCGGTGCAGAAATTACTCTGCAGGCGCTGGATCTGGGAGCCGCCGGATGTGTTGCCAAACCGGTCGCTTCAAACGCGGCTGAGGCAATCGCCCAGATGGCTCAGGATCTGTTGCCTTTAATCAAGGCACTGGTTCGAGGCAGGCAGACCGACTCTCAGAGTCTGACCCAACTGCAGGTGCGTACGACCGCGTCTCCTGTAAAAACTCCCATGGTACTGGTCATCGGATCCAGCACGGGAGGGCCCAATGCTCTGAAAACAGTATTGTCCGCCCTGCCCGAGAAGTTTTCGCTGCCGATTCTGATTGCCCAGCATATGCCACCCTTGTTTACACGAACACTGGCGGAACATATCCAGCGGGATACCTGTCGACCGACTTCAGAAGCGGTTGATGGTGCTTTGATTGAAAGAGGTCATATCTACATCGCTCCAGGTGATTATCACATGGTGGTCGACAAGCAGAATGACCGTATGGTAATTCGACTGAATCAGGAAGCGCCCGAGCATTTCTGCCGTCCCTCAGTCAATCCGTTATACAACTCCGCAGCGAACTGGTATGGCAGTTCGGTGCTGGCGGTGATGTTGACCGGGATGGGAGATGACGGTATCGAGGGAGCCCGAACGATCAGTGAACGTCAAGGTTATATTATCGCACAAGATGAACGAAGCAGTGTTGTCTGGGGAATGCCTGGCGCTATCGCCAAGGCAGGACTGGCCAACCAGGTGCTGCCACTCAGAAATATTGCCTCTGAACTGGCGCGACTTTGTTCTTTATAGAAAGTGGTGTTCCCGTGTCTCCAGAAGATTATAATTTCATAACCAGCTTTTTGCTGGATACAACAGGTCTGTCTCTCGGCGAGAATAAAGAGTACTTGCTGGAAGCCCGCCTGGTTCCGCTGGCCCAGTCACATGGTATGAACGGGGTCGAAGATCTCGTGCTGGCACTCAAATCGAGTATCGATCCCAGTTTGAAAAAAGACGTGATGGAAGCGATGACGACGAATGAGTCTTCGTTCTTCCGTGACAGACGTCCTTTCGATGAACTTAAAAATTCGATCTTACCGAATCTGATCGCCGAACGGAAAACAACCCAGCGGCTGCGGATCTGGTGTTCCGCCTGCTCTCACGGGCAGGAGCCTTACAGCATCGTCATGCTGATCCGCGAACATTTCCCGGAACTGGCCAACTGGAATATTCAGATCGTCTCGACCGATCTCTGCACCAAAGCACTGAATCGTGCCCGGGGTGGGATCTATTCCCAGTTTGAAGTTCAGCGTGGTTTGCCTGTACAATTGCTGATGAAGCACTTTGATCAGTGCGAACAGGGCTGGCAGATCAAACCGGAAATGGGAGCCGGAATTCAGTGGAAACACCTGAACCTGCTGGAAGATTTTCAGCACCTGGGCATGTTCGACATCGTCTTCTGCCGTAACGTCCTGATTTACTTCAAGCCTGAGACCAAGAAAGACATTCTCGACCGCATCAGCCGACAGATGTCGTCTGCCGGTGTGTTACTGCTGGGAGCAGCGGAAACAGTACTGGGGATTTCAGATAACTATACCAAGCTGCCCGAATGTCAGTCGGCCATTTATCGACTGGCAAACTCGAGCCCGCTTTCAGCTGGAATTCGCTGAATCCGCCAGGCAGGAAGCCTTTCCGGGAAGATAGAAATATTAAGAAAATTAATATTCTTTTCGGATCCATCCCTGTCCGTGAAGATCAATTCTCTCTTATTAAATAGCCTTTTCTCACCCGTGCATATCTGTTATTAATGCACGGGTGGAAGGTCAATCAGGAGTCAATAATTGATGTTTCACACCTGCTTTTCAGCTGATTTCGCACAGGGAAGTGCCCGATAATGCGGCTTGCCATTTTTGAAGATCATTCTGCTCTGCAATTCTCGCCGGTCTCGCTCATGCGACCGGTGTTTGAACTGCTGTGTGGTACCTGTTCGCTCCGCGAGCGACTACTACGTACCCTGCCCGTTTCGGAATGGGGCGTTCTGATCCGTCCGGTGCTGACAGAAGTCTATGCAGAAGCGCATGCGGAGGCCCGCATCAATGATGCACTCTGGTTAAGTGAAGCCCCCACCCTGCTGGTGAATGGCCGCTGGCTGCCCTCCAACGAGGATCTGAAACAGCTTGCCAGTGCTTCGTATGAAACAGTCGGGATGCAGGGGAACTGTGTAGCCTACCTGCTGCTGGATCCGGAAGAGTCAGTGCTGCTGACGACCGAAGCCTGGGATGACGCGATTGACCAGATCGCTGCTACCCGTAAACCAGTGGCTGTGCAGGGACCGGAGCTCCGCTATCCCTGGGACCTGGTGAATCAGAACCGTCAGCAGTTGCTGGAGGATTTCGCACTCACGTCAGATAGCTTTGCCTCGGGCGGCGATGCCCGCAACCTGACGCTCGTCGGTTCTCCGGATCTGGTCCGGATTGCTGAGTCGGCTGAGATCGATCCCTTTGTCGTCTTTGATACGCGCCAGGGACCGGTTGTGGTAGAAGCTGAGGCCCAGATTCAGGCATTCACCCGGATCGAGGGACCCGCCTACATCGGTCGAGGAACCCGTCTGTTCCGCGCGAATTTCAAAGCGGGAACCAGTGCCGGCCCGTTCTGCCGACTGGGAGGCGAGATTGAAGAGTCGATCATTCACGGCTATGCGAACAAATACCATGACGGGTTTCTGGGACACTCTTATATCTGTCCCTGGGTAAACCTCGGAGCGCAGACCAGCAACAGCGATCTCAAAAACGATTACTCCAACGTCAAGGTTCCCATCTCGGGTTATCCCGTTGATACCGGGGCCGTGAAGGTGGGATGTTTCATCGGCGACCATACTAAAACCGGGCTCAACAGCCTATTCAATACCGGCACCTCGGTAGGCGTGATGTCGATGGTCCTCCCCACGGGAGAACTACTGCCGAAGCACATTCCCTCATTTTCCCGGTTCTGGCTGGGCCGGATCGACGGTCAGATTGATCTGGACGGCATGCTGCAACTGGCAGAGACTTCGATGCAGCGGCGGGGAATGAGCCTGACCACTGCCCAGCAGAAACTGCTGAAACAGCTGCTGGATGAGAGTGCCGACGAACGCGAAACCGCGATTCAGTGGTGGGATCAGAAGCTGGCTTCCCGTGGTCCCCAGCCTTCCCTGCCTGCAGAACACTGATTTTCAGTTCAAAGTGTCGACCTGCTGTCACAGTCAGACAAACCAGCGAACTTGTACGGCGTTCGTGTTGTCTTAACAGTGCGTCAGTCACCAGCGTCAGAGAGGTGCTGGGACTTGAGCGAAATCTGAGTGAATTCCGCTATTTCGTAAGACTTATCATCTTGATGTAAGAATGTCGCAAAAACGAGGACACTCGTGAGAGCGGCCCGAGGGGCGTTGTCATTCTTACCAGTCCACTGGTGAACTCAAGAGTCTGGCTTTACAGGCATTTACGTTCGCATCCAGACGCAAATCTGTTTTTTGGCAGGTTTGGTACAGTCCTTGCGATTCTTCCAATTATCAGGCTTATCCGCAGGAGATCAGCCCGGCAATGACTGATGAGCCAGTCATCGCTGAGAAAGCAAACGAGACAACCAAAAAGTGATATAAAAATGAAACAGGAGAAGAAGGTCATGTCAGAACAGGTCATGGAAGAGTTGTGGAACGGTTTATCCCCCGCAACCAACAGTATGGAACTGGCGAATGCAGTCATCGATCGTCTGCAGGAGCTGAATATCGATCTGCAGGACGTTTCACTGGCCGAGATGAAAAACCTGCTGGCGAAAGCCTGCACCCATCAGGCGGAGCGACAGATGCGGAATCCCCGTCTGTCCGATTGCCTCGTTTCCTAGACCGGGGTTGTGGGAGAGGGGCGCGATCCGGTTGATGATTCCAGCAGAAATTACTTGAACCAGTTGCATTTCCAATGCTAAAACGGAAATGCGTGGGAACAGCTTAAGCGAGCCTGTTGTTTTCCATGTGACGACAACAGGCTCGCTTTTTTAATGAAAGGCACCTCAATGGACGACACTTCCGCAGAAAATTCTCAACCCAATGCCGGTGACTCTGACCAGACCAAAGCCATGGAACAGATTGTCGAATCGCTCCGCCAGGGGAATAAAATCGAGGCCATCAAAGAGTACCGGGAACTGACCGGTTCCGGGCTGAAAGAATCGAAAGAAGCCATTGAAGCTTTGATTCAGAAATATGAGATCCCGATGAAGTCGGGCTGTGCCTCCCTCCTGTTGATCGGGCTTTCCTCGACGCTGCTGCTGGTTTTTGTCTGCTGGTAACCTGGTCGGGGATTGTGTGATACGCTCAGTTCCCCGGCATCGCTCTCTTTAAATCCTGGTAACCGCGTCTGCCTGTCAGGCGAATTTGCTCCCCCTGGCAGAGATTAACAAGAGGTTAATTTCTTTTTTTATAAAACTCCTAAACAAATCTTAAATCTTCTTGAGCACCTGCCTGTCGTATGTATACTCGATTATGTAAGCAGATTAAGTCGCTCGGATTTCTCTCTTAAGATCTTTCACTTCTATTCGATAAAGCTTTCCGGAAATCCATTCATCCTATCTCCCCGGAATATCGGACTGGATGGCTCAGACCGGACCTTAATAATTCATGATTTCTTATCGTTTTTTTATTAGGAGTGCGTCATGTCTTTCAGTCCTCTTCAGCGGAGACGCGGATTTACATTAATTGAACTACTGGTCGTGATCGCCATCATCGCGATTCTGATCGCCCTGCTCCTGCCTGCGGTCCAGCAGGCCCGCGAAGCAGCCCGTCGTGCCAGCTGTAAAAACAAGCTCAGACAAGTCGCGTTAGCCCTGCACAACTACCACGATGCTCACAGTGTCTTTCCCCCCGGCGGAATCACCTATGGCTGGTGTACCCTGGCAACTCCTGATCCCGGGCGTACGACCCACAACAAAAACGGACTCTGTCTGTTGCTGCCTTATCTGGATCAGGCACCTTTGTATAACCGACTCAACCTGGATACCGCCAACAGTGCGCAGAATACCGGGTACTGTTGCAGCTACGGCGGGGCATCAAGTCCCCTGGCAGGTAACCCGGCGGACAATGCCGATGAGATGGCTGTCCTGCTGGACGTTTTCCTCTGCCCTTCGGATTCCGGGTCGACACATCTCGGAACCGGAGCTCCTTATGGAACCTCTGTCGCGCCCGGTCCGGCCAAAACCAATTATGAACTGAGTGCCGACCAGACAATCGACTGCAACCTCTGGTCGAGACAGGCTCCGAATGCCCGCAAGATGTTCGGCGAGAACAGCCGGTGCCGGATTCGCGATGTCAAAGATGGAACCTCAAACACGCTGATGGTCTGCGAGACGACGCGTACCGTTGCCAATGGCGAACCTCCGGCCTGGGGGATGCGTGGCTGGGTGACTACAGGCGGGGATATCGATCCCGGGATTAACGTCTGGGATATCCCGACCGGCTGGACGCGACCCGATACCGGAAACCTCAACAGCTGGGGCCAGGTGGGAAGTCTGCATACCGGCGGGGCGCACTTTGGTCTCGGTGACGGATCGGTCCGCTTCATTTCGGAAAATACAGACCTCACTCTGTTGAGACGACTGGGAACCATTTCAGACGGTTTCGTCGTCGAAATTCCCTAGTTCTAAGTTACAACCTGAGTTTAAAATTCTAGCGTGAGGTACTTCATGAGACTTATTCCAGGGAAGCGTACGGCTCTGGGAGCCATGTTGCTGATGTGCAGTTTCTGTGTTGGCTGCGGTGGCAAACCTGAGGGGCCGGAACTTGGTCCCGTCACCGGGGTGGTTCTGCTCAATGAAGAACCACTGGAAAATGCAGACCTTTTCTTTATGCCCATTGAAAGCACCCCCGGCGTGGGGGGGCAGGGGCGATCCAAAGAGGGAGGCAAATTTGAAGTGGTTTATTTTCGGGGCGGCGAAGGTTTACCGGCGGGCACCTATCGTGTGGCCGTCAGTTACCGTCTGATGCCCGATGGTACACCCGTACCGGAAGGAGACGATACCCCTCCGATTGAATCCCCGGCCACGGAGTCGTTGCCCGCGAAATACTCGAGCAAAGACAATTCAGAACTGCAGGTGAAAGTCGAACCGGGGCAGCCGATCGAACTGAAACTGACTGGCAAGAAGAAGTGAGCCGTTACCGGTCCCGTTCAGTGGACTGGACCGGGAATGAGAAACAGAAAAAGACAGGTATTCTGAAGATGAGCGGGATGCCTGTCTTTGTTTATGCGCTTTGGAGAGAAACGGAGGAAGTTGAGATGCACATAATTTCTCCCGTTTTCAGGCGGAAAACCTGTTCTCAGAAAAGTTTCCTAATGAAATCATCTTTTCTTCACATTTACCACACAATTTGTCATCATATTATGTGCTGGATTGAATTTACGTGGTCAGCACTTAAGCTGAATACGGTGAATGATTTCCCGATAGCAACCCGCCCGACCTGACCCCCTCCTCGAAAGGTGATTGCATGAGACGGTTATTAACACCATTGACTCTGCTAAGCGCCCTGTTAACGACTTCTGTCATCTGGGCCTGTTCCGTTCCCGTATTTCGGTACGCGCTCGAACGCTGGCCCGCAGATCAATACAGCGCCGTCGTGTTTCACCGCGGTCCGCTTCAACCGGAACAACAGCGTGTCGTCGATCTGTTTGCCAGGGAGGGGGCTGTCGCCCGGCAGTCAGCGAATGTTGAACTGAAACTGGTCGACCTGGATGCCGACCCGGCACCACAGGATCTGGAACTCTGGAAGCGACAGGATTCCCAGACATTGCCTCTGCTGGTCATGCGGACTCCCCTGCCCGCTCCGGTACCGGTGGGCTTCTGGTCGGGAGAACTGACCGAAGAAAACGTCTCGCGGCTCATCGATTCTCCCTTGCGTCAAAAGATTGCCAAACAGCTGATTAACGGTCAGACCGCGGTCTGGGTCTTTCTGGAATCTGGTGACGCGGAACAGGACAAGGCCGCACTGGAGCAGCTCAAAGCCGAACTGAAGCGGATGGAAAAGACACTCAAACTCCCAGAAATCGAACAGGCTGATATTGAACAGGGACTGGTCAGCGTCGCACCGGAGAGCCTCAAGCTTAAATTCAGCGTGGAAACCTTGTCTCGCAAAGAGGCGGCAGAAGACTATTTCACCCGGATGCTGATCGCCACCGAAAACGACCTGCATGAGTTCAGCGACGAACCGATGGCACTGCCGGTGTTTGGTCGTGGGCGCGTGCTGTATGCTCTGATCGGCAAAGGCATCAATCCCGGGACCATCGAGCAGGCCTGTCGGGATCTGACGGGGCCCTGCACCTGCCAGGTGAAAGACCAGAATCCGGGGACCGACCTGCTGATGGCGGTCAACTGGGAGAAACTGGTGACACCTACTCCCCAGGAAGAAAAAGAGATTCCCGACCTGACCGGACTGACCAGCTTCTCAAAACAGGGAGCTGATGCAGCACAGGGGCTGTCGATGTCGAAAGAAAAAGAACAGAAATCGGATCAGGCGACACCGAAAACAGAGAGCGTTTCTGCAGAACAGACCGCTCAGGCGGAACCGGCTAAGGCCGAAACGAAAGTCCAGACGCAGGAGAGTGATTCCGCTGATGCAGGTACAACCGAGCTCCCTGCTGCGGGAACCACAGAAGCGGCTCAGAGTAGCTCGCTGTTACGGAATCTTTCGATCCTGGCTGTGCTGGCAATCGTGATCGTGCTGGCTGCGAGCTACATCGTTATGGGACGTAAATCAGAGAGTTGAAATTTCAGATCTGTATCTGAATCCTTCACTCCATCAGGAAATCAAGAGCGGGCATTATGTCAATTTTTCATCTGATTCTTCAGGAAATGCAGCACCGGAAAATGAATTTTCTACTGGGGCTGCTGTCGGTGATCGTTGCGGTCGGCTGTCTGATTGCCGCCCTGACTCTGCTGCAGGCGGAGGAAATTCAAACCGCCCTGATTCTGCAGCAGAAGGAAGACGAGGTCAAACAGGCAGGAGCCGAACTGAAAGACGCGATGCGGAAGATTACCAAGGGGCTCGGGTTTAATATTCTGATCCTCCCTGCCGACCAGGACCTTGAAGAATTTCACCTGACCGGCGTTGTCTCGGGAACGATGCCCGAGGACAATATGCGGAAGCTGTCCGAATCGAAAATCGTCACCATCAACCACATGCTGCCGATGGTGGCGAAGAAGGTGACCTGGCCCGAAAAGGAACTGGATATCATTCTCACCGGCACCCGCGGTGAAGTGCCCCAGTTGCACCGGGCTCTGAAGAAACCACTACAGCAACCCGTGCCTGCAGGGGCAATGGTGCTGGGATATCAGGTACAGAAGAAAACTGGTCTCAAAGCGGGCGACGAAGTCCAGCTGATGGGCAAAGGGTTCAAGGTCGCCAAAGTCTTCCCCGAACGGGGGAACGCCGACGACAGTACCGTCTGGATCAATCTCAAAGAAGCACAGCAACTGCTGGGTATGGAAAATCTGCTGAATGCCATTCTGGCTCTGGAATGTAACTGTGCTACCGAAGATCGAGTCGCAGAAATCCGCAAAGATGTGGCTGAGATTCTGCCCGGCACCCAGATCATCGAACGTGGCCCACCAGCCCTGGCCCGCGCCGAAGCACGCAACACGGCGGCTGCGACTGCGGTCGCTTCATTGGAGCAGGAAAAAGCCAATCGGATTAAACTGATCGAACGGCATGCGAGCTTCGCCGCGATCCTGGTGCCTCTGGTGGTGCTGGGGTGTGGCGCCTGGATTGGTTTCCTTTCACTGGAAAACGTCCGCCGTCGAGCGACCGAGATCGGAATTCTGCGGGCGATTGGCGTACGTTCCTCCCAGGTCTTCGGAATCTTTATCATCAAAGCACTGCTGATCGGCCTCGTGGGGGCGTTGATTGGCTATTTTCTGGGCTATTGGATCGGCGTTACCTGGGGTGACCTGCCTGCCGCTGCAGATCCGGCGCAGGTCCTCTTTTCGGGACGCTGGTTATTGTTGAGCCTGGTGTTCGCCCCCCTGCTGTCGAGTCTCTCCAGTTGGATCCCTGCCCTGCTGGCGTCCCGCCAGGATCCTGCCACCATTCTCCAGGAAGGATGATTACATCACGATGTTACTTGAACTGGAACAACTGTCGAAATCATTCAAGTCCGGTCCGGGCCGTGTCCAGGCAGTAGACGGCGTAAGCCTGACTGTCGCTGCGACTGAGTTCGTAGCAATTCAGGGACCCAGCGGCTGTGGAAAGTCGACACTGTTGCTGATGGCGGGGGGACTGCTCAGCCCCGATTCCGGCCAGGTGCTGATTGAAGGGACCAATCCGTATCGTCTTTCGAGTGATCAACGGGCCCGTTTCCGTTCACAACATCTGGGCTTTGTGTTTCAGCAGTTCCACCTCGTGCCTTACCTGAATGTGCTGGACAACGTCTTAACGCCGGCCTTGGCATTAATTCGGAGTCAGGCCCGGGAGCGGGCCCGTGCATTGATTGAACAATTTGGCCTGGAACAGCGTCTGCATCATACCCCGGCCCAGTTGAGTACCGGGGAAAAGCAGCGGGTCGCACTGGCCCGCGCCCTGTTTCATCAGCCCAAAATTCTGCTCGCGGATGAGCCGACAGGTAACCTGGACAGCGAGAACTCCACTATTGTCTTGAACGCACTCAGTCAGTTTGCCGCCGATGGTGGTTGTGTTTTGATGGTCTCGCACGATGACCAGGCAGTACAGTCGGCGCAACGCGTGTTGGGGATCAGGGATGGTCGCCTCGTGACTCCTCAAGAATGTGAATCGTTAGTCAACTCCTGAGAATCAATTTTGCTCAGTCAGTATACAGGACAAGAGAATGAAACATCCCGCTCCTCAGCCCCGAATTCAGGTCTGCTCTCAATCAGGCCGCAGCGGAAAAGTGTCAGGCCTGGTGATCGCCGGCGGCTCGGTCGTCTTTCTGGTGATCATGCTGGTCCTGCTGGTTTATACGCCGCCTAAAGATACTCCTTCGTCGTCTACGACAAAGTCAGACTCAGCCAGTTCACAGACAGACGAATCCAAAAGTGGTGACTCTGCTGCTGATCCGGAAGAGAATGCCCTGTTGATGTACTGTGCCGCGGGGATCAAACCGCCGGTTGCCGCGATGGCAGCGCAATTTGCCGAAGAAGAATTTGGCATGCCGGTTCACCTGCAGTACGGCGGATCCGGAACCCTGCTGAGCAATTTGCAGGTGGCGAAAAAAGGAGACCTCTACCTGGCAGCCGATACCAGCTACATCGAGATTGCCCGTGAAAAGGGGTTGGTCGATGAAGCTGTGAGCGTGGCCCGAATGCATCCGGTGATCATGGTGCAGAAAGGGAATCCGAAGGGTATCAAGTCGATCGATGATCTGCTCAAAGAGAATGTCACCGTGGCTCTGGCGAATCCCGATGCCGCCTCGATTGGCAAATTGACCAAAAAAGTTCTGACGAAACAAGGTAGATGGGAATCCCTTTCCAAGTCAGCCCGGGTGTTTAAGCCGACGGTATCGGAAATTGCAACCGACGTGATGCTGGGGGCCGTTGATGCCGCGATTGTCTGGGATGCGACTGTGAATCAGCATCCGGAAAAAGCAGATATGGTGGATGTGCCCGAGTTCACCGAAGCGATCAAGAATGTAACCGTAGGCGTGTTGACCTCTACGGAAAAGCCCCGGGAAGCGTTGATGTTTGCCCGTTATCTGCAGGCGCCCGAAAAGGGGCAGAAAGCGTTTGCGGAACTGGGATATGAGACTGTTAAAGGTGACAAGTGGGACCCACATCCGACCATCCTGCTGTTCAGCGGCGGTGTGAACCGGCTGGCGATTCAGGATACGCTCAAAGAGTTCGAGGAGCGCGAAGGGGTGACGATCAATACGGTGTTTAACGGCTGTGGCATTCTGGTGGGCCAGATCAACAGTGGTCAACGTCCCGATGCGTACTTCGCCTGTGATACTTCTTACATGGTGCAGGTGCAGCCCAAGTTCAGCATTCCCCTCACCGTGGCGGAAACCGATATGGTGGTGATCGTCGAGAAAGGAAACCCGAAGCAGATCAAGTCCGTCTATGATCTGGCCGGCAAGGATGTGCGGGTTGGCCTGGCGCATCACGAGCAGAGTGCCCTGGGCGCATTGACGAAAAAGCTGCTGACTTCCCTGAAAAAAGATGATCAAAATTTGTATGACCTGGTACAGCCCAATGTCAAAACCAATACGCCGACTGCAGATCTGCTGGTCAATCAGTTGCGTACCGGCTCGCTTGATGCTGCGATAGTTTACCGGGCGAATCTGCCTTACGTCAAAGACAAAGTCGAGATCATTGAGATCAAAGAGGGAGATCCCCTGGCTGAACAGCCGATTGCAATTCTGAAAACGACCGATTATCCGAATCTGATGCAGCGACTGGTGGATAAACTGACCGCTACGCCTTCGCGTGGCATTTTCGAATCCATCGGCTTCCGCTGGCGGATTACACCGGAGTCACTATGAGTGCGTCGAATTCTGAAGAACCTCCTCGCACATGGAAGTCGCGTTCTGATCTCCCCTTTTATGCCGTGTTCGTGGCCGTCAGTGCCGTTTACATTCTGTTGATCGTGGCCATGCTGGCTGCGGAGACGACGTATACGACTCCCGGTCATATCATGCGGTCGTTTCAGAAGCCGGAAATCCGCTATGCGATCTGGTTGAGCCTGGTTTCCTGTGCGATTACGACTGTGCTTTCGCTTTGGGTCTCGGTACCTATTGGCTACCTGATGTCGCGGCATCAGTTTCCGGGAAAGACACTGATCGACGCGATTCTGGATATTCCAATCGTGCTCCCTCCCCTGGTCATCGGACTTTGTCTGTTGATTCTGTTTCAGATCCAGTTACCCCAGTTTGAATGGCTGAATGAAATGGTGGCGGCGAAGTCTGGCATTGTGTATGACAAGGCGGCTGCTGCGGCCGGCGCGGACCAGACACAGTCACTGGATGAGTTGATTCGCAAGATCACGAAAGTGCTGTTTGGGCGCGCCATCGGGGTGACGTACGAAATTCCGAGTATCATTCTTGCACAGTTCATGGTGGCCTGTGCCTTTGCCGTGCGGACGATGCGGGTCACTTTTGACCAGATCGGTCCCCGCTATGAACAGGTGGCGTTAACCCTGGGATGCAACCGGGGACAGGCTTTCTGGCGGGTTGTCTTTCCCCAGGCCTATCGGGGTCTGCTGGCTGCAGCGACCCTGGCGTGGGCCCGCTCGCTGGGAGAATTTGGCCCGATTCTGATTTTTTCGGGGGCGACCCGGATGAAAACCGAGGTGCTGCCGACAACCGTGTTTCTGGAACTGACCGTGGGAAATATCGAGGGGGCCGTAGCCGCTTCACTGATTATGGTCGTTTCCGCCCTGATCGTGCTGGTGATTGCCCGCATGTTTGGTCTGACACGCTCGGCGGCGATATAAAAGAAAATTTGGCGGTACACTGCACCGCGACTGGAAAACGATTTGAGAACCGGCGGCACTGCTCGCCTGATAAGTTGAAATATGATTTCGGTAAAACATCTTTGTGTACAAGTGGGTGACTTCCGGCTGAACGACGTCAGCTTTGAAATTCCTCAGGGGCATTACGCCGTACTGATGGGGAAAACGGGGAGCGGGAAGACCACCATTCTGGAGACGATCTGCGGTCTGAAAAAAGTGCAGTCCGGCGAGGTCTTTCTGAATGGTAAAGACATGACGCACGCCAAACCGGCTGAGCGTGAGATCGGATATGTGCCTCAGGAAGGCGTGCTGTTCCATACGATGACGGTCAAAGATAATCTGGCATTCGCTTTGGAAATCCGTAAGTGGAAGCAACGCGAGATTGACGAACGCGTCGATGAACTCGCGAACCTGCTGGGTATCACCGGATTGTTGAACCGGACCCCACACGGCTTAAGCGGTGGAGAGACACAACGGGTGTCTCTGGGACGCGCGCTGGCAGCCCGACCCGCGATTTTATGCCTGGATGAACCATTAAGTGCGCTGGATGAAGATACGCGCGGGGAAATCTGTGATCTGTTGATCAATGTACAGCACGTGACCGGTGTGACAGCGCTGCACATCACTCATAATATCTCCGAATCGGAACGTCTGGGAGATGTGAAATTGACGATCAACAATGGTAAGCTGAATATGCTGCCCGGCGGAAATCCGAAGAAAACCGTCGCCAGCCCGACCACGGAAACTTCTGAAACTCCAGCTGACACGAGAGCTCACTAACATGAAAATTGCGGTCGAATATACAGCCCAGGTCAAAAAAGCGGCTGGTGTCGGAAGAGAAGAATTTGAAGTCCCCGCGGGCACGACGCTGCAGGAACTGGTCAAGACCGTGGCTGAGTCGCGGGCCGATTCATTAAAGCCACTGCTGTTCCCTGCCGGCGAGGCCCTGCATCCTTCCATGCTCTTGTTTGTTTCCAATGAACAGGTGCTGTGGGACGAACCGCTGACCTTGGAACCGCATCACAGCGTCACGATCCTTTCCCCGATCTCCGGAGGATGATATCCTCGTCTTTTTAACTGACCTCACGCAATTCAGCCTGAAGGAGACATGATGTCTGGTTTCGCTCCCCTGACAGATGAAGAACGAGCCGTTTACGAGTGGCAGATCTGGGTGCCCGAGTTCGGCGAAGCCGGGCAGGAGAAGCTGAAGAATGCGTCGGTGCTGGTTTCACGTTGTGGCGGTTTGGGGAGTGTTGTGGCTTACGAACTGGCGGCTGCGGGAGTCGGCAAGCTGGTCCTGGCTCACGCCGGGAATGTGAAACCGAGCGATCTGAACCGACAGCTGTTGATGACGCATGACTGGCTGGGAAAGCCACGCGTCGAATCCGCCGAGCGGCGATTGAAGGAACTGAATCCAAGGTTGGAGATCGTGGCGATCCAGGAAAATATTTCAGAAGAGAATGCAGCAGGGATTGTGGATCAGGTAGATCTGATCGTCGACTGTGCACCGCTCTTCCCCGAGCGTTATGCCATGAATCGCCAGTCCGTTCTGCAGCAGAAACCACTGATCGAGTGCGCGATGTACGATCTCGAAGCACAAATCACGACCTTTCTACCCGGTCAGACCGGGTGCCTGGCCTGTCTGTATCCCGATAATCCCCCCGCGTGGAAACGGGAGTTTCCCGTGTTTGGTGCGGTTTCGGGAACGGTGGGCTGCATGGCGGCGATGGAGGCCATCAAAGTGCTCGCCGGGTTTGGCGAGACGCTGGCCAATCAACTGCTGATGTTTGATCTGCGCGACATGACATTTCACCGCAACCGGATTCAGCGCCGTTCCGACTGTCCGGTCTGTGGAGCCTGACTCCACATCCAATACATTTGATAAATACTGCAGGGAGATCCGATGAAGAATAACATACACCGCTATCTGTTGGTCCTGATTCTGATGGGAACCGTGACGGTCGGGGAGAATTGTCTCCTGTCAGCAGCCGAAGCGAAACAGCAGACCGAATGGAAAGCCGTAGCAGCGTCGGTGGTGATTACTCCCGAGAAACCGATGTGGATGGCCGGTTATGCAGCCCGCACAGAACCTTCCAAGGGGAAAGTACATGATCTCTACGCCAAGCTGCTGATTCTGGAAGACAGCCGTGGCAGGAAACTGGTGATGATCACAACCGACCTGATCGGCATCACCCCTGCTCTGCGTGATCCGATTGCGGCCCGCCTGGAAGAAGATTTTCAGATTCCCGCGGCGGCACTGTTGATGAATGCCTCGCATACGCACTGCGGACCGGAGCTGAGAGAATCGAAGGCTTCCCGCCGGGGTCTGGGCGGCGATCGTGGTGCCCAGGCGCGGGTTTATACGCAGGAGCTGGTGAGAAAACTGGTGGCTGCGATTGGGGAGGCCCTTCCCCAACTGGAGCCAGCCGTGCTCAAGTATTCGTATGGACGCGCCGGTTTTTCGATGAACCGCCGCCTGCCTACGGAGAACGGCGTGATCAACAGCCCGCATCCCGAAGGTCCCGTCGATCAACGGGTGCCCGTGCTGATGGTCGAACGGCCCGACAGTTCTCTGATGGCGGTGCTGTTTGGTTATGCCTGTCACAATACGACGCTCAGTTTCTACCAGTTCTGTGGTGACTACGCGGGTTATGCCCAGGAATATCTACAAGCTGACCACCCGGGAACCGTGGCGATGTTCATGATGGGGTGTGGCGGGGATCAGAACCCTTACCCGCGACGGACGCTCGACCTGGCGAAGCAGCACGGACGGGCGCTGGCCAATGCGGTTGAGACGGCTATCTCTGTGAAACAGCCTCGCCTGATTCACGGTCCTCTGGGCGTGGCGATGGGCGATGTGGAACTGGAGTTTGCGACTCCCCCTTCGAAAGCAGAACTGCTCAAGCAGAAAGAGAATGGCAACAAGTATGAGGTCAGTCACGCGACACGATTGCTGGACCAGCTGGAGGAACGGGGTGGCATTCAGACCGAATATGCTTTTCCGCTGCAGGTGGTTCAGTTGGGAAAAGA
This sequence comes from Gimesia sp., assembly GCF_040219335.1. Lineage (NCBI taxonomy): Bacteria > Pseudomonadati > Planctomycetota > Planctomycetia > Planctomycetales > Planctomycetaceae > Gimesia > Gimesia sp. The sequence goes on along the minus strand of NZ_JAVJSQ010000004.1, from coordinate 28,327 downwards.
CCTGACCCTGGTGGCGGTCTGCGGTGAGACCGTGGTCGATTATTCGCATCGCTTCCAGAAAGAGCTGAAGTCGGGACATGGTGCGGGCGAGACAGATCCGATTGTCTGGGTTGCCGGCTATTCGAACCATGTCTTCGGTTACCTGCCCAGCCTGCGGGTCCTGAAAGAGGGAGGCTATGAAGGCGCCCGGGCGATGATTTACTCTTCCTATCCCGGTCCATTTGCGAAGTCGGTCGAAGAGCGTGTGGCTGCGAAAGTGCATCAGCTGACCGAACAGGCCCGCCGGGAGGCACTAGGCGATTAGTCACGTTGAACGAACAACGGAAACCGGGGGCAGCGCAGCAGCGGTCCCCGGTTTCTGGCGTTACAGGGGTGTTCTCTGGTCTGAAAAATTTCCTGATGAGAGCTGCGAATTGCCGTTATGGGCAGTTTCTCCTAAATCGAAATTGATTTTTGTCGCAGGATGGCTAAAATTCCTAAGAACCTGCCTGTCAGGTCATTCCGTAACATCTTCCAATCAGCGTGTCTTCGATTCGACGGTGAGAAAGTTCACCGATTTTTGAATGAATTCCAGCAAAATGCGCCGCCAGATCGTCTTTGAGGCGGCCCGACTGATGTATTCCCGTCAGGAAACCGAGTACTATCGCGCCAAAATGAAAGCAGCCCGCAAGGTCTGCCAGGGCTGGGTCAAGCCATCCGACCTCCCCAGTAACCGGGAAATCCGGGACGAAATTCAGCGTTTCGCCTGCACATTCGAGGGGGAGTCGCGAACCGAAAACCTGCTGGCGATGCGGCTGCAGGCCCTGCGTTATCTGCGACTCTTCAAGGCGTTTCATCCCAAAATTATTGGTAGTACTCTCACCGGGCATATCCGGCAGGGATCGGATATTGATATCCATGTCTTTTCGCACAGTTGTGAAGCAGTGACGACACAGCTGGATGAAGACGGGACGCCTTACCATGTCGAGCACAAGACGGTGAAGAAACATGGGGAAGAACGCGTGTTTACACACATTCATGTGCAGGACACCTATCCGGTCGAGCTGACGCTCTATCCCACAGAGAAATCGAGTTATGGCTTTAAATGTTCGATTACCGGGAAACGGATTGAACGTGCCACCCTGCCCGAGTTCGAACAACTGCTGGAGCAGGATTATCCCGGTATCGATCTGGATCAAAGGCTGGCAGAAGTCGAGGAGAGTGTGGACCGGTTCCAGATTTACCGTATGCTGCTTCTGCCGCTGGCCGCGGTGAAGCAGTCAAAGAAATATCACCCCGAGGGGGACGCGTTATACCACAGTCTGCAGGTTTATGATCTGGCCTGTGACGAACTGCCTTACGACGAAGAATTTCAGCTCGCGGCACTGCTGCACGATGTGGGCAAAGCCATCGATTCGAAGAATCATGTCGAGGCAGGCTTGCAGGCCCTGGAAGGATTTATTACAGATCGAACTGCCTGGTTGATCGAACATCACATGGAGGCCCACCTGATCCGGTCGGGGACGATCGGCGCCCGGGCCCGTCGACGGCTGATGGCCAATGAAAATTATGAAGACCTGCTGCTGCTGGAAGAATGTGACCACAGCGGTCGCGAGCCGGGAGTGCAGGTGCCGGACGTGGATGACGCGCTGGAATCCATCCGCGAACTATCCCGCTTGTGCAGTTAAATTGCAGCACAATCAGAATCGCTATCCCAGAAATCAGATCACAATAGAAATAAAGAGAGAGAGGAACTTTCGATGACGAAACGAGTACTCAGTGTCGGGCAATGTATGCCGGATGCCAGTGCGTTAAGCCGTTTTCTGAATACCCATTTCGAAGTCCAGATCGATGAGTCGGACGTGGAACAGGATACGCTTGAGAAGCTGAAAGCCACCGCTTACGACCTGGTGATGATCAATCGCAAACTGGATGCGGACTACAGCGACGGTATCGAACTGATGCAGACCATCAAAAATACGCCCGATGTGAAGCCCTGCACGCTGATGCTGGTCTCCAACTTTCCGGAGTACCAGGAACAGGCGGTTGGAGTTGGTGCCGCGTACGGGATCGGTAAAAACGAATACCGCAGCCCGGAAACCGTGGCCCGCCTGCAGCCTTACCTGGGCTGATAGCGGACGTAGCGTCCGGGGAGTGTTTCGGATTTAACATCCAGCGGCTGGTTATTGTGTACGATGGGCACGCCGTTGGTGAGAACATATTCCATACCGGTGGAATACTGCTGCGGATCTGTGTAGGTCGCGTTATCCTGAATGGTTTCGGGATCGAAGACGACGATGTCCGCGTAGTTGCCCTGTTTGAGGATGCTGCGTTTTTCCATGCCGAACCGCTGGGCGGCACAACCGGAGAGCTTATAAACCGCATCTTCCAGTGAGAAGAGTTTGTGGTCCCTGACACAGGGGCCGAGGATTCGCGCGGCGGAACCGAACTGGCGGGGATGAATGACGCCCCCGTCCATGTAGATGCCGTCGGTGCCCATCATATACAGGTCGTGCTGCAGAACGGGATCGACCAGGCGGTCATCGCCCATGTTGAACACCAGCAGGACGGCCATCTCTTCTTCGATCAGCAGTTTGATCAGGGCTTCCTCTTTGGGAAGCCCTGTTTCTTCCACGTACTGGCTGAGCATTTTGCCCTGGTGCTGCTTGTTCTTTTCGGTCAAGACCCAGGCGATCTGAATGGCCGAGATGTCGAGCAGGTAGTTCTCCAGTCCGTATTTGAACCGCTGCTGCATTTCGGGCTGCTTCAGTTTCTCGACTGCCTTGCGGGGGCCCTCTTCGAAGACTTCATAGGGAAGCAGGAAGTGCAGCATGGTGGAGCCGGGCTGATAGGGATAGACGTCGAACGAAATATCAACCTCGTGGCGGGCGACTTTGTCAATGTATTCGAGTGCCTCTTCGGCCTGCCCCGGATGCTGTCCCTTCATGTGAGAGATGTGTACCTTGACGCCGGCCCGCTTGCCGATTTCGACGAGTTCCTCGATCGCGGGCATCAGCGATTTCTTGTAGCGGATGTGCGAGACATACAGGCCGTCATATTCGGCCATCGCCTGGCAGGCTTCGACCAGTTCGTCGGTGGGCGAGAAGCACTGGGCGACGTAATCGAGGCCGGTTGAGATTCCCACCGCGCCCGCTTCCATGCCCTTGCGGACTTCGCTGCAGATCAGTTTCATCTGGAAGTCATCAACCCGCTGGCGTCCGAATCCGCAGTGCATGGAACGCAGATTGGCATACGGGATGTGGGTCATCACATTCTGCACGTTTCTGCCGTCGAGCAGATTCATGTACTCTTCGAGCGATTCCCAGCCCGTGTATTCTTCGGGGTAGAGTCCGTCGAGTGACTGCAGATAGTAGATCCAGTCGGCGGCAGTGCAGCGGTCGACGGGGGCATACGAGATGCCATCGGCCATGATGACTTCCGTTGTGAATCCCTGCGATGTTTTGGAGAGGAAGTTCGGCGTATTCAGGAGCCAGCTGTCGGAGTGATTGTGGACATCCACGAAGCCGGGGGCGACGATTTTTCCTGTCGCGTCGATCTCAAAGGCCCCCTTCGCAGAGGAAAGGTCTCCCAGGGCGACGATCTGGTCCCCCTTGATGCCGACGTCGGCAGTCACGCGCGGGGCGCGGGTTCCGTCGATGACGGTGCCGCCTTTAATCAGAACATCAAATTCAGAGGTCGTGGAAGAAGAATCACTGCTGCTCATGGGGGTTGTCAGTTTCGTGTTGCGGGACGGTGTGGGTGGGTGAACGCTGTGATGTTTTATTTACTTTGACATGTTCCCGAGAGGGAGAAAAGTCTCTGTGGAAAATATTTCAAAAAAATGAGAATGGCTCAAGTGTGCACGGGTTATCGGAGTCTGGGGGAGATGGCCATTTCGGGGTTAATTCTGTTTTCTTTCGCTGGGGCGTCCACTACAATAAATGGATCTTTACTGATTTGAGATTCTTAAAAGTTAAATCACGTTTTAACCGACTAAAGTAACATGGCGTCAGACGATTACTTTAGACATTCAAACAGGAGCACTTCATGAGTCAACGTACAACACGCCGCGAGTTTATCAAACAGAGCTCGGCACTGGGGGCCGCCTTCTGGGTCGGTGGTCAGAGCCTGCTGGCTGCTGAAAAATCTCCCATGGAAAAAATCAATTTCGCCTCCATCGGTGTGGGTGGTAAAGGCTCCAGCGATACAGCGAGTGCAGCAAGCAGCGGTAACCTGGTTGCTATCTGTGATATCGACGATAAGCGACTGTTGAAATCAGCGGCTCGCTATCGCAAAGCGCAAAAGTTCAATGATTATCGCGAAATGCTGGAAGAGATGGGCGATAAAATTGACGCGGTGACCGTCAGTACCCCTGACCATTCGCATGCTCCTGCCTCCGTGATGGCGATGAAAAAAGGGAAGCACTGCTTCACCCAGAAGCCGCTGACCTGGTCGGTCCACGAAGCCCGCGTGATGCGTGAAACAGCTAACAAGCATAATGTACAGACCCAGATGGGTAACCAGGGGACTGCCAAGGACGGATTCCGCGAAGCCGTTGAAGTCATTCGGTCTGGCGTGCTGGGTAATGTGCGTGAAGCTCATGTCTGGACGAACCGTCCGGTCTGGGGTAAAGGCGTCGAGCGTCCACCGGAAGGGGAACCGGCTCCCAAGCACATTCACTGGGATCTGTTCCTCGGCCCTGCTCCTTACCGGGAATTCAGCACGCTGTATCATCCGTTTGAATGGCGTGGCTGGCTGGACTTCGGTACCGGTGCCTTGGGTGACATGGCCTGTCACACGATGAACATGCACGTGATGGCCCTCGATCTGTACGATCCGACTTCCATCGTCGCCGAATCGGAAGGAATGATTGAAAACGAGACTTATCCCAAGTCGACCAAAATCACCTACCAGTTCCCCGAGCGGACTCAAGGCGATAAAACACTCTGCCCGCTGAAGCTGACCTGGTACGATGGCGGTAACCTGCCTCCGGAAGAACTGCTGATGGGTGAAAAAATGAAGCCCAGCGGTGTGGTTCTGATTGGCGATGAAGGCAACCTGTATACGCCGGACGACTACGGTGCAGAATACGTGCTGCTGCCCCGCGACAAATTCAGCGACTTCAAGAAGCCCGAGCAGAGCCTGCCTCGTTCGCCCGGCCACTTCGAAGAATTCGTTGTTGCCATCAAAGGTGGTGAGCCTGCGATGTCCAACTTCAATTATGCCAGCCGCCTGACGGAAACGACCCTGCTGGGGAACTGTGCCATCCGCGCTGGTAAGAAACTGGATTGGGATGCCAAGAAGATGGAATTCACCAATGCGCCGGAAGCCAACAAGTTCCTGAGCCGCGATTACCGTGATGGCTGGTCTCTCTAATCGCTGAGAGCCCAATTCACTGAGATATGAAAACCCCGCAGGACGATCGGTTCTGCGGGGTTTTATCGTTTTATTGTCCCGAATAGAAATCAGCGGACGATATCATCCAGGGCCGAGACGGAGACGACTTCCCGGCGGGAGACGAGAACCCGCTCGCGGTTGACGGCGACGCCGTGTTTGCCCATTTCGTGGACGTACAGTTCGCGGGTGGTGGTCGTATCGCGGAGATCGTGGACGTCGGCCTGTTCCAGAAACAGGTAGTGCTGGTCCTGTCCGATCAGGGTTCCTGCAATCACGTAAAGGCTGGTGAGGTCGATCACGACCGTTTTGCCCACCATTTGATCAAAAAACTGAGAGTCTTCACTCATTTCGCATCCATCAGGTTAGAGACACAGATTCCAGCCGCCTATTGTGACCGGTTTGACGGCGAAATCAACTGGCGTCGCCCCCTGCGCTTGGGGCGTGTGAGGAAATCCCGGGTTGACCCAAAACGATAAATCCCATATGAGAGTGGTTCACAAATCCTCTCCCCTGCCTCTCCTGTGACAATCATGTCTCTGTTTTGCCATAAGTCTCATTGGTGAAATGGTTTAGTGTCCTCATTTGTCTGGTTGGCAGGCGTCAAAATCTGAATCCCTGTTTCAGTGTCGATGTCTTATGACTTTATTATCAGCGCCAATTCGTTCGTGTGTGCCTGCCCTTCTGTTTTGCCTGGCTGTGTTCGGCTGGATTGGTGGAACGACTGTGGAGGCACAGGTAGAGACGCCGCTGAAAAAGAACTCGATTCTGCTGATGCGGACCGGCCGGATGGTCTCGGGCGAAATCAGCGAAAGTGCGGGAGGCTACCTCGTCACGAATCCGACGGGGAGTATGCTGGTCCCCTTTGCGGATGTGGTGTTTGAGGCTCCCGACCTGCATGGAATTTATAAGAAGCAGCGGGCGTCGATGAAATTTCCCACGGCCAATTCGCATATGGATCTGGCCCGCTGGTGTGTGACGAATGATCTGATTGAAGAAGCGAAGAGTGAATTGCGGGATGCGATTCGCCTGGAACCCAAACGCTCTGAGCCCCAGTTGATGTTACGTCGTCTGATGAACGTCTCTCCCACGAAAGACCGGATGACGATTCAGCAGAAAATCGAAGAGAAACTCGTCACGCAGAAACTGGAAAATGCAGACGAAGCGACTTCACTGACAGGGATCTCCCGGGAACAGTCCGCGATTTTTGTGCGGAAGATTCAGCCGATCCTGCTCAATAAATGTGGAAATGCGAACTGTCATGGGAGTGCGACGACTTCCGAATTCAAATTGACTCAGGTCACGCGGCGGTATGGAAATCATCGGATCTACGCTGAGAAGAACCTGGCAGAGGTCATGAAGTGGCTGGATTTCGACTACCCCACCAAAAGCGCGTTGATCGTGAAGCCGGAGCAGGAACATCCGCAACAGGGCATGGTCGTCTACCAGGGCTATGCAGGACGGAAGCAGAAAGAGATTGTTCAGAAGTGGGTCGGCGATGCAGTCGCAGACCGTTTGGCGAATGACAATCTGCGGGCCGACCGGCTGGCCAAACGAGCAGAACGCCGGGTGGGCTTTGCCCGTGAGAATCTATTGAAGCAGGCCGCGGAGATTCGCCCGACAAGCGGTGGTTATAATTCCGGCCTCGAACAGGCACTCATGGAAGAGGATATCCAGGATCGGGCGGCAGCAGGACAGCCGGTGATTCAGCAGACCGGCGGAACCAGCGAAGCCACGCCTCTGAAGGGAGACCTCTCGCTGATTGCCGATTTTATTCCGAAGAAAATGTCCGACCAGGAAATCAACAAACTGGTAAAACCCAAGCCCGCGGATCCCTTTGATCCCGCGGAATTCAACAGTGGTGTGCCTGCCAGTCCCTGATCAGGGGGTGGCTTTCAGCAGCACCAGTTCTCAATGAGGGCCGCGAATTTCTCGGTCCCCTGCTCCAGTTGTTCGAGGGCGATGAATTCATCGTGTGTATGTGCCTGGCCGATGTCTCCGGGGCCGAAGACGACCAGGTTTTTCATCTCGGGAAACTGGCTGCCGTCGGTGCCGTACGAGACCGTTTTCGCCTGATCTTTACCGGCAATCTGCAGGACTTCTTTGACGATGGTCGAATTCGGATCGGTGTAAACCGGGCTGCCTCCGCATTTGAACTGGAATTCGATACCACACTTTTCAGCTGCTTCGCGGGCGCGGGCGACCAGTTCGTCCGGCTCCTGTCCCGGCATGGGGCGGAAGTAAACGGTGCAGATACTCTGCGGGGGTGTGATGTTGACGGCTGCCGTTTTGTCGTTGATGCCGATGTTCCAGCCATTAGTAGGCGGATTGAATTCATCATTCTGCCAGCGGGAATCGGTCATGCATTCCTCGTACAGTTTTTTCATTTCGACGAGGAACGGGATCATAGCGAGGTTCGCGTTGATGCCGGTATCGAGGCTGGAGTGTGCGGCCCGGCCGTGGGAGATAGCCTGGAAACCATAGGTTCCCTTATGCGCGTAAACGACTTCAAGCATGGTCGGTTCGCCGATGATGCCGTGGGCTTCGCCTGCTGCCATCTCTCGATAGATTTGGGAGTGTTCCGCTACGTTCTTAGCACCGTGATAGCCGACTTCTTCGTCTGCGGTACAGGTGATGTAGAGCGGGTGTTTCAGGTCCTGGTCGACATAGCGTTTGGCGGCCGCCAGCATACAGGCGATAGAACCTTTCATGTCGCAGGAACCGCGGCCATAGAGTTTGTCTCCCTGAATGGTGGGAGTGAACGGACCGAACTCGTCGGTGAACCAGGGATCTGCGGGAACCACATCGGTGTGGGCGAAGTAGGCCATACCTCCGGGGCCGGAACCGCGACGACCGATGACGTTGGCTTTACGTACGCCTTTGGCATCCGTGTATTCGAGGCGTTCGATTTCGAAGCCCAGTTTTTTAAGTTCGGCTTCGACGTAATCGGTGACTTCGACGTTTGAGTAGCAGCTGGTGGATTCAAAGCCGACCAGTTCCTGCGTGTATTTCAGGGCATCCATGAATGGGTTCCGGGTATTCTCTCTGGGTTAAGACTTCAGGTGGCGCTCGAAGTGGGACTTCGTTTTATCCCACATCACGGGGGACAGCACGTGGCCAGCTCCCTCTTCAATATAATAACTAAAGTTTGTTTCTGCATTCATGGCAGCGTAGTTGTTTGCAATTATTTTGACACCGCGGCGGACTTCATCGATGGGGCTGCCCCCATCCAGTTCGCCGAAATTCATGTGCAATGGACGCGGGGCGATGAGGGCGGCGATGTCGGGGGTGTCGCCAAATTCGTAGATACCCGGGATGAAATTAGGGAAACAGTGCAGCATGTGTTCGCGGTGAATGCCTTTGTAGGTGGGCAGGCAGCAGTTGCCCACCAGGCATTTGATACGGGGTTCCCAGGGACCGATGAGCCAGGTGTGCGTGGAACCCATCGAATGTCCGTAGCAGCCGATTTTTTCATCGATGACTTCGGGGCGACTCTGCAGAAAGTCGACGGCGCGTTGCATGTCGAGAATATTTTTCCAGGCCATGCATTTGCCGTCGACGACGTAACGCAGGAATTCAAAGCGTTCATAGTTCCCTGCTTTGAGTTTGCCGGTCGGGTCCTGGCGTTCTTCGAAGCAGAGGGCATCCGGACAGAGGACCACGTAACCTTCTTTCGCGAGGGCGGCACCGGTGTGGTGCATCGGGTTTCCGGCCAGTCCCGCCGGTTCGCTTTTGCCGAGATGGTACTGACCGGCGTGCTGGTGCCAGACTGCGACGGCGGGAGCGGGATGTGCGGGCGAGACCATATCGGGAATCAACAGCATGGCGGGAATCGGATCGCCGGGCTCGGCTTCGTAGGTCAGTGACTCAATGCGATAGCCGTCCCGTTGAATGGTATCACGCTGTTTGACATTCAGCTCCGGCGGCGCGGGCCAGTCACCGCCGAGGCCTGCTAACAGTTTTTGTTTAAATTCGGCGGGGGGCATGAGGTAGGCTCCGGGAGGAAAACTGAAACAGATTGCGAAATCGAATTATCTCTGTTTATACCCTGAGTAATACCATGAAGGAAGTATTTATGTGAAAAGATCGGCTGCTCTGCCGGGGCGGATTATTCTTCGACGCTGCTGGTATCGATACCGATTTGTTTCAGACAGGCAAGCAGTTTGGGAAATTGCTTGCCCCAATTTGTTTTGAGGAAAGTCAGTTTATCATTCATGTCGGGTAATCTGGGAAAGAGAGTTTCCAGCGGGGCGCCTGCTTCGAGCAGCGCAATCAGACAATCAAGGTGTTGCAATGATTCTGCGTAGTCTAATGCGGTTTTGCCATGATTGTCCGGCTTTGACAAGGATGCTCCCTGCTCCATGAGCCAGCGTACATTGTCTGGCGAACCGGTTCGTACAGCCTGTTGTAGCGGAGTACCGCCATCGGGGGCAATTCCTGTGTTGAGATCAATCTTCAGGTTTGAGATGGTATTCAGGATGTCCGGATGGTCCCAGACTTCAGGACTGAGGAAGACGTATCGCCAGTACTGGGGAGAGAGGACCGTCATCAGTTCCTGAAAGCGTTCGATGCTCCTGTCGTTCTGTCCCCAGCTTGCCAGCAGTTTTTCAGGAACCAGATAGTTCTTCTTGATCAGATCCAGGATAAACTCAGGAGGTGCTTCCTCTGCCACATAATCCAGGACGGACCAGTTACGATGGTAGCCATATTCGACATACTGGTCTCTGAGTGTTTTCCTTTCTCCTATCCACTCAAGAAACTGTTGTTGGTCCTGATTTCGTAGCGCTTCGAGCCAGACGGGGAGTTTTTGAACCGGACGCTCGGTTAATTGAATCAGTAAACTGAAAATATCAGGCGCTAAAACTTCGATATAAGGGCCATAGAAGAAGTTTGCGAAGCGAGATTTTTTTTGCTTGCTCCGGTTTGAAGCATTCGAAGGTTTCTGGCAAAGTTTGTCCAGTGGATTTGTCGTGAAGGCTATCTGGTTTTGGTGTGGTTCTGTGAGATTCAGGAACAGGAGAAAGTTACTCCGGTATTGCATTTGACCAGAGTCATTCGTTTGATCTGGTGCCTTGATTCTGGCAATGGGAAGATAGGGATATGTGTGGTATGTGGACAGGACAGTCCCCAGATCCATTTCTGGATTCTCGGCATTGATTCCTGAAAAACTGTCAAAATCGATCGGAGTGGTAGTACCTCTCGATTTCAGTTGCAGGTGGTTGGGGACAGGTTTTCCGCCGTTTGTCTGCAGCAGGAACTCGCGATAGAGTTGCGGTAACTCAATCTTGTGTTCTGTTTCAAACTGGATGATATCAGCCGGAGTGAGTTGTGGACCTGCATCGGTGAATTGAACATGTTCGGGAATCTTTGCAGCGGGCGTTTCTACTGTTTCCGGGACGTCTTCCCATTCGAACATGAGACCGTGTTCGCAATCCCAGTCCACGGCCAGATAGCCATCAATGGCAATTGCGTCGCCGTCTGGCCACTCGGGGATCGTGAGATTGATTCCGGGGATGCCGATACAGGGCTTGAGTGAGTCGAAGACGGGGACTCCCGCGTCGTCGAACTCGATGTCATACTCTTCCTTTTCATCTTCCTCCATCCAGTCCCAGTATTCGGAGAAGTTGCCGACGATCTCCTGTTGCAGTTCGTCCGACAGGGACGGGAAGCGGGACTGCAGGCGGCTCGTGGCGTCCAGGAGCAGACTGATTTGCTGGTCTTCTCCCGGTTGAAATTCAATATCGACATTGAAGTCGGTCCAGTTGCTCCGGAATGCGGGTGGTTTCGACCAGCTGACTCGAATCGTGCCAAATTCGAAGTCTTCATCAATGCTGTAGGGGCCGTAGTTGTCCAGTCGTTTCTGAAGTGCGTGATCCTCTGTGATCTGCGGGTGGAAAATGTCGCGGTATGTCTGCTGGAATTCTTTGCATTCCGCCAGACAGTCTTTCAGTTTCGGGAGCAGATCGGACTGGTCCTCTGCATATTTATCATACAGGTCGATCAGTTTCCTGCGGTGGGATGCGAGCTTAGCGGCGTTACCCTTCACTTTTTCATAGAGCCGTACGAACTCTTTCATCTGGCGTTTCAGCGCCTGGATTGCTTCCAGCTGGGATTCCCGTTGTGCTTCCCGCAGACGCTGTTCTTCAAGTTCCTGCAGGCGGCGCTGGGGATCAAAGTCGGGATCCTGTCGCGGGTCGCCAAGTCGATCCAGATCGGCCTGAAGCTCTTCCTGGTGGCTGGTGACATAGGCCTCCAGTAACGCATTGATTTCCGTCAGCGTTTCGATATTAGGATCGATGGGGGTGGGAGGCGAAGGAGTGGGCGTGTAGCCCGCCTGAGCCGCGATTTCGGGAAACTGCTTTGCGAGATTATTCCGAAAGTCCTGCATGGCCTGCGCGGGATCAATCTCTTGCATCGCATCTTCAAGATTTCCCCTGGCCTGCATGAGCTGGCTCATGGGGGAGCGATTTTTAGCGGTGGGTATTTTCTCTGCGACCCGTGTGGCACCGATGGTCTGCAGTGCAAACACGGTTTTCTCGATGCGATATTTCAGGTACTTTCCGGTTTCGTATACGGAATACGATCGCCAGTTGGTCAGGTCGACAACGTCATCCATATCATGAATGAAGTCGTGCACGATGCGGGTGACGAGCCCGGCTTCGGAAATTTTCTGTTCGTAAGTCCGATAGCGGTCAGCGTGCGAGTGGTTTTTCAGATAGAGGCCGGCGTAAAGACACCAGTCTGTGTAGTCTTGCGAGTCGATCATGGCACTGGTTCCGGAGTTGGCTGCAGGTAACCGGGGAAATGAATAGTGCTCTTGTTTATACCGTACAGAGTTTCAATATGAAACCTTTTGTTTCAATTTCACAATCCTCATGAATTGATAGCTGGAGTGGAGTATTGAATGGTGCGCAGACACGATTCAAGAAGATAGGCGGAAGCAGACTAGAATTTCCAGCCTGCTTCCCTGCAGCTTTACTTTTTGATCGTCTCCACGACCTGTGCGGCCAGTTTTTTGATGTCTTCCGGGTTGGAGAGTTCGTTAAACCGCTGGACGGTGACGGCCTGTTCCATGTGGCCGGCGTTTTCCAGGCCGACGGTCAGGTCCTGCAGGACGGCGTCGTACTGGCCGGTTTCGGCGATTTTCTGAAGCGTGGGGACCAGCTGATCCTGTGTGAGACCGGGGCTGACTTCTGGAGTCGTCGAGGCTCCGCCACTACAGCCGATTAGGGTGAGTGTCAGTAAACAGAGGGCGATTAATTTCATGGACGTAGTCTGTCTCTTAAAGTGGGGAGAATGTGGAATGTCTCCGGTGTGTCGCCTGTCGGGACAACACACCGGAGCGAATGGGAATCGTGGTCAGATGCTTAAGGCAGTTCGACGGGGTTGCCGTCTGCGATGAAGCCCAGATCACGGTAGGTATTGAGGTCGATATTTTCACTGAGGAAGCGGACCGCGCCGTCGCCCAGCAGGAAGTGACAGCCGCCTGTGTGGGAACTGGTAAAGTTCCAGGAGCCGGCGGTGCCGTTGATGCCGTAGTAGGCGCTGTTGGTGGCGATGGCGTTTTGCGTGTAATACGCGGCGTCAGAGTAGTTGCCGATCCAGATTGTGCCGTTCTTGGCGCCTTCCGTCCCCCGCTCGCCGATGATGATGGTATTACTCAAACCGTCACGGTAGTCTCGGAAGCGAACATTGGAATTGTCATAGAACGAGCCGGTCGGTTTCGTCGATCCGGAGCTGCGATAGGTATTGCCTGCGACGCCGGTGTAGTTGGATTTTCCGTAGCCGCCGACATCAGTATTCAGGCCGCCCATTGGATCGGAGGGACAGATGTAGGTTGTCAGTACAACTTTGGAATAGGGAGTGGTCACCGTTGCGGAGCCGGTGGTCATTTCGGGAATGGTGGTCCAGCTGTTGTCGAGACCGCCGACTTCGGCGATGGAGTTGTAGAGGGCACTCTGTTCGATGTAGGGCAGAATGAAGGTTCCCCAGCCGAGGAGGTTGTGGTTGGTGACATTGGCGAGCGGATCGTCATCGAGGTAGCCGGGCGGGAGCGTGGAATGCACGTCGTTGTAGTTGTGCATCGCGATGCCTATCTGTTTGAGGTTGTTCTTGCAGGAACTGCGGCGGGCGGCTTCCCGAGCCTGCTGGACTGCAGGGAGCAGCAGCGCGATCAGAATGGCGATGATGGCAATGACCACCAGCAGTTCAATGAGGGTAAATCCTTTACGGGTGGGGTGACGATACAACACGATCGGGTCTCCTGGGGTTTGAATTGAGAGGGTACGTAACAGGTAGCGGGTTGTCGTGGTGGGTAAAACGGTGGGCGTTTTACTATGTGGGCGCAGCGTCTGGCTGGAAAAAGCTTCTCTAAGCAGGCCGCGAGTTTATTTGTTCGCTGTGCTCGAAGCAGGTCTGGCCAGGTTTTTAACAGCGTTGTTTAAATATTCGATGGCCGAAGTGTGAATAGTTGGAGAAGCGATTTGGGGCGGGCTGAACATTCCACAGAAAACGCTCGCGAAATCAGGTGAAAGGCGTTATGCTGAGAGTGAACAAAAAAAAACAGTTTCATTTGATCCTGGGTCGGATCGTTCGCGTTGTCAGACTCAAGACAAGACTGTTTTCCCAGCGCCGTTTGTTCTTCAGGATGAGTCCGTTCCATGTCAATTCAAGTCAGCTGCCCTGTCTGTGCGAAGAATTATAAAGTCAAAGAGGAAGCCGCCGGTAAAAAGCTGCGCTGTAAGGAGTGTGGCGAAACCGTGGCGATTCCCACGCTGGAATCAATACAGGACGAAGACTACGCCGAGAATGACTTTTCCAGCCTGCTGGACGATGCGGTGGAACTGGAAGCGAAGTCCAAAACGATTCGCCGACCGGTGCGACGCAAGCCGATGGTTAAGGCCGAGAAGTATGACGGTGATGAAGACGGTCCCGTCACGCGGAAGAAAGAGAATAACTACGTCGAGGATCTGCAGGCGACGTTCCTGATGCTGCTCGATCCCTCCAACCTGTTTATCTTTATGCTGCTCTGGCTGGGGATGGGGCTCTGTTTCTCATTATTACCTTTCGCCGGCACGCTGGGATTTATCGGGCTGATCATCATCCGGGGCTGGTACAGCCATTATCGCTTCTGCGTGATTTATGAAGCGGCTGCCGGCGAGAAACATCTGCCGGAGTTAAGCCCCGAAGAGGGCTTTTTTATCCCGATGATCAAGTGGATTTTCACCTGGTTCCTGGTGCATTTTCCGGCTTATGCCTATGTAGGAGTGATCTTCTTCCTCAATCCTGAGATCATTGCGGATGCAGGACTGTATCTGTTCGGAATGGAGACCATTGGTGACAACCTGCCCGCGTTTCACCTGAGCATGTTCATGTTTCTGTATTGTATGGGCGTGTTCTTCTGGCCGATTCTGGCGCTGTGTGTGGCCGTTGGTGGTGTGGAATCGGTCTTCCGTCTTGACCTGATGGTCCTGACGATTTTCAAATCGATGCCCGCTTACTTCTTTACCGCTACCGGGATGTTCTTCGTGGCGGGGTTGCAGCTGGGCTTGACCTTCGCGAACATCGAATGGGGAATCATGGGCCTGTTTCTGATGCGAGGCGTGATGATCTACGTCGAGCTGGTGGCGTTACGAATGATCGGCCTGTATTACCACCACTTCAAGAACCAGTTCGCCTGGTCGTGGGGTTAAACTGACAGATTCTTTCGATGTGGTTACTTTTCGTGAATCGTATTGATCACCTGGGTGAAGATTGGCGTTAACTGATCGAACTGACCGTCGGGACAGAGGCAGATCATATTGAACTGCACCCGTCCGGTGAGCAGGGTCACCCGGTAGCCGCGCTGTGTGCCTCCCAGCAGTGATTTGGTGGTGAAGACGGACTGACAAGCATCGCCCATTTTGGTCTCCAGTAACTGGTAGTCGCCGATTTCTTCGTAATTGGGATAGTCGTCCGCCAGTTTGATCTTCATCAGGCGATGAATGCCGACGACCGGCGGTTCGATTTCGTCGGAATCTGCGCCTTGTATCATCGCCAGGCCGGCACCACCGAGGGCGCCGCCGGTCATGTTGCCGCGTACCGAAATCGTGGCGCTTTCATCGGGGGAACTGAACCTGGCCCAGCTCTGGACGCCCCCCTGCCCGCCTCCGCTTTTGACATTCCAGTTATCGGGATATTCGCAGCCGAAGTCGCCGACTTCCGGATGGAAGGTCGCATACTTGACGGGACCTGCCTGCTGATTCTGTGCCGCATTCTGAGCACTCAGCGAACTTCCAGCGGTCACCATGAAATAGATCACACCGCCGGTCAGGGCGAGCCCCAGGATACTGCCGCCGACTAACAGCAGGACGGGAGGTTGTGACTTTTCCTGTTCCGATTTTTTACTCTTGGATTTGGCCTTCGTTGTGCCGGCGCTGCTGCTGGACTTCCCTTTCTTTTGCGTGCGCGGCGGGCGCGGGCTACGGCGGCACTGTCAAATTCTTCGTCGAAATCATCGAACTCATCTGCGGACGCGGCTCTGGCCTTTTTCTGCTGGCCATCGGCTTTGAGCACATAGGGGGTTTCGCAACTGCGGCAGTTGACTTTCTTCCCCAGCATTTTGGTGCTTTTGAGTTTAGCTTTAGCCTGACAGTGCGGACAGGTGACGACGATTTCTGGCATTTATGATCTCTCCCGGAAGGATATGAAAGGGCGCTTGTCCCGGGCAGGAACTGCTATATGTGCAGGCCAGCCTATTCAATCGCTTCAAATTTATCCACTACGATATTTGTGAATCGTTGTGATAAACAGAAACAGGGTGATGTGCAAGCCGATCCTGGAAAACTCACGGAGAATTCATTTAACGAGGTTTTGTTTTTTCAAAAGTGAGAGACAAAAATCGGAGTAATTCAGCTCTTAAACAGTAACAAAGCCCGTTGATCCGATTGTGTTACTGGCGCGACAGCAGTCGATCAATGGGCTTTGTGTTTTTTCAATTCAGAAGAGGCTGCTTTCCCTGACCGCGGGTTGCTGGTTTCCATCGCTGGCGAGATATGGCATAATCAGGAGAATGGATTATGTTTAATTTCCGCCTGTCTCTGCTTTTGGGAGAATGCGATGGTTGCCTGTGGTTTGAAATTTCTGTCTGTTGTGTTGTGTGTCTGCTGCCTGAGTGGTGGCACACTCCGTGCTGCGGACGCTGGTTATGCTTATGGTTTCGCGAAGACCGAAATCACCCCCGAGGTCCCGTTACGGCTCTCCGGGTACGGCAATCGGGATACGGTTTACGAGAACGTGGATGAGCCCCTGTATGTGCGGGCCATCGCGATTCGATCGCCTGAGAAAAAAGTCTGTGCGCTGGTCTCACTCGATTCCATCGGCTTCGCCGGTACGTTTACCGACCGGATTGCGAAGACGGTCAAAGAGAAGTACGGACTGGACCGCGATCAACTGGTGATCTGCAGCACGCATTCCCATACCGCTCCGCATCCGGTGGAGGGCTTGTCAAATATCTTCTCTACTCCGCTGACCGAGGCGCAGCGGAATGCATCACAGAAGTACTGGACCCAGGTCGAAGCGCGGATTGTAAAGACCGTCGGCACTGCGATTGAAGATCTCAAGCCAGGAACGATGGCTCTGGTCACTGGTGAAGTTGGCTTTGCCCAGAACCGGCGGGTGCTGAAGAACGGCAAGTGGACCGGGTTCGGTGTCAATCCGGAGGGGCCCGTCGACCACAGTCTGCCGGTATTGAAGGTGACTGATGGCAACGGACGACTTCGGGGACTGGTATTTAACTATGCCTGTCACTGCACCACGTTCGGCAGCGATTACAATTGTCTCAACGGCGACTGGGCCGGCTATGCCGCCCGTTATATTGAAGAACAACAGGGGGAGATTGTCGCTGTCTGCACGATCGGTTGTGGAGCCGATCAGAACCCGATCCGGGGCAAGAAGGATGTAGCGAAAGATCTGGCTATCGGTCATGGCCGGGCGATCGCGGTGGAAGTTGCCCGACTGCTGAAACAAGAGACGCAACCCATTACGGCCCCGCTGGAAACCGCTTATGGCAAGGCGGATCTGCCTTTCGAGCCCCCTTCAAAACAGGAACTGGAAACGGCCCTCGATCATCAGCGGCCGCAGGTCAGACAGCACGGGGCTAACATGCTCAAGCACTTCGAGAAAGAGGGGAAACTGCCGACGAGCTACCCTGCTCCCGTGCAGGTCTGGAAGTTCGGTCGGCAGTTCACGATGGTCTTCCTGGGAGGCGAAGTGGTGGTGGACTACGCGTTGCGGCTCAAGCGGGAACTCAAAAGTGATGCCGTCTGGGTGACTGCTTACGCCAACGACGTGTTTGGCTACGTCGCGTCAGAGCGGATGCGGGATGAAGGCGGTTACGAGGTTGATTTCTCGATGATCTACTACAATCAGCCGGGCCGCTGGGCGAAAGGAACCGAAGATATTCTGATCAAGCGCATTCACGAACTGGTGCAGCAGGCAGAGTGAATCGCGGCGAAAACAGGGATCGTGCTGCTGGCCGGAGGCTCAAAATGGATTATCCGCAGCCGGAAACCCGGATTTTTTTGAATTCGGGGCCTGCATTGTGTGTTGTAAGTATTGAGCCGAAAAGCACTTTCCCGTTAGAATCCAGCACCGCTTCCGCGACCCCGGTGCGAACTCATTCGCCCGAAATGGGGTCCATAGAGAAACACAGGCGCCCGTAGCTCAGCTGGATAGAGCAACGGACTTCTAATCCGTAGGTCGGTGGTTCGAATCCACCCGGGCGTGCATATAAGGCCATAAGTGTCAGTCACTTATGGCCTTTTTGTTTTTGCCTGAATTGTACCTGAATAGTCCATTTTAAAAGTGTACCTAATTTGATCTTTTTAATTGCCTCCCAATGGCTGTTATAGAACGTAACGCTTTCTGTGCTCCAGGCTGCTCAGAATCGCCTTATTCAGCCTCGAAACTCCTGACGAGAGTTGTATGTCTGCAAAGCTAATATACAGCCAGAGGGCCCCTGAGGCAGCTTGATGGGTAAGTGTGCTTGTGGCCGCGTTGTGTAGCATGAGAAATGATGGTCGCAGCTATTTAGTTGACTTACCGTTTGATATGGGATGCCGCCCGCAACAAGTGGCGGGTCGTCTATCTCGGCAAGAAGTACCGCTTCGACGGCGGTAGCGGGAAGAGCGATCGCGAGGCCAGGAAGTAGGCTGAAGCCGCTTGGCGGGCAACTAAAGCCCAGCTCGACCTTGAAGCCGAAGAAGCCAAACCCCACCTGAGGGACGGCTTCACAGTCCAAACGCGGTCTGTGAAGCCCTTCTCGGCTGTAGCTTACAGGGAAAATTCTCAAAAAATCGCCCCGCGTTGGACATAGTGGGGAGGGCTGCGGTTACAATGACTTTGATTTGTGTCGGAAGCAGTTCCAGGTAACGCTATCCGGGGAATCCTGGACATACTGGTGTTAGAAACGCATGTAGCACTCTGAAATCATTCCTCCCACCAACTTCCTGCCAGTGAAAAGAACTTATGCTCGCTCGATATCAAACCGTTGTCCGTGGCACATTCTGTGCCGTATTGTTTATGCTCTGTATTTCAACTCTGTCCGCAGCCGACTGGCCGATGTGGCGGGGGAATCCGGAACGGACCGCCGTCACCACTGAAACCCTGCCCGTGGACCTCAAGCGGAGCTGGACACGTCAGTTGCCACGGCACCAGGTCGCCTGGCCGAACGAGGAGCGCCTGCAGTATGACCTGGTGCAGGAACCGGTGGCGGTCGGCGATCGCATTCTCCTCGGCTCTCCGCTGGATGGCAATTTGAGTGCTTTCGATGCAAAC
This sequence comes from Gimesia sp., assembly GCF_040219335.1. NCBI lineage: Bacteria > Pseudomonadati > Planctomycetota > Planctomycetia > Planctomycetales > Planctomycetaceae > Gimesia > Gimesia sp. The sequence goes on along the minus strand of NZ_JAVJSQ010000004.1, from coordinate 9,139 downwards.
ACAGGGGATGTGCTCTGGCGCTATGAGACTAATGGGCCGATCCGGTTCGCACCGGTGGTCGTGGAAGACAACGTGCTGTTCGGTTCGGACGACGGCTACCTCTACTGTCTCAATCTGCCAGACGGGAAACTCCGCTGGAAAATCACCGGGGCCCCCGAGACGCATCCCCGCAGGTGGCATCTGGGCAATGATCGTCTGATTTCCTACTGGCCTGTCCGCGGTGCACCGGTCGTGAAGGACGGTGTCGCCTTCTTTGGCGCGGGGATCTGGCCTTCGATGGGAACCTATCTGAGTGCTGTCGATATAGAAACAGGCAAACGAAAGTGGATCAATCAGCGAATTCAGTTCCTGAAGAATGTCCGCATCGATCATAATTACCTGCAGGAAGCGGGGCTTTCACCACAAGGGTATTGCCTGATCGCAGACGGGATGCTGGTCGTGCCCAACGGCCGTTCAATGCCGGCCCGCATTGATCCCGAAACGGGCAAAATGTACTACTACGTACAGGGCTATCGTAACGGGGATTCCCGCGTGACCGCAGCGGGTGAGGTTTTGCTGGTCGGGCATTCCGGCGTGGTGAATCTGTCAGACGGACGCGAAGTCGGCAACCGCTGGGTGGAAGCGGGGAAGAATGCGCCCGAGTCCTGGAGCACACCCAAGCGGGATCTCTTTGAAGGGCCGTTCAATGCCTACAAGATGATGCCCGGTTGCAGTTATCGGGCGACCTATGATGAGGGAATCAGTTACGGCGTCGAGAAAGGGGTGATCTACGCCTATGATCTTTCAAAGGCGAAGAAAGGACAGTACGAGAAAAAGCTGGGGGCGCAGACGCTCAATCCCGGCAAGTGGGAAGCCCCCCTGCTCTGGAAACTGGATACGAAGCTGGGCAAAGGGGTGACGCATTCCGTCATCAAGGCCGGCAAAACCCTGTATGGGCATGTGGGGGCGACACTGTTTGCTGCGGAGATCGCGGCGGACGGAAAATCAGCGAAACTGGTCTGGAAGGAAAAACTGAATGACACGGTTGGCTCGCTGATCGCCGCCAATCAGCGTCTGATTGTTTCCTGTTTGAACGGCGAGCTGCACTGTTTTCAGGCAAAATCGCAGAAACACAAATGGCACCAGCTGGCGCATGTTCCGCTGCCGAAAATCCCCGAGGAAGTGACTCATGCTGCCTTTGAGTATCTGGATGCGAGTTCTATTAAAGCGGGTGTGGCAAATTCCGTGAAGCCCGGTTACGTAGTGCTGCTGGGCCTGGGCCACGAGTCGTTGCCCGAGGCGATTCTGCAGGTTGCCAATGTTCGCCTGATCGTCGTTGAAGACGATGCCGCGATGGTCAGCCGATTGCGGAATAAATTTCAAAATGTCGACGGGTATGGCAGGAACATTCAGGTGATTCAGGCTGATCCTGATACCTTTCAGTTGCCGCATTATCTGGCGGATCTGATCATCGATCAGAGTCCCGCCGCGCAGAGTGCGATTGCTGCGAAGGAGCGACTGAACGTGGTGAGGCCTTATGGGGGCGTGGCCTGCCTGACGGTGAATGAAGAAAATCGGACGGTGATTCAACAGGTGATTGACGGCCTGGATACTCAACATTGGGACGTGAAACAGCGACAGGACAAGGTCTTCCTGATGCGGGTCGGTGCCCTGCCCGGCTCGTCCGACTGGACGCACGAATGTTCGGATGGAGCCCGGTCTTACTTTTCACGTGACAAACTGGTCAAGGCGCCGCTGGGGATTCTCTGGTATGGCGACGGTCCCGGCCACGGGTTTCACAAGTTCAAGGATTACGGACGGGGCGTGAAGCCGCAGGTGGCCGGTGGGCGACTGGTGGCCTTCGATGACCGGGCGAAACGGCTGACGGCCCTCGACGCATACACCGGGCGTCTGTTGTGGAACTTCGATACCGGAACCTCGATTGTCCGTTTTGCGACCTTACCCGATGCAGTGATTGTCGGCCGGAACTCCGAATGCGTGATTCTGAACCCGGCGGACGGCTCGATCGTCCAGACGCTCTCATGCCAGCTCGATCCTGCATTGCAAGGAGAGCCGGGCGTGGTCGATGTGCGAGTCTCTGATCCGCTGATTCTGATCGCGGTCGGCTATGACCTGCCTAAAGGCAGCAGTCACCCGGCGATTGAGTCGGGTTTATGGGATGCGAAAACGATTGTGGCGTTTGACAGGAAAACTGGCAAACAGCTCTGGTCAACATCCGCGATCGAACGCTTCAACATTCATTCGATCGTTATTGGTGAAGGACTGGTCTACTGCACTGATTCGATCGCGCCGCTCAAGGCTGACCACCTGATGCGTCGTGGCACGGCTCCCGAGACCTTTACTTCGACCGTGCTGGCACTGGATGCAGCTGACGGTACAGTCAAATGGAAGTATGACCGGCAATACGGGCATCGGGTGATGACCGGTCGCGGCCCACTGGCGATTCGTCCCTACGACGACTGGTCTGCCTACTCGTATCAGTCCAAGTTCCTGTATACGGGCAAGCTGAAAGAGATGCAGGCGATCAACGCGGCGACGGGCGAGATTGTCTGGGAGAAGCCGATCGGAATGCAGCCACTGATGCTCTATGATGATTCGTTTATCAACCAGGCAGGGATCAAGTATGACCTCCTGACCGGCGAGCAACTCTCCACCTCCCCCCTGTTCAAGCGGAGCGGCTGTAACTACACCGTGGGCAATCAGAACCTGCTCTTTCTGCGGAATAACTGTGCCACGTATGTGGACATGGATCAAAACAAAGAGTTCAGTCTGCGGAACCTCAGATCGGGCTGCAGCAACAGCCTGGTCGCCGCTGACGGCCTGTTGAGCGTGCCCTGTTTCTCGACCGGCTGCATCTGCAATTACCCGCTGCAGACCTCGTTCGCGATGGTACATCAACCGGAAGTCAGCCAGTGGACGACCGACGATCCGATTGACGTCAAAGCTTTGCGGGACGAGCAGACCTCACTTACGCCGCCAATCTCCCTGAAACCGGCAAAATGAAGTAGAGCAGATTCGGCAGGAAGAGAATTTCCAGCGAGTTTGACGAGGTCACCGAAATCATCTGGCCAAATCGTAATGCTTGTGAGCTTTTCCTCTGCTGGTTCGTTCAGCTTGTGGTTCGACACCGGTTTATTCCAGCACGCCAGCAAGTATAACTTCCGTCCAAAATCAGCCGGGATTTCATCCCAGTCTGCTGTATTCCACTTCAGGACGGGATTCAGGTCGCTTTGTTGTAATAACCAGGCAATTGCTCTGTTGATTCGCTGGCATGGTGCTCACACCAGCGCCCCCGCGGTTGACTCGATTAATCTCGGTAAATGACTAGAATGAGCAGAGGTATCGTTAATTTACATAAATCGACTGGAGGAGAAAGATGTCCCGTGACGCCTATGTGGAGAAACTCAAAGCCCAAATAGACGAATGGAACGCTAAGCTGGATCAGTGGGAGGCCAAAGCCCGAGAGGCAGAGGCCGACACGAAAATCAGCTACGAGAGACGCCTGAACGAGTTACGTCAACAGCGGAACGAAGCCCAGAGTAAGCTGGACGAGCTGCAATCCGCGGGGGAACAAGCTTGGGAAGATCTCAAAAGCAGCGCAGAGAAGGCGTTCTCCGACTTGCAGGCCGGCTTTGAGCGAGCATCCTCTCATTTTCAATAGGATTGCCACGTGAATCAATCGCAATACCTCGATCCCAAAAGGGAGGAAACAGTATGACCGAACGCGCTCGCTGGACCGGCCTTGTGGTCTTTATCGTTATCTGTCTGGGAGCGGGCGGTCTGGGAGCCATCGCAACCACGCCCGAGATCGAGGGCTGGTACAAGACCATCGAGAAGCCGATGTGGAATCCACCGGACTCTGTTTTTGGCCCAGTATGGACTACGCTTTTCGTGATGATGGCGATCGCAGCCTGGATAGTCTGGAAACCGGAAGGGTTAAAGGCTGCGAGGATGCCTCTCACGCTGTTCGCAGGGCAACTCAGCTTGAACGTCGCCTGGTCATGGATCTTCTTCGGCATGCATGAACCTAGCTGGGCGTTCGCGGAGATCGTAATCCTCTGGCTTGCTATTATTGCAACGACTGTTACATTCTTTCGATGTTCAAGAGCAGCCGGCTGGCTGATGGTGCCGTATCTGGCCTGGGTCAGCTTCGCCAGCGTGTTAAACTTCACGATCTGGAGATTGAACGCCGGGTAAAGTTCCCCAGAAATTGTGGGCGCCTGGTTTAAGTCATTGCCTATACTCTCCGAATTGGACCTGAGCGCACAAAGATGAACGAGAACTCAATGAGCACTTTGCGAACATTGTGTGAAGGATTCAACAAAGGTGCCAAGTCTCAATTCATTCAGACTCGTACTTGATTTTGGAAAACATCATCCTGGTCGGTCTAACTGATACTCAGAGCGGCTTATAAATCATGCGAGCACCGTAGAGATACCAGCGTCTGGTGTCTGTCTGCCAGCCGCGGAGTGTGAATAATCCGCAGCGCCAGTAGTGGTCGAATCCGCCGCCGTGCACGTAACAGGTTGCGCTTTTGCTGAGATAGTAGTAGTCACCGAAGTTATTATGCCGCAGCGTGTCACTGCCGAGACGCGGAGTTTTTTGTGCGTGCGGCACCGACTCCACGCCTTGATTAACGTAATCCAGGGGAAGTGCCAGCAGGGGATGAGCCGGATTGAAGGTCAGGTTCTTCATGTAGTTCCGCTCGCGATCGCCGCCGACGGTGCCGTTGTCGGTCTGGATCTCCTGGGTGATGCCGGTCGGCCGATATGCGCCGCTGGTCACGTCGCTGGCGTAATCACGCATGTTGTCGCAGACGTACGCCTGGCCGTTTTTGAAGTTCAGCCCGTCAATAAAATGCCAGACATTGCCCCACAGGTTCTCCATGTAGCGGTATCTTACTGCACAGCGATAACTGGCGTCTGCTCCGTCGCCGTTGGGTGGCGTGTGGTCCGAGGGTGCCTGCAGGCTGTCGGCCCAACCGGTTTTCTGAGCAGCACCGCCAAGCATCATGTTCGTGGTCGTGTCGAGCGGCGTTCCATCGAAGTAGATCGAAGTCATTCCATCACGCGGCGTATCGGCCTCCACACGCACGATGGTGCGTTCGTTCGCCAGCACCGTATGCTGATCATTCCAGTCCACCATTTGAATTGCGGACCCAACGAACAGTTTTTGGGAGTGATACGAACTCCAGTTGCTGACAATAAACCGGTTGGTATTTTGCTCTGCCAGCGCACATCGCAGACGTGCGCCGCGCGAGGGTTGCAGGATTTTTCCCCAGCCGCCGCCCACCGCTGCCTGACTGTCGCGAGTGGCCTGTTCCACCAGGAACAGATTCTGCAGCAGATTCAACGTGCGGAGATCGAGAATTCCATAGCCTGGCCCGTTGGCCCGCGCAAAGCTACGGTATTCGGGTCGCGTGCCATCTGCGGTCGGGTAGACGCCCGAGATACTCAGCATCTTGCCGTCGCGCACGTGGGCTTCGTAGGCGCTGACATAGATCGCCGGCAGTTCCCGACCGTCTTCTACGAAGGCTGGATCAACAACAAATCCGGGTAGTGGCTTATCACTGACAAAACGGTATTCATACCCGTCCTTCACATATCGCCTTGCATAGTGCCGGGGGATTTCCACGAAGACATTCCCATTGCTGCCCGTCAGCGAGAAACCGGGTTCGTCAGCATAAGTCATCGTGGCCTCCCCCTCTTCCCACTGCAGGACATTACACAGCCGCATTTGGCTGAAGGGTGGGATTTCATCGAAGTCGGTCGCCTTGAGGTCTTTTGCTAATCCGATCCGTTCGCAGGGGGCGAGATAGTCTTTCACTTCGTCTTCGATGAGTTTCCATCGCACACCGTAAGCGGCGGGGATGGCTGTGCCAGCATCGTTTCCGGCTTCGCATTTTGATTGTGCGGCATACAACAGCAGCACTGTGAGGGATAGAAAGACGTTTAGGCAGTTCCGTTTAAACATGAGTCTCTTTTTCAGAAGACGAAGATTGCCCGCCTGTTAACCCGATAACAAAACTCATGTTGATCAGCAGGAAGTCGAGGCGCATAAAAAAAGCCGACGATTTCTCACCGGCTTCTGTGATCACTCTGATAAGGCATTGCAGGTCATTGACGACAACCCCAGTCAGACTTCATCATGGGGTTGGAGCTCAGATAGCTCGAACGTTCTCAGCACGTGGGCCCTTAGGACCTTGTCCTTCAGTGTACTCAACACGTTGACCTTCTTGAAGATCATCGAACTGGATTCCTTCAAGATTTGACATGTGGAAGAACATATCTGTTCCAGTTCCGTTATCAATGAATCCAAACCCTTTGTCAACTACTCTCTTAATAGTACCTTCAGTCATTACTTCGTCTTTCGCTTCACTCAAAACTTATCCTGAACATATGCAGCCATAAATACATCTTCAAAGCCCAAAAAGTCATCGATCAGGAAGACGTAATAGTACACAATCATATGTTCAAAGTCAATTCTGAGTAATCTTTAAGGCGGCTTCAGACTGCGACTTCTTCAGTTTGCAGGTCTTCATAGAGCCTGGCTTCCAGGAGATAAATTTCCTAGTGTGCTCAGCATAGCGAACGGACCGGGTTACGACAGAACTCTTAGTCTTGTGAATATTGTCATTCCTGGAGACGTGACAGGACGCCTTTGTGGTTCGCTGGATCTTTTGGAATTACTTTAGACTCGGATGGTTGATTTGTTAAAATGATTTTTAATGGATCAATCCCTGGGGAGAAAGCTTGCATGCGTAATAGTTATTGTCAGTTCTACTGTCTAATTGTTGTTGCCCTGGTCTGTCTAAACACTCTGACCGTGGCACAAGCAGCCGATGGTCAACATCACGTGGTTGTCATCAGCATTGACGGGTTAGCAGCCTATCTTGTTGATGATCCTAAAGTTCCGTTGCCAACAATTCGTCGACTCGCGCGCGAAGGCTGTATCGTTGATGGCGGAATGAAAGTTTCTGACCCTTCTGTAACCTGGCCCAACCACACAACTTTGGTGACAGGCATGAAACCCGGTCGACATGGTGTACTTGCAAATGGGGTTCTCATGCGTGGTGGGATTGGAGTACCGGTAAAGATTGATTCACATCGTGACCAGAGTGAGCTTGTAAAAGTTCCCACCGTAGTGGATGTGGCTCATGCTGCAGGGCTTAGAACTGCTGAAGTGAACTGGCCGTGTACTCGCAATTCGAAGTCGTTTGATGACCAGTTTCCTGATGTTCCTGAGGCCCTTGATTACACGACACCACGGTTGCGAACAGAACTGATTGAAAAGGGCCTCTTGAAGGACGAGACGCACACCTCTTTTCGTAAAGCCAGCATTGTCGGGTTGGATTATGTCTGGACTGAAGCAGCGTGTCATTTAATTTGTGAACGTAAACCACATCTCATGCTTGTCCATCTTCTGAACAATGATGCGACACATCACAAGCGGGGAGCACAGTCACAAGAAGGCTACACTGCCAATGCGTATGCTGACATGTGTGTCTCTCGAATTATAGACGCGATCGATGACGCTGGAATTCGTGATAAGACGACGGTTATCCTGGTGTCTGATCACGGTTTCACCCTCACACCCAAAGCGATTCGGCCGAACATTTTACTGCGACAGGCAGGTTTATTGAAGGTCGAGGGGGGAAAGCTGACGCAGGCACAGGTACATGTCATTCCGGAAGGTGGCATTGGTCTCGTGTACTGCACTAATCCAGCTGAAGCTGCTCGGACTTCTGCTGATTTCAAGAAGATGTTCTCAGGGCAGGAAGGTGTCGCCGATGTTCTCTTGCCAGATCGCTTTGAAGAAGTCGGATTCCCGCACCCGCGTGAATACAACCAGGTACCCGACGCCATTTTAATCGCGAAAGATGGATATGCAGTCTCAGATTCCGTGACGGGAGATACGCTTGTCACCACATATGAAGAAGCGCGAACGTCTCTGGGCTCACATGGGTTTCTGGCAAAACTTCCGAAGATGAATGCCATGTGCATCCTGTCTGGTGCTGGCATTCGAACAGGAATAAAGCTTCCAACTGTGGACAATACCGTGATCGCTCCCACGATCGCGAAACTACTGGGACTCAAATACCCTGATGTCGACGGTAAACCATTGTTGCAAGCAATACAGACCAGCAACTGAAGCGTTTGATTCTTGATCACGCACCGCAAACTGTGGCCGAAATCCACTACACAACGGTCCCTCAAGAGCCTTTGAAGGAAGCCAGCGCCTGGCTCGGGGCAAGGACTGGGATCGTCAAGGAACAGTCTGAGTCTTATGGCCGGTGTCATTCCTGGGGGAAGCGAACCGATCACACGCAGTAGAGTGTTCAACCGAAAATGCACTCGCAAATATATGAGGCATCAGAACGTAATTTCAACGAGCCGGTGTATAGCATTTGGTCTCGGAAAATCGAAGTCCTTGAGTTTCTCTGAGATGTTTTTTGACATCGCCATTGTTGAAACTGGCCACTCTACGGCGGTTCAACTTGCTCCTGCTCCTCAAGTCGTCGACACGCTGCCTCGAAGCCTGCCAGGGCGGCTGTTTGGACTCGACTAAATTCATCGTGGAAATCTCGACCACTCTCGAACGCGGCTGGCCCCAGAGATCGCAGCCACGATTCAATTCCCTTGCCATGATGGTAGTAGTCACTCAACAGGAAACGTGCGACCAGTTGGCCACAGGAAGCGCACTTTACATAAACGGTTTGCGGCTGACCTGGTTCACTCACGAGCATATTGCATACATCCGTGGACTGGCACTCCTGACATTTCTGAATGTGAACTTCCATTGCAATAGCCTCTCTTATTGAACGGTCAACTCATGCGACACAATAATTTAGAACAAACCAACGATGTCCCACCACCAATAGCCTGTTGAAAATGCCAGCATCGCTCCGACGACCGCGATCACCAAGCCAGGTTTGAGCATGTCGATTGTTTTCAACTCGCCAGTTCCAAACGCAATTGCGTTCGGGGGAGTCGAAATAGGCAGCGGCATTGCCAACGAGCAGGCAAAAGCCACACCAATCATAACGGGCGTGACGCTGGAGACGGCCAAACCCATAACGATCGGCAAGAGCAGGTTTGCAGTTGCGGTGTTACTCATCACGGACGACATCACAATTGCC